>DASCOT010000001.1:0-11050 GCA_036012155.1 Acidobacteriota bacterium
ACGTACACGTACGGTGCCATGTCCAACGAAGCGGGAATCCCGAAGAAGTAGTCGAATCCCACGGCGTTGGGCCCGGGACGCAGGGGTTGCTCGTAGTCGGTCGGCTCCACAGACCCGAGCCCCAGGTGCCACTTGCCGACGGCGGCGGTGGCGTAGCCGCTGTGCTGCAACAGTGAAGCTAACGTCAGGCGGCCCTCTTCGATGAGCGCCGACGAGTAGCCAACCAAGACGCCGCTTTTCAGCCGCGTTCTCCAGGCGTACCTTCCGGTGAGAAGGCCGTAGCGGGTGGGCGTGCAAACCGCCGATGGTGAGTGCGCGTCGGTGAAGCGCATCCCCTCGCCGGCGAGCCTGTCGATGTTCGGCGTCGGGATCCGCGACGCGGGGTTGTAGCTCCCTGGATCGCCGTAGCCCATGTCGTCGGCGAGAATGACGACGATGTTGGGCAGCTCCCGGTTGGCTGCGTCGCGCCCCGCCCCTCGACACGCCGATCCGACGAAAACCATCGAGACAAGGGCGAGCAGGACGAAGGTCGAGGCCTTCACCCTGCGGGAAACGATCCGGCGGTCGAAGCAGCTTCCGGTGTCGCTCAGCGAGCACCCCCTCTTCTGGCGTAGATCCATCTGCCCCAAGTGTTGGCCACGTGTTACCTCAGTAGATCGGGGCTGACAAGCGGTCGTTGAAGACCGCGTGGCCGAGCATCTCCCTTCGTCGCCTTCCCCCGGGATTCTTCGCCGACCTGATGAACGCATATTCAGCTATAGTCATCAGCTTCGAGACCAACTAGCGGTTGCGTAAGGCACCCCTCGGGCTGAACCAAGCGGGACGAGCTCGCACTTGGGTATCGACCAAACCATCGACAGATTCATGCGGCCGCTCGCGGACGCGATCTACGGCTTCGTTTTCTACGCGGTACCGGTCGCCGGCGCCGAGCTCCCGCTGATCGTCGCCTGGCTGATCGCCGGAGGGCTCTTCTTCACGCTTTATCTGCGCTTCATCAACCTGCGCGGGTTCCGACACGCGCTACACCTCGTCAGCGGCCGATACGCCAACGCGCTCCACCCAGGGGAGGTCACGCACTTCCAGGCGTTGGCGACCGCGGTATCCGGCACCGTCGGCATCGGCAACATCGCCGGCGTCGCGGTAGCGATCTCGGTTGGCGGGCCGGGCGCGACGCTTTGGATGATCATCGCCGGCTTGCTCGGGATGAGCACCAAATTCGCCGAGTGCACCCTGGCAGTGAAGTTCAGGCGCGAACACGAGAACCGCTCGGTCAGCGGCGGACCGATGTACTTCCTGGAACGTGGGCTCGCGTTGCGGGAGCTGCCCCGTACCGGCCGTGCCCTGGGGATCTTCTACGCAGCCGCGATGATCGTCGGGTGCCTCGGAATCGGCAACATGTTCCAGTCCAACCAGGCCGCGGCGATCCTGATCGACGTCACCGGCGGCGCGGACAGCTTCTTTTTCGGCAGGGCCTGGTTGCTGGGCCTGGCAATGGCGGCCGTCGTGGCGCTGGTGATCGTCGGTGGCATCCAGAGCATCGCCAGAACCACATCGAAGCTCGTTCCGTTCATGGCGGTGCTGTACGTACTCTTGGCGCTGCTCATCCTGGTTCTCAACTTCGAGCAGCTGCCCAGGGCGGTGGGCCAGATCTGGCAGGGCGCGTTGGCGCCGGAATCGATCGCCGGCGGCCTGATCGGCGTCATGATCGTCGGCTTCCGGCGCGCCGTCTTCTCGAACGAAGCCGGCCTCGGCTCCGCGGCGATCGCACATTCCGCAGTACGTACCGACGAACCCGTCACCGAAGGATTCGTCGCCCTGTTGGAGCCGTTCATCGATACCGTAGTCATCTGCACGATGACCGCACTCGTCATCGTCACGACGGTCTACGACCCGGCGCTGGCATCGACGGAGGTAAGCGGAATCCAGCTGACGACGGACGCGTTCGCGAGCACGTTGTCATGGTCGCCGGTTCCGTTATCGATCGCCGCAGTGCTCTTCGCGTTCTCGACGATGCTGTCCTGGAGCTATTACGGCCTCAAGGCATTCACCTACCTCGCCGGACATCGTCCGGTCGTCGAGACCGGCTTCAAGCTCTTCTTCTGCCTCTTCATCGTTCTCGGGAGCAGCATCCAACTCGGCGCTCTCGTCGATCTGTCAGACGCGCTGATCTTCCTGGTGGCGATCCCGAATCTCGCCGGGCTCTACCTTCTCGCCCCGCTCTTGAAGGAGGAGCTGACCTCGTATCGGGAGCGCCTCGGACGCTATTGAGCGTTCTTTTGCGCCCGACCGGACCGCACAGTACGATCACGGCCCTCGATTCCTGCACCGTCCGCTGAGAGGCGCCTGTCGAGCACCGAGCGGGCCGCCGGGACAACAGATCGCGGGTGACCAGATGGACAGGTCGAGACGAGCCGTCGTCGTAGCCACACTCACACTTGTCGTCGCCTCCGGCGGGTGCGCGCCCGGGGGCGACTCGGGACCGCGGGCCGACACGATCTTCTTCGGCGACAACATCGTCACCATGGATCCCACCCAGCCGTCCGTGGCCGCGGTGGCGGTGACCGGCGAGACGATCACCGCCGCTGGTACGCTCGACGAGATCATGGCGCTGCAGGGCGCCTCGACGCGTGTCGTCGACCTCGGTGAGCGTGCGCTGCTGCCCGGCTTCATCGACGCACACGGTCACTTCCTCGGAGCCGGGCGCGCCCTCGATGCTCTGTCGCTCCACTCCCCTCCGGTGGGGGACGTCACGAACATCGACGAGCTCGTCGCCAAGATTCGGCGCTGGATCGAGGACAAGGAGATCCCGCCGGGCGAGGTCGTCTCCGGAAGGGGCTACGACGACTCGCTGCTCGAAGAGCGACGCCATCCGACGCGCTTCGATCTCGATCGAGCTTCGACCGAGCACCCGATCGTGATCGTTCACGTGTCGGGGCATCTCAGTGCGGCCAACTCCGCAGCGCTCGCGGCGAGCAACATCACGGCCGACACAGCCGACCCCGAGGGCGGCCATATCCGGCGGGTAGAGGGCTCGAGCGAGCCCAACGGTGTGTTCGAGGAATCCGCCGTAGGGCTCCTCGTCAGCGGAGCCTCGTCGCCGACGCCCGAGGAATTCGACCAGCTGGTCCGCAAGTCGATCGGCGTCTATCTCGGCTACGGCACCACCACGATCCAGAACGGCGGCGGCACGAGCCCGGAGACGGTCGAGACGATCCGCGCCGCCGCCGAGCGAGAGCCGCTGCTCGCCGACGTAGCAGTCTTCACCCGAGCTGACGCAATCCTGGAGGATCGGCTGCAGTACGAGCCGAGCTACCGAAACGGCTTCCGCGTCGCGGGCGTCAAGTTCGTACTCGACGGGTCGCCCCAAGGGCGCACCGCGTGGGTCACCGAGCCCTACGAGGAAGGACCGCCCGGGGCGCCGGCGGATTACCGGGCGTACGGGACGATGGATCCGGACGTCTACAAGGCCCAGGCGGCGGCGCTGCTCGGGCGGGGCGTGCCCTTTCTCGCCCACGGCAACGGCGACTCCGCCATGGACCTGATGCTCGACGGCGTCGACGAGGCGGTCTCCGGCATGGACGCGGCGCCGGATCACCGCTCGGTGATCATCCACGCGCAGCTCATGCGGGCCGATCAGCTCGACCGCGCCGCCGAACTGAGCGTCGTGCCCTCGTTCTTCGCCGCGCACACCTTCTTCTGGGGCGACTGGCACCGGATCAGCTTCGGCGAGGAGCGCGGCAGCAACATCAGCCCGGTACGCTGGGCGATCGACCGGGGCGTGCGCTTCACCGTGCACAACGACGCCTCGGTCGTTCCCCCGGACATGATGCGCCTGATCTCGATCACCGTGAACCGCAAGACTCGCAGCAGGCAGGTGCTCGGACCCCATCAGCGCGCCACGATCCAGGAGGCGCTGCACGCGGTTACGCTCGGCGCCGCATACCAGTATTTCGAAGAGAGCCGCAAGGGCTCGATCGCCGTGGGGAAGCAGGCGGATCTCGTGATCCTGGGGCAGAATCCGCTCACCTTAGACGCGTCCGAGCTCGAGCACATCCCGATCATGGAGACATTCTCGAGGGGTCGGTCGGTCTACACGCGGTGAGTCGATGGCCGCTGCGGCGCGGCGGAAGGACGAGATGGCAATGAATCGGACTACGGCCTCGGAATGAACCTGGGACAGGAGATGGAGATCTAGATGCCGAAGCAAAGGATGACGCCCTCTGAGGCGCTCGTCGAAACGCTCGTCGCGGAGGGCGTGACCGACGTATTCGGACTCGTCGGCTCGGCGTTCATGGACGCCCTCGACCTCTTGCCGGATGCGGGCATCCGCTTCATCCCGGTGGCCCACGAGCAGGCCGCGGCGCACGCCGCCGACGGTCTCGCCAGGGTCACCGGAATGCCTCAGACGTGTATCGCCCAGAACGGCCCGGGGGCCGCGAACTTCGTCTCTGCGATCGCCGCCGCGTACTGGGCGCACTCTCCGGTCGTCGCCATCACGCCCGAGGCCGGCTCCGGCGGAATCGGGACGGGCGGCTTCCAGGAACTCGACCAGATGGCGATGTTCGCCGAGCAGACCGTGTACCAGGTCAGGGTCAACCGACCCGACCGCATGGCCGAGCTCACTCGGCGCTGCTTCTATCGCGCCAAGCTCGAGCTCGGCCCGACGCAGCTCAACATCCCGCGGGATTATTTCTTCGGCGATACCGAGCAGGAGATCTTCGCCACCCCGACGCTCGGCCCCGGCCGTCCGCGCCGAGAGGAGATCTCCGAAGCCCTGCGCCTCCTCGAGGGGGCCGAGTACCCCGTGATCATCTCCGGCGGCGGCGTCAGCCAGGGAGAGGCGCTCTCCGAGGTCGCCGCGCTCGCCGAGCACCTCAGCGCGCCCGTGGTCAACACGTACCTGCACAACGATACGTTTCCGTACGCTCACCCGCTCGGCTGCGGGCCGCTCGGCTACCTCGGATCGAAGGCCGCGATGCGCACCCTCGCCAAGGCGGACGTGGTGTTGGCGCTCGGCACGAGGCTCGGGGTGTTCGGGCTGCTCCCCCAGTACGACATGGCGTACTGGCCCGAGGACGCTGCTCTGATCCAGGTCGACCGCGATGCGAAGCAGTGGGGGCTGAGTAAGATCCCGGATCTCTTCTCGATGGCGGACGTGAAGGAGTACGCCACGGAGCTACTCGGGGCGCTGAAGGAAGCCGGGGCCGCCCGTCCGAAAGACGAGGAACGCCTCGCCGACGTGGCCGGTGCGAAGGCCGCCTGGGACAGCGAGCTCGAGGAACGGTCGTCTTCGACCAACGCGCTCATGCACCCCAGGCGCTTCCTCTGGGAGCTGCAGCTCGCGCTCCCCGACGACGCCCTCGTCGCCACCGACATCGGCAACACCTGCTCGATCACGAACGGCTACCTACGCGGCTTCAAGGGAGGGCGCCAGCACCTCGCCGCGCTCACCTGGGGCAATTGCGGATTCGCCTACGGCTGCGCAATGGGCGCCAAGGTCGGCAAGCCGCAGGCGCCCGTCTTCGCCATGCAGGGCGATGGTGCTTGGGGGATCAGCGGCCTCTCGGAGGTAATGACCGCCGTGCGGGAGAACATCCCCGTCATAGCGATCGTCATGAACAACCACGAGTGGGGCGCCGAGAAGAAGAATCAGATCGATTTCTACGACAACCGCTTCGTCGCCGTCGACCTGCCGGACAACCCCGACTACGCTAAGCTCGCCGAGGCGATGGGCGCCAAGGGCTACACCGTGGACGACTACCGCGACGTCCAGGACGTGGTGCGGGAGGCTATGGCTTCCGGCAAGCCGTGTGTCATCAACGCGATCGTCGAGGGTGGCGAGAACGTGCTGGCGGCGCCCTTCCGCCGTGACGCAATGGCAACACCGACCCGTCATCTGGACAAGTACGCGCACCTGGATCTGAACTAGTGGCCGACCCACTCGCTACGCTCGCCGCCGGAGTTGCGGAAACCGATGGCTGACTACATGCGCATGGCAATTCTAGGGGTCGCCTCTCTGGCCCTGCTCGGTGCCCAGACAGAAACCCTGAGCGGCACGTTGCTCGTCAAGACGCTAGACGACAGGGCCGCGCCACGAACGCAGTACATCCTCGTTGGTGACGAAGATCAGCGGCGTGTCCTACTGGTGTTAGATCGAGCTCCCGACGTCGAGCCGGGGGCGAGGGTCGCGGCCAGCGGGCGTTGGCTGGACAAGGTCAGGTTTCGGGTCGACTCCCTCGAGGTCGCGGAGCGCCGCGTCAGGACCGACGGTCCGCTCGTCCGCACGCCGATGGTACATAGGGTGGCCATTCTGGCCATGGAGGAGGCGAATCTGTCTGCAGAGAAGGCCCTGGGCGAGATGGATACGATGGAGCGCTTCTACGATGAGGTCTCCAGGGGGGTCGACAGATTCAGGGGTAACACCTTCAGGAAATACAGCATCGACTACGCCGCCAACGACTGCCTATACGACAACACCGACAACCTCTCCGATGCGCTGATCGAAGCCTTCGAGGAGGATGGATTCGACGCCGACAACTTCGACCACATCGCTACCGTCGTGCCAAGTGATTGCGGGTCGGATTGGAGCGGCGCCTGGGCGTATATCGGTGGCATCCGGAACGATGGCGCCCCGTTCTTCGAGACCGTGTCGATGTACAAGGACGACGTCTATGACCCATGGTACCTGGCGCACGAGCTGGGCCACAATCTGGGCATGAACCACGCGAGGAGCATGGAGTGCGGAGGCCCTGTCTATTACAGCACCGGCGGACGCGGTTGCTCATTTCAGGAGTACGGCAACTACAACGACGTCATGGGCAACGGTGAAGGGGTGCACTTCAGTGGCTACTACCAACGCTATCTGGGATGGATAGGAGCCAAGCACGTGGTGACCGCCGGAAGAGACGGAGAGTTCAACCTGCTGCCCGTGGATGCCGGGGAGTGCGGAATCCAGGCACTCCGCGTTCCCATCCCTGGCGAGGGGACTCACTACTTCTATGTCGAGTTCAGACAGGCCAGGAAGGACAGTACCTACCCAGGCACCGGCCGATGGGGCAAGAAGCACCGCGACTCGGTGCTCGTCACCCGCTCGGAGGACGGCAACGGTCGGGCCCCTTCCTCCAACACCGATCGCATCGAAATGGACACGGGTCGCTACGTCGGTGCCAAGCAAGGCCGTGCCTACGACCTGGGCAATGGAGTTTCGGTAAAGGTGGCGTCGATCGGGTCCTATGCCCGAGTGTTGATAACGATGCCGGGCAACAAGAAGCACCGCGACGATAACGGGGACCGGCTCCTTGCCGAGTCGGACGGTAGCCTCGGCGCAACGGCATGCAGCACCCTCAACAAGCACCAGCGGCTCGAGGCAGGCGACTATCTCCGCTCTACGAACATGCGGTACACGTTCGGTATGAGCCGTGACGGCAACCTGGAGCTGTTGAAGGGAGCCCAGACAGTCTGGAGTGCCGATACCTGCTGCTCGTCCGCCTACGCGATCATGCAAGGGAATGGCGGCCTGGTCGTCTACGACGGTGGAGATCTCCGTTTCTCGTCCGGTACCGCCGGCAACAAGGGGGCCGAGCTGGTCGTTCGCAACAACGGCACGGCAGTCATCCTGGACAAACAGGGGAACGTAATCTGGTCCACCGAGCAGTAGGTCGGCGACGCGTATCGGGTATTGCTCCGCGCCGTGTGACGTACGATTGACCTGCCGGCGGCGCCCTTCCGCCGTGACGCAATGGCAACACCGACCCGTCATCTGGACAAGTACGCGCACCTGGATCTGAACGAATGACCGACACACCCGCTCCGCTTGCCGCCCACGATGCCTACGACATCGTCGAAAAAGACAAGAAGCACCTTTGGCATCACCTTCTCCAACACAAGGTCCTGGAGGAGCACGACCCGAAGATCTTCGTCGAGGGTACCGGCGCTCGCCTGCGCGACATCGAGGGGACCGAGTACCTGGATGCGTCGTCCGGCGGCGTGTGGTGCGTCAACGTCGGGTACGGCCGCGAAAGCATCGCCGAGGCGATCCGCGACCAGCTCGTGAAGCTACCCTACTATGCGGGCGTGGCCGGCACCGTGCCCGCTGCGGAGTTCGCAGATGAGCTGACGGATCTACTGCCGGGCCTCGATCGCGTCTTTTTCGCTTCCAGCGGCTCCGAGGCCAACGAGAAAGCGTTCAAGATAGTCCGCCAGATCGCCCACCTGAACGGCCACGACAAGCACAAGATCCTGTACCGCGACCGCGACTATCACGGAACCACGATCGCCTGCCTCGCCGCCTCGGGTCAGCCCGAGCGTAAAGAGGCGTACGGTCCGTTTCCCGACGGATTCGCAGGGATACCACACGCGCTGTGTTATCGGTGCCCGTTCGGGAAGTCGTATCCGAGCTGCGACCTCGAGTGCGCACGCTCTCTCGAAGATGCGATCGTCGAAGAGGGACCCGACAAGGTCGGCGGCGTCATTCTCGAATCGATCACCGCGGGAGGCGGTGTTATCCCCCCGGTCGATGAGTACTACCCCGTCGTCCACGACATCTGCGAGAAGTACGGCGTCGTTCTGATCATCGACGAGGTCGTTTGCGGCTTCGGGCGCACCGGGACGATGTTCGGCTTCGAGCACTACGACTTCGCGCCCGATATCGTCACGATGGCGAAGGGCATTGCGAGCGCTTACGCGCCGATCTCGGCCACGGCCGTGCGCGGCGAGATCTTCGAAGCCTTCGTCAACGACCCGAACGCTCCGCTCGACTACTTCCGCGACATCAGCACGTACGGCGGCTGCACCGGCGGCTTCGCTGCCGGGCTCGAGAACTTGCGCATCATGGAGGAGGAGGCGCTGGTCGAGAACGCCCGCGTCGTCGGCGCGTACCTCCTCGACCACCTCCGTGAGCTCGGCGACCACCCGCACGTCGGGGACGTGCGCGGCAAAGGCCTCTTCGCCGGTGTGGAGATGGTTGCCGACGAAGCCACGAGGGAGCCGCTCGGCGAGGAGGCGATGGGTGCGGTCATGCGCTGCATCACTGCGGAGGGCGTGCTCGTCGGGCGGACGAACCGGGCTGTGCCTGGCCACAACAACACGGTGAACATAGCTCCGCCGCTCATCGTGACGAAATCAGACGTCGACGAGATCGTCGCGGCCGTGAAGGTCGGGATCGAGAAGGGGCTTCAGTAGAGGGTGTAACGAACCAAGCACACCATCGAGCGGCTAGAATCCCGCCTCATGCCCAGATCCGTGCTTGCCCCGATCGTCGTCTGCGCGGCCATGCTTCCCGGGAACACATCGCCGCCCGCGGTCTCGCCGACCGACCTCCCGAACATCGTTATTCTGTTCGCCGACGACCTCGGCTACGGCGACCTCGGCACCTACGGCCACCCGACCATCCGCACCCCCAACCTCGATCGCATGGCGGCCGAGGGCATGAAGTTCACGCAGCTCTACGTCGGCGCCTCGGTATGTACGCCGAGCCGCGCTGCATTGATGACAGGGCGCCTGCCGATCCGAAGCGGGATGGCCAACGACCGCTTCCGGGTGATCTTTCCGCCCTCCGATGGAGGCTTGCCGGATTCCGAGCTGACGATCGCGGAGGCGCTGAAGGCCGCAGGCTACGCGACCGGCATCTTCGGCAAGTGGCATCTCGGCCACCGGCCCCAACACCTGCCGCCGAACCACGGTTTCGACGAGTACTTCGGCGTGCCGTACTCCAACGACATGAGCGCTGTGCTCTCCCCGCAGCTAGCCGAGCGCGGCTACACGGCGCTGCCGCTGGTACGTGGCCTGGAGACCATCGAGGAGGAACCTGATCAGCGCACGCTCACCCGCCGCTACACGGAAGAAGCGATAGGGTTCATCCGCCGGCACCGTGGGCGACCGTTCTTCCTCTATCTACCCCACACCTTCCCTCATGTACCGCTGTTCGCTGGCGAGGAGTTCGAGGGCAAGAGCCCGCGCGGGCTGTATGGCGACGTGGTCGAAGAGCTCGACTGGAGCACCGGCGAGATTCTGGCGACACTGCGCGAGTCGGGCCTGGACGAAAACACGCTTGTGGTCTTCACCAGCGACAACGGCCCGTGGATCACCCAGGAGCTCGAGGGCGGCTCCGCCGGGTTGCTGCACGACGGTAAGGGCACGACCTGGGAAGGCGGCATGCGCGTGCCCGCGCTGGCCTGGTGGCCGGGCACCATCGAAGCGGGGCTCACCTCCACGGCGTTGGCTACGACCATGGATCTTTATGCCACCGCGTTGGCTCTCGCCGGCGTCCCCCTGCCCGCCGATCGCATCGTCGACGGTGTGGATCTGACGCCGGTGATGAGAGGCGAGCGCGAACAGGTGCGAGACGTCGTTTACTACTATCGAGGGACGCGCCTCTTCGCCGTACGCAGGGGCCCCTGGAAGCTGCACTTCATCACCCAATCAGCGTACGTCGGCGACCAGCCAGTGGCCCACGACCCGCCGGCCCTCTACAACGTCGAGGAGGATCCCGCCGAACGGTTCGACGTCGCCTCCGATCATCCCGAGCTGATCGCCGACCTGGTGTCGATCGTCGAGGAGCACCGAGCGGGTCTCGTGCCGGTGCCGACACAACTCGATATCCCCACGTGGCGGCAGTAGCGGATGGGAAATATCAGGCGCGTGCGGACGCGGACCGATCGTCGTGCGGGTTTTTCGGCGCGCCTCAGAAGCGCACCCGAACCCCGCCGTTGACGACGCGACCTTCTACTGGCGCCCAGGCATCGACGGTCCACCGGCCGTCGAGCCCGCGGGCGGGAAGCAGCACCGGGCCGTCGCTCGACTGACGCACGTTGGTGAGGTTCTCACCGTTGATGAAGACGCTCCATGACCCGAGCCGTTTCTCGGCAAGGACGCCCAGGATCACGTAGGGCTCGCTGCGGGCGCGGTATGGGTCGGCCTCGAGACTCTGCCGGCCCGTGTAGTAGACCTCGACACCGACACGTCCCGGCTCGCCCTCCGCCATAGCGACGAGCCCGGCGCTGTGGCGTGGCGTCAGCGGGACGTCGCGGACAACACCTCGCTCGATGTCGCG
>DASCOT010000002.1:0-55839 GCA_036012155.1 Acidobacteriota bacterium
CACGGACCGATGCGGGTCCACCGCGCTTTCCGAGTCCATGGCCCCAGCCGACACCGCACGACTCCTCAACTCGATCTTCGAGCAACTCACGCAGGTCGTTTTCACCCATGAGGGTACGTTGGACAAGTTCATGGGCGACGGGATGATGGCGTTCTTCGGAGCGCCCTTCGATCAGCCCGACCACGCCGAGCGCGCCGTAGCCGCCGCATGGGGGATGTCCGAAGCCCTTGATGCCATCAACTCGGAGCTACCGGAGGAGCGTCGCGTCGGCATGCGCATCGGGGTCAACACCGGAACCGCAATCGTCGGTGATATCGGCTCGCAAAAACGCCGCGACTACACGGTCGTAGGCGATACCGTGAACGTCGCCAGCCGGCTCGAGAGCACCGTCGCCAACCCGGGGCAAATCGCCATCGGGCACAGAACCCAACAGCGGGTAAAGAAGCTCTTCCGATGTGAGCCGCTAGACAAGATGCAAGTAAGGGGGCGCCAGAAGGAAGTCACGCCGTTCTTGCTGCTCGGACCGGCGTGATCAGCGACTTGGCTGTCGGCTGAACCGGCGGCCTTCACCCGACTCGCTACTGATCGGCGGCAGGCCCCGTGTCCCATTTCTGGGCACTGGAAATATCGGGCATCCCCCACTCCGCCCCGTTCCAGCCGCCAAACCCTTCCATTCGGAACGCCCAGAACCCGCTGGTCGAATCCGACACCACGATCAGGCCGTCCTCGTTGCGCACATCGACGCCGAAGGCACCGTTGAAGACCGGGTTGAAGTCGGTGTTGAGGGGTCCCAGAAAGGTGTCGTACCAAGCCACCGTGGCCGGGTTGTGCGGATCGGCGAGGGTGAACACCTGCAGCCCATCGACGTAGCCGGAGACGAACACGTACGGCCACCTCACCTCGTGGTTGTGGACCAGGTGGCGCCAATCGGCGGTCCAGGCGGAGATCGGCTCACGGATCACGCTGGTCTCACCGTCGAGCGCCGGTTTGAGATCGAAGATCCGCAGAGGCGCATAGCGATACTCCGTCTCCCCCACAACGTAGCGGCCATCGGGCGACGGCGTAAAGGTGTGTCCCCACTCGACGCCCTCGATGCCGACGAGCGAGATCTGCAGTTGCGGATTCTCCAGATCGGTGACGTCGTAAACGTAGTAACCGCCGGTACCGCCACCGTAGAAGCGATCCTGTTGCGTGTCCGCGTGGTAACCGACGTACAGGTCATGGTAACCCTGCATCGGGCTGTCGCTCTCCGAGCCCACCGGAACCTGGGCGACCAGCGCGTCCTGGCCGTCCTGGCCTCCCACTCCCTCGACCAGATAGCCCAGATCGTAGACATGCGCGAACGGGCCGCGCACCGTCGCAAACAGCAGGACGCGACCGTTGGTGTGTCGGTAAACGAAGATGTTGTGGAAGCCGCCAGGCTGGTCTGGGGCGCGGATCGTACCCGCCTCACGGACCGACGATGCGTCCGGCAGATCGGTAACGTCGAGTACCACCGCACCCAGATCGGCGTTCGGGCCACCTTGCCCGAACTGCAGCGACTGAACCACGTAGTACCTGTCGTTCCACTTGAAGTGCTTTACGTCCATGCCACCCGGACCGACGTGTAGATCCTGGTCCTCGATTCGCCAACGGTAGAGAACCGAAGCGTTGGCCGGGTCGCGTAGGTCGATGATGTCGGTACCACGCTCACCATCGAAGATCGCCACGCGACCAACGTAGGCATACGGTCGATCGATCTCCTGCTCGATATCGATGTCAGCGACCGTCAGGCGGCCCCCCAGCGGCAGGTGCGCCACGACCTCGAGGTTGTCGCTGCCTCGATCCTCCGGTGTCCATTGCGGCGTGCCTTCGATCGACGCCTGCTGCGCAACAGGCGGCAGCGCCTGGGCACTGGCAACCAGTCGGCTACCATCGCCGCCGAGCCCTACCACGAGAAAGAGCCCGGTCGCGGCGGAGCAGACCGTGAACAAGGCTCTCAGGTGCACGTTGGCTTGCTGTCGCATGACTTGCTCTCCAGGAGTTCGGCCGATCGCGAGGCGGCGGCAGCCCCCATCCGGCCAGGATGGCCCGACGACGATACCAGCTGGAACGGCCGATGCCGCCCAGACGGTATGCGTGCCGAGCGCTGCATGCCAGAATCGGGCCGATGCGATATTTGGTTCGAGCCCGCCTCAAGGAAGGCCGCGCATCGGCGTTGCGCGCCGCGATCGCCGATCGCAGCCTCGGGCGCGGTTCGGTCGCCGGCGGCGAGTACCTGCGCAACATGGCTGCCGCGCGCCAACTGGCAGACGGCAGCGTGCGCTGGGTGGAGATCTGTTACTGTCCGACGCCGCTCGAAGAGGAGATTCCGTACTGGGAGGAGTATTTCGAGCTCGAGCAGATCCAGAACGCTCACGATGTCCAGGAGTGCCGCGACAGCAATGGCAGCGAGCCACGGGCATGCAACGACTGCGATTGCACGGAGCGACTCGAAGAGCGACTCGGTACGTGCGGCACAAGCTTCCGAGCCTCGCTCGCGGCACACGACAAGGAGTAACCGGATGCCCAGTCTCGACGGCCTCTACCAACCTCATCGCCACACCGCCGGACGCGCGGCGCTGGGCTGCACACTGATCCTCAGCGCCGCCTGCGCAGGCGCTCCCGGCGGGGAGCAGGCAGCAACGCCGGTCACTCCACCGAACGAGGACTCGGCGCCATGGACCGTCGACAGCGCTGCACCGGACACCTCGGACGGCATCCGCGTCTTGGTGCTTCACGACATGGAAGGCCTGGCCGGCCAGGACGATTGGCATAGCTTCGACTTCGGTGACCCACAGTATCCTCACGGCCAGGAGATGCTGGCTGCCGACATAAACGCGGTCATCGATGGGCTGTTCGCCGGCGGGGCCACCGAGGTTCACGTCGTCGATGGACACGGCTCAGGTAACCCGGATCCGGATGTTCGAGCCGACCTGCTGGACCCCCGAGCGTCGCAGGTGCTGCGAGACGCGCCATTCGACACCTACTTCGATGTTCCCGAGACCTCCAGCTACGACGCCGTGGCTGTGGTGGGGATGCACGCCAAGACCGGCAGCAAGGGCTTCGCCTCGCACACCTTCACGCTGGGCATGGATCTCATACTCAACGGGGCGTCAATTACCGAGACCGAGCTGGTGGCGCTGTCGTGGGGTCGGTTCGGTGTGCCGATCATCTTCGGGTCGGGAGATAACAGGCTGGCGGAGGACCTCCGGACCATGCCTTGGATCGAATTCGTCACCGTGAAGACCGCCACCAGCGCCTCTTCAGTCGAGTTGCGACCCGTCGACGAAGCCCATGCCGATATGCGGGCCGCCGCACAGCGGGCCGTCGAGAACCTTGCCGACGCCGGGGTGATGCGCGTCCGCGAGCCGATCCGGGCCGTGCTGCGTGCCGTACCGCCCGCCAGCCTGGAGATCCTCGAGGGTGTCCCCGGCATCGACTACGTCGACAACACGGTGGGTTTCGACGCCAGCGATCTACGGACCGCCTACGATGGGCTCGAAGCGCTGATTACCGTAGCCCGCAACACCTACGTTCGAGTGCTAATCGAACAGCTGCGCGAGCGCAATCTCATGGACGAGTTCGGCCCCGCCTACGGCGAGGCGCTGTCGATGCGCTGGCTCGACTTCGAGTCGGAGCGCTGGAGCCCGCCAGCACCCGACGGAGCGCCTGAGCGCCGCCAGTATCACGGGTACAGCTAACGAGAGTCCCAACGCGATCCTGGAGAGACGACTTCACCCTGGCAACACCGGCCGATTCACTGCATCATCGCCAGGCAATAGAGCTTTCCCTCTGACTCGGAGGACGGCGAAGGTGACTGCAAACAAGATTTCCGCTTTGCTCTCGTTTCTGGTGCCCGCTTTGATGATCGCCTGCGCCCCGACGCCGGATGCGGCGCCGGTTCCGGGTAGCGAAACGATTCGGCAGGAGGACCTCCGCGCCGACCTCGAGTTTCTCGCCGGGGACGGTATGCGCGGCCGCGGACCCGAGAGTCCGGAGAACGCGCTGGCGGCGGAGTTCATCGAGGCGCGCTTCCAGCGCCTCGGTCTCGAGCCCGCCGCAACCGATGGTTCCTACTATCAACCCTTCGAGCTCATCACCACGAGCCTGGGCGCTACCAACCGTCTGAGCACGACGATCGATGGCCGAGCCTCGGTGGCCCCTATGGGTGTCGACGTCACGCCGATGGACTTCAGTGCCAGTAGCAGCGCCAGCGGAGACCTATTGCTCGCCGGCTTCGGACTCGTCTCTGCAGCGTTGCAATACGACGACTATGCCGAGGTCGACGCCACCGGGAAGGTGGTGCTGGTGTTCGATCACGAGCCCGGCGAGTTCGTTGCCGAGAGCCCCTTCGATGGGCTGGTGCGATCGGAAGTGTCCCGCGAGCTACGCAAGGCGCTCGCCGCGCAGGAGAACGGCGCGGTAGGAATCCTGTTCGTCGGCGACGTGCACAACCACGAGCCGGTGGATAGATTGCAGAACGCTCATGATCAGCTCTGGGTGTCTCCTACCTGGACACGTTACCTGCTTGCCAGCTGGACGGATCGGGTCACGATCCCGGCGGCGCGCATCACCGCGGCGCTCGCCGAGCGGCTCGTGGCAGGTAGCGGACGGAGCCTCGGCGAGCTTTCTCGCCAGGCGGAGTCAGGAGCCGGTGCGGCTAGCCTCGAGATCCCGGATGCCCGCATCAACATGACCATGACGATCGAGCGACGCCGGGTGCCCGACCGCAACGTCGTCGCTTTGATGCGCGGTGCTGACCCGGAGCTCGCCGACGAGGTGGTCATCGTGTGCGCGCATTACGATCACGACGGAGCCGACGGCGACCGCATATACAACGGCGCCGACGACGACGGGTCCGGCACCGTCGCGGTGCTGGAGATCGCCGAGGCGTACGCGCTCGCTGCCGCGACCGGACAGCGGCCGCGCCGGTCGGTGCTGTTTGCGGCGTGGAACTCGGAAGAGGTCGGGCTGATGGGCGCCTGGGCGTACACCGAGAGTCCACTGTTCCCGCTCGATCGCACCGCCGCAGCCTTGAACATGGACATGATCGGCCGCAACGAAGAGGTACCTGAGGACGGCGGAGGTCGATTCCGTGGGCTCGATCCACAAACCGCCGACGAGAACGCCAACAACGTTCACATCATGGCCTACACGTACAGTGGCGCACTGCGCAACGGCGTCATCGAGGCCAACGCCGCCATCGGGCTGGATCTCGAGCTCGCCTATGACAACAATGCCTCGAACCTGCTGCGTCGCAGTGACCAGTGGCCGTTCCTGCAGCGCGGCGTTCCGGCGCTCTTCTTCCATACCGGCCTGCACCCCGACTACCACCGCGAGACCGATACGCCCGATCGCATCAACTACCCCAAGATGGAGCGCATCGTGCGCTTGGTGCACAGCCTCAGTTGGCAGCTGGCGAACGCCGACGAGCGTCCGACGCTGGACGAGCGCCGTGGCACGCTTTGAGTGGCGGCGGTTTCGGAGCCTGGGCGCTGCGGCGATCGCGCTGACCATCACCGCGGGTGGCGCGCCGCCGACAATCACCGCAGCCACCGGCTCGCTCTACGTCTCCACCGAGGGCGACGATGCCAACGCGGGAACGACCTCGGACACGGCCTTCCGCACCCTGCGTCAGGCGCTGCGTGCCGCCACGCCTGGTACGACAGTGCGGATTCTCCCCGGGACATACGTCGAGTCGGTACGGCGGGAGGTCATCGGGGAGCCCGGCAACCCGATCACCATCGTCGGCGAGGGCGGGCGGCCGGTGTTCAGCGGCGGGCGCATCGAGCGCTATGGGCTCTGGCTCGATCAGAACGCGCACGTGATCGTAAAGAACATCGAGTTTCGCGACTACACGACGATTGGCGTTCTGGTTGTGCAGTCCGACGACATTACGTTGCGTCGGCTACGGGTTCGCGACAACGGATTCAGCTCACAGATCAAGTGGGCAGAGGGTTACGGAATTCTCCTGGACGAATCGAGCAACCTGCTGGTCGAGCGCAACAACGTGTTCGGCAACGGCCCGAACCCACGGCCCTTCAACATGGCCGGTACCGGCATCGACGGCTATCGCATGCTCAACGCTGTGATCCGCAAGAATCGCTCCCACCACAACAACGGCGGCGGCATCCTCGTCGAAGACTCAGTCAACGTCCTCGTCAAACGCAACACGATCTACGGCAATGACCTCGACGTGTCGGCCGACGGCTGGTGGGACGGCGGTATCTGGCTCGACGGTGGCCGCGACGTGACCCTGGTCGGCAACCGAATCTACGACAACCTGGGGCCGGCCATCGAGATCAGCGACGAGGACTGCCAGGAGCCCACCGGCTACGTCGTGAAGAGGAACATCACGCCGGATAACTACTTCGGCATCTTCGTGTGGAACTTCGGCACCGAGGACTTCCCGAAACCGCCGATCCTGACGCTCAAGGGCAACGATTTTTCCGGCAACCAGCGGGTCGACGTCTGGATCGAGCCCTGGCAAGGACGCTGCTAACCGCGCTTGCCGTACTGTCGCCAGGCGCGTCACACGTCCACCACGGCCTGCTAGCGGACATCCCGGTAGTTGATCTGCAGCTCACGCTGGATATTGAGGATGCGGTCAGTGGGTCGCGAGTGCGTGCCGAGGATGAAGTTGGTGACCGGGTCCGCCTCGCCAAACCGCTCGCGGAAACGATCCCAAAGCCCGGGCCCCGCCCAAACGTCATAGTCGGCCTCGTGGGCGTAGCGCAAACCCACCCGGTCGGCCTGGTCCTCAAGCTCGCGACTGTACCCGTTGGTCCAGGCCTGCGTGCCGATCAACGCCGCTACGTTGGCCACACTGGAGCCCGCACCGCCGGCCAGCGCGCCGCCAATCAGGCCGGCGCCCAGGTTGGCCAGAGCTTGCTTCCACATTCCTGACTTGGCGCTACGACGCGAGTGCTCGTGCGTATAGTGGGCGAGCTCGTGGCCGAGGATGACCGCCAGCTCGTCGTCGGAGATCGCCTCCATCAACCCCGTGTAGATCCAGATCGATCCGTTGGCCATCGCCGAGGCGTTCCACAACCGCGTTTCGACCACGTGCACACGCACCTCGCCGGGCACCAGATACGAGGGCTTGAGATTGGCGAGGATCTTCTCGACGCGAAGAACGCGGTCATCGTAGGAGACGATCTCGCCAATTGTGCGCTCGCCGTCATACATACGGCCCGCCTGCAGCCACTCTCGCTCGAGCTCGTGACCGGCCGATCGCACCTGGGTCTCGAGCAGCTGCGATCCGTTCGGCGAGACCTCGATATGCTCGACGACGATCACTCCGGTGTCGAGCCGACGGCCCTGAACCTTGGCTTCGAAGCCGAGCTCGATCTCGCTGGCATTCCGCACTTCGCCGCCGACCGTCGTGGCGGCAATGACCCGCACCCGCTGACCGTCGATGATGAAAACGCCGCCCTGCCGATATTCAGCGTAGGCGTCGAGCTCGATCGGCGCGCCCGACGCCAGTGCCTCGGCTTCGTAACGCGGCCGAGGTCGAGCTGTCTCTTGGCGTTGCGGCTGGGCGATCGCCGGTGCCACCGTCGCCAGGACACTAAGCCCCAGCAGACCACGGGCGAGTACGCTTCGCATGATCCGGCTCCGAAAGCTCAGGGGCTTGTTGCCTCTGAAGCTAACATCTCCACACCCCGCGGCCATAGGTTGGAGTTGATGCCGGCTGCTTTTCGAGCTCGACGCTGTGCGAATGATGTTGCTGGAGCGAGGGGCACGTCACTAGGCTGGTGGGGCACCTGCCCGATTGCCGAGCGGAGTACACATCTCGTCAGCGGGAATCCGGGGCGGCGCATGCTGCGACCGATCCGACCACGACGCCGGGGCACGGCTTGAACAAGACCAGAACAATCACTCAGCCCCTGCCAAGGCTCCTGCTGGTGGCGATCTGTACTGTGTCCTGTGGATCGCCGGGACTATCACGCGATCCAGGACAACTCTGGCCCGGTCTCGAACACGGTCCCTATTCCGTCGGCTTCCAGTTGCGCCACGAGACCGACGACCAACGATCTTTCGGATCTGCGGGAACCCCGAGGCCAATTCAAGTATCCGTCTGGTACCCGGCGATGGGCACCGATCGCACGCCCAAGGTTTCTTATGAGGCGTACTTTCGCACCGCCGGTACGGAGATCGATCACTCGAAGCCGGACGAGTCGAGGGCAACGGAACATCTGCGCGCACTGCGCCAGGTCGCGACGGACAATGGCGCGTCGCCGCAGCGCTTCGATGACCAGCTGCAACAGATCGGCTGGGCGGCAGCGGACGCCGAGCCGCACGATGGCCCCTTTCCGTTGTTGATCTTCGCACCGGGCAGAGGTGCGCCGGCGTTCCAGAACACCGTGCTCTGCGAGTACCTGGCGAGCCACGGATTCGTCGTCGCAGCCACCCCGTCGTTCGGCCCGGGCGCGCGTTCCATGCCGGCGACCGTCGCCGGTATCGAGGCGCAGGTGGCAGATCTGGCCTTCGTGGCACGGCTGCTCGAAGGTGCCCCCAACGTCGACGCTGGGCGCCTCGGTCTGATCGGTTACAGCCTCGGCGGCACGGCGGTGCTAGTGCACGCGATGAGAAACGAGCACATCGGCGCGGTCGCGGCGCTGGACTCCAACATGATGGTAAAGACAGGCCACCAGCTGGCCAGGCAAGTACCCGGTTATGCCCCGCAGGCCATCCGATCTCCGACGATGTTGATGATCGCGAACGGGCGCGAGTGGGCGGAGCGGGACACCAGCTTCTACGACGAGGTCCAAGGTGCGGATGCATGGATGCTCCGCTTCAATGACTTCCTGCATGGTGACTTCGCATCGACCATTATTCGGTTCATCCTCGAGACGCGCCCCGACGACATCGACCGCGACATCGATCGCATCCGGCTGGGCTATGCGCTCATGTGCCGCTACTTGGCGAACTTCTTCGCCTCGGCTCTGGATGTCGGGGATGGTAGCCGCAGCCTGATACCGGCCCTCGACGGGGCTTCCGACGGCATCATGACGATCGAGCACCGAGCGCGATCGACTCGATAGATCGGCAGGCCACTACACCGGCTCCTCGAAGCAGGTCAGTAGCGCGGGCCGTAGTGGCGAATCAACGAGCCTACGTTGTAGCCGTAGCCCGACACGTAGCGGCCGAAGTGTCCGCAACCCGAGTGATGGTACGAATGGCCGCGATCTCGGTAGCAGTACCGATTGCAGTAGCGTGAAGGTCCGAATCGCGCCGAGCGGAAGTAGTGCCCGCGTCGCGGCCCAAGGTTGCTGTACAGCACCTGGAACCCCAGTCCACCGACGTGAAACGACGATCCGTAGTGCCAGCCCGGCGCTGGGCGCCCGTAGGAAACCCCGTAGCGACCGTAATGGCTGGCACAACCGGCGGCGAAGGCAAGCGTGCCGACCAAGAGGACCACACCTGCCAAGCGTGTAAGTCGGCGTTTCGACATGATCTTCCTCCTGGCGGAGGAGTCACAGGGAACCTGTCAAACTGTCGATGCAAGATCAGTGCCGGCTGGCCTGGGCGTAGATTATCCCCGAGAACGGCGTTATCCAGACACTCCGACACCCGAGGCAAGCAAGAATCGACGGTATGTCGACGTTCTCGAGTAGACCCGGCGACCGTGGAAGGACGCCTCTCAGCGCTCGAAGACCTGAAACCCGAAGATGCAGGTGTCGGCCGAACATCCCGGCATCCGCACCTCCACGCTCCAGGATCCCGCCGTCCGGGCCGAGAACGCCAACACCGGATAGTCGTCAGGCTCGAAACCGCTAACCACCTCCTCGTCGGCCTCGTCGTAGACCAGCAAATCGACATCGTCGCAGTCGTTGTCGCACACACCGACGACGAGATAGTCGACGCCACGATCGACCGCTAGATCGAAAGACATCGATCCGTCAGCGTCGACCTCGTCAATCACCGGTTCGTAGATCGGCTTGTATTGGTCGCCGAGCTCGCGCCGGGCCGACTCGAGCTGCTCCTCGACCTGGCGCACCCACTCGGAGCTGTCGCCAGCGTCCGACACGGCCGACGAGCCTGACTCTGGCACCGGCATCGCGACGTACTCCGGCATGTCTCGATAATTGCGCGCAATCTCGTCGCGGATGTTGCTGATGCGATCCGATGGCCGCGAGTGGCTCCCGAAGAAGAAGTTGGTCACCTTGTCGGACTCGCCATAGCGCTCTCGGAACTTGCTCCATAGCGGTACTCCAGCACCAACGTTGTAGCCACCCTCGTAGGCATAGCGCAGGCCGACGCGATCAGCCTGGTCCTCGAGCCCGCGGCTGTACCCGCTACCCCACACGGTCAGGCCGATCCCAGCGGCAACGGTGGCGATACCGCTGCCCACGTCGCTGTCGATCGCCTCGCTCGCCAGGACGGCGGCCAGACCGACCAATCCCTGCCACATGCCGGTCTTTGCCTGACGCCTCGAGTGCTCATGGGTGTAGTGCGCCAACTCATGGCCCAGCACCACGGCGAGCTCATCGTCGGACATGCTGTCGATCAGGCCCGTGTAGACCCATATGGCACCGTTTCCCATCGCTGCTGCATTCCATTCCTCGGTGGCAACGACGTGGACGCGAACCTGCTCGTCGTAGTCGACGTAGGGAGGAACGAGGCGGCGCATGATGGCGCGCACACGATCGGCACGTGGGACGGAGTCCGCCAGTCGACCGATCGTGGTGTCGTCGCCATCTTCTCCGGGCTCGAACATGCGCCCTTGGCCCACCCAAACGGCCTCGATCTCGTTGGTGGCCTGCAACACGTCGCCCTCGAACATTGCATCACCGTTGGGCTTGGCCTCGATCTCCCTTGCAAGGATTGCCCCGTCGGCCTGCAGATCGCCTTCCGCCTCGACCTCGTAGCCGAGCGGGATCGACCCCAGACCGGTGATACCCCGGCCCTTGAATTGGGTGCTGGCGTCGGCGCGGACGAGCTGGCCTTCGACGACGATCACGTCGCCGCGACGCCACTCAGCGAATCCCTTCACCTTCTCTTCGGCGAGCGCGGTGGCGGGAATCGTCAGCCCCAACGCGAGTGCGAGCGCTACCGTGCTGTGGGCCATGTCTAGAACAACCTCGTTTTTCGGGAACACAGTCGATGTCTTGCCGTCAGATAGACGCTAGCATCGGCTCTAGCCTATGTCAGCAGATTGGTAGCCGCAGCGCTCAATCGGCGACGATCACGCTGGCCGGGGCGACAGGCTATGGTTAGTCGCTGCCGCCGGGGGGCGGCGGCATGTGCGGTGGGCTCTCTCGATGGATGACGATCTCGGATGACCGTGCTCCCCTTTGATATCAGCAGCAGCACGGAAGACGTGGACGAGGTGGTACGCCGGTACTGGGGGTTCGATTCCCTACGGCCATTGCAGCAGGAAGCGATCCGCGCCGGACTCGATCAACACGATTCATTGGTTGTCCTGCCTACCGGCGGCGGCAAGTCACTGTGCTATCAGGTGCCGCCGCTGCTGGCCGGCCGCACCGACATCGTCGTCTCGCCGCTGATCTCCCTGATGAAGGATCAGGTCGACGGGTTGCGAGCCAACGGATATCCGGCCGCCAGCCTGCACAGTGCTCAGGATCCGGCCGAGCGTGCCGAGGCGCAGCGATTCATCGCCTCGGGTGACTGCCGGCTGGTGTTCGTATCGCCGGAACGACTCGTGAGCTCGTGGTTCCTGGATACCGTCGAGCAGCTGCAGATCAGGAGCTTCGCAGTAGATGAGGCGCACTGTATCAGCCACTGGGGTCACGACTTCCGCCCGGAGTACCGCCAGCTCGCGGTGCTCAAGGAGCGCATTCCGGGCGCCAGCCTGCATGCCTATACCGCTACGGCCACCGAGCGCGTGCGAGCCGATATCATCGACCAGCTGGGCCTCGAGACGCCGACGATCCTGGTGGGCAGCTTCGACCGTCCCAACCTGATCTACCGTGTGGTTCCGCGCCTCGAGCCGCGCGCACAGGTCCTCGAGATTCTCCAGCGTCACCCCCAAGAGGCGGTGATCGTCTACTGCATCAGCCGCAAGGATACCGAGCGGCTGGCCGAGGGCCTCCAAGCACAGGGCCATCGGGCCGCCTTCTACCATGCCGGCCTCGAAGCGAGCGAGCGCAGCCGCACGCAGGACGCGTTTGCCACCGAACAGATCGACGTCATCGTCGCCACCGTGGCGTTCGGCATGGGCATCGACCGCAGCGACGTGCGCTGCGTGATCCACGCCGCCATGCCCAAGTCGGTGGAGCACTATCAGCAGGAGACCGGCCGTGCCGGGCGCGACGGGCTGGCGGCCGAGTGTGTGCTGTTGCATTCCCCAGCCGACGCGCTCCGCTGGCGAACGCTCTTGGAGCGCAGCGATGCCGACGACGGCGGAACGCACGACAGCCTACAGGCCACTCTCGGGTTGCTCGACGAGATGCGGCGGTTCTGTGCTCCCGGAACCTGTCGACACCGGTCGCTCACCGAGTACTTCGGACAGCGCTACGAGCCGCCAGCAAACGACGGCTGCGGCGCCTGTGACGTGTGCCTCGGCGAGACCGAGGGCCTCGTCGACGGCACCAAGGAGGCTCAGATGGTGCTGTCGTGCGTGGCGCGCGTGGGCCAGTCGTACGGCATCGGACACGTGGCCGATGTGCTTCGTGGCGCCGATACCGAGCGAATCCGATCGCTCGGACACGACGCGTTGAGCACCTACGGATTGATCGCCGGTCGCACACGCACTGAGCTCATGAACCTGACGTTTCAGCTCCTCGACCAGCGCGTCCTCGATCGCAGCGATGGCGAGTACCCGGTGCTACAACTCAACGAAGCCTCCATGCGTGTGCTTCGCGGCGAGCAGGAAGTTCAGCTGGTACCCGTCAAGACGCGCCGGGTGCGCACGACACGTGGCGAGGCAGAGTCCTGGGAAGGGGTCGACCGCGAGTTGTTCGAGGAGCTTCGCGCGTTGCGCACCCGCCTGGCACGCGAGCGCAACGTTCCTC
Source organism: Acidobacteriota bacterium (assembly GCA_036012155.1). Taxonomy (GTDB): domain Bacteria; phylum Acidobacteriota; class UBA890; order UBA890; family WLXD01; genus DASCOT01. Next base: position 13,002 of record DASCOT010000002.1, read on the forward strand.
CCTATGTGATCTTCAGCGACGCGAGCCTGCGCGACATGGCGCGCCAGAAGCCCGCCAACCCGGAGCAGTTCCTGCAGGTGCACGGCGTCGGTGAGAAGAAGCTCGCCGACCTCGGCGAGACTTTTCTGGCCTGCATCTCGGAATTCGCCGCAAGCTGAGCAAGGCGCCGGCGTGCTCCGCGAGCCACGCCACAGTCAGCGCTGAAACAGCTCGACAATCTCGACTTCGAAGATCAGCGTATCTCCCGGCTGGATCACGCCGGGGCGTGCCGTGTCGCCGTACGCCAGGTCGGGCGGGATATAGAGCTTGTACTTGGAGCCCAGCGACATCAGCTGCAGCCCCTCGGTCCAGCCGTCAATGACCTGGTTGACGGCAAATTGGATAGGGTTTTCGGGGTCGGTCTCGTCGAACACCTGACCGTCGATGCGCGTGCCTCGATAGAGCACCTTGACCACATCGCTCTCTTTGGGCTGTCCGCCGTCGCCCTCGAACACGACCTCGTACTGCAGGCCGCTCTCGGTAACATACACCCCGTCACGTTGCGCGTTCTGCTCCAGGAACGCCGCTCCCGCGGCACGGTTCGCACCGGCCGACGAAGCCCGTTCTTCCGTAACGAAGGCGTTGAAATCCACCATCGCCTGCTGCATCTCGGCGTCGGTGAGGCGGCCCTCGGCACCGGACAGGCCATCGCGCATCCCGGCGATGAAGGCCTCGATATCGAGCGGCATCGAGCGTCCCTGTTGACCGAGACTCCAGCCCTGCGCATAGCTACCACGCTGCTGCGCGGACTCGAGCACAGCGCCAGAGCTCGCCGCGGAGGGCGTCGAGGATGAATCCGACGCCGACTGGCAGCCCACTGCAACGAGGCAGACCATGAGGGGAAGTGCTCGCCAATCGTTCATTCGGAAACTCCCGCAGCCAATCGTCGTGGCCTGTAGCAGATCATCATCGCGACTCGTCGTGGTAGGGCGGGTCCCTACGCCATGCGCTCCGTACCCAGCTCGAAAACCTAGCACGGCCGGCCGGGGCTCATTCGCCCGCCAGTTGCTGCAATCGACGGTACATGAGCAGGTTGAACTCGGCGCCGGTCAGACCCGTATGCAGCAGCGGATCTTCGACCTCCCGCTCGATGCCCAGCGCTGCTGGCAAACCTCCCCCGTACACCTGCCTATAGCCCATCGACCAGGCCATCGAAGGTAGGTCGAGCAAGTGATAGGAAACCAGGCCCTCGGTCTGCATCTCACGCCAATCACGATTCGCCGCTCGAAACAGATGGTCCAGGAACGCGGCATCGAACCACACGTTGAACGCGGTAAGCAGGATCATGCGCTCCCGGGCATTGGATCGCAGGAAGCCGACCACGTCGTCGACGGCCTGCTCGACTGAAACGGCCTCCAGACGCTCCCAGCGATCGACAGCAAACCCGTTGACCGCCGCGGCACCTGGCGACAGACGCTCCGGATGGGGCGGCATGATGCGGAGAAACAACCGGCCCACCTCGACGCCCTCCAAGTCGGACAGGATCAGTCCGACGTCGATCATCTCGTGGTAGCCGGGCGTCAAACCCGTAGTCTCCACGTCCAGGAACCCGAGCAGCCAGCGGTCGGGCTCGTCGGACGGGAGCACGATCTGCTGACCGGCTTGCGTGCTACCAGCGCCCAGCAAGCTCACGGTGATCATCGCCGCGATCAGCAATGACGGACGGCGGCGGATCGGTCGATGGCTCATTGCTATCTCCAGTTCTCAATTCGCGCCCCAGGCTAACCCGACGGCCGTACGGTATGCTGCCGCGGCACCAGCGAACGAGATACCCCAAGCGAGACAAGGAGCTCCCGATGCTTCGGTCCTTCCCCGCCCATCGCCCCCTGGCACTCGCCGCCCTGCTGGGCACTCTAGCGCTCTCGAGCACAGCGCTTGCCCAGCATCTTCCCGCGGCCGTTCCCGAGGCAGTCGGCGTCTCGAGCGCACGTCTGGATCGTCTGAGCAGAGTCCTGCAAGGCTACGTCGACAACGGCCAGGTAGCGGGCATCGTGGCGCTGCTCACACGCCGTGGCAAGGTCGTATACCACGAGGCGATAGGGCAGCGAGACGTCGCCGCCAACGCGCCGATGCAACACGACACGATCTTCCGGATTGCCTCGCAGTCCAAAGCCGTGACCAGTGTCGCTGCGATGATACTGGTGGAGGAAGGGCTCATGCTGCTGTCCGACCCGGTCGGCAAGTACCTGCCGGCATTTGCCGACACCATCGTCGCGGTGGCGAACGGCAACGGCTACGACGTGGTCCCGACTGACCGCCCGATCACGGTGCGCGACCTGCTCACACATTCGACCGGCGTCTCGTACGGCGACGGCCCGGCGGTTACGGCATACAAAGACGCGGGGATCTATGGTTGGTACTTCGCCGACAAGGACGAGCCCATCGGCGTAACGGTGGATCGCCTGGCCGCCTTGCCGTTCAACGCTCACCCCGGCGACGAATGGATCTATGGCTACTCGAGCGACATTCTCGGAGCGTTGATAGAACAGGTCTCGGGAACCGATCTCGACTCGTTCTTCCAGGAGAAGATCCTCGACCCGCTCGCCATGAGCGACACCCATTTCTACCTGCCGCCCGCGAAGCGCGACCGACTGGCGACGGTGTACGCCGCCACGCCTGAAGGAGGCATCGTGCGATCGCCGGACGTCGGCGACGGCATGCTTGTCCAGGGAGCCTACGTGGACGGGCCGCGCAAGAGTTTCTCGGGCGGCGCCGGGCTACTGTCGACGGCCAGCGACTACGCACGCTTTCTGCAGATGTTGCTTGCCGGAGGGGCGCTCGACGGCGAGCGCCTGCTGAGCCCGAAGACGGTCGAGCTCATGACCGTCAACCATGTCGCAGATCGTTTCGCGTGGGGGGCGGGGGCCGGATTCGGCCTCGGATTCCAGATAACGCTCGACCTCGGGGCCACCGGGCAGCACGGCTCCGACGGCGCATACAGTTGGGGGGGTGCCTACCACACGACCTACTGGGTCGACCCGGACGAGGACCTCGTGGCGGTGCTGATGACACAGTTGATACCGGCCGGCAACAGCGACCTGCATGCGAAATTCGAGACGATGGTGTATCAGGCCATCGTCCGTTAGCGGACGCTCACGGTACTCGGCTCGGCAGCATCGGCGGCGATCGCCATGTACTCGTCGTGGGTGAGCGAGTCGACCTGAATGGCATCGTCGCGCGCTGCCTCGGCGGCAGCCAGGAGCTCCGCCTCCTGCGCCGTAATCAACCCCGCGCTCACCGCATCGCCTACCAGCGTCGTGGGATCGGACTTCGGCAACTGGCGCGCTCGCACGGCTGCCTTGATCTTCCGCGTGACGCCCTCCGCCTCGAAGCTGAGCCCGAAGGCGTGCTCGAGTCGACCCAGGCCGTCGCTGGCATCGTCGGGCAGGTAGATCCCAGGCGTGAGCGCGTCGCGCTGCGTGCCCGGCGTTTGCAGGATACGGGCGACCTCACCAGCAAGGCGATCGTCAGGGTGTCGACCGATGCGATTCCAACGGGCGAACGCGGCGACCGGGCCGCGCAGAAGCATGCCCAGAAGCGGCACATCGAGATTCTGGAGGATGCCCTCGAGGGCGCCTTGGATTCGCGCGAAGGCGTCCATCATCGACCAGTGGAGCAGCGGTAGGTCCTCGCGGCGACGCCCTTCCGCCTCGAAGCGCCGAAGCACTGCGCTCCCGAGGTACATCCACGAGAACACGTCGGCGAAGCGCCCGGTCAGCGCGCCCTTGCGCTTGAGCTGGCCGCCCATCGTCACCATCGCCAGATCGGCCAGCAGGGCGAACGTTGCCGACGTCCAAGCCAGCTTGCGGTAGTAACGAGCCGTCGGCCCACTGACCGGTGAGCTGGCCAGGCGCCCGCGCGTCAGCCCGAGCACGACTGCCCGGCAGAGGCTGCGCACCACCATGCCGACGTGACCCCAGAACGCCAGGTCGAAGTCCTTCCGATCGTTCGCCGCCAGCGCCTCGATCTCGCGATAGGCGAACGGATGAGACCTGATGGCGCCCTGACCGAACACGATCAACGTGCGCGTGAGGATGTTGGCACCCTCGACCGTGATGCTGACCGGAACGCCGGCCCAGCCGCTGGCCATCAAGTTGCGTGGACCTTCCATGATGGCGGCACCGCCGAGAATATCCATCCCGTCGGTCACCGATTGCCGCGCCAGCTCGGTGAAATTGTACTTGGCAATCGCGGTAATCACCGCCGGTTGAGCATGAGCGTCGAGCGCCCCGTTGGTGTAGCGGCGTGCCGCTTCCAGAACGTAGGCGGCACCGGCGATCCTCGCTAACGGCTCCTGGATGCCCTCGAACTTGCCGATCGACATGCCGAACTGGTGGCGCACCGAAGCGTAGGCACCGGCCACCCTCGCCACCATCTTGACGCCCCCGGCCGCTGAGCCTGGCAACGAGATACCGCGACCGGCGGCCAGGCACTCCATGAGCATCTGCCAACCTCTACCAGCCCCGTCCACGCCGCCGATGATCGCGTCGATGCCGACCACCACGTCGGTGCCCACGGTCGGGCCGTTGTGGAACGGCGGACCGAGCGGATCGTGCCGCAGGCTGACGTCGACACCTGGCGTGTCGGTGGGGATCAGCGCACAAGTGATCCCCGGTGTCGTCCCTTTTCCCAAGAGGTCTTGTGGATCGCTCAGCTGAAAAGCGAGGCCGAGCAGAGTCGAGACCGGAGCCAGGGTGATGTAGCGCTTGTTCCAGGTCAGTCGCAGCCGCAGCTCGCCGTCGTCGTCATGAAACACCGTCCCATGGGAGGTCATGGAGCCGGCGTCGGACCCCGCACCAGGCTCGGTCAGCGCGAAGCACGGAATCTCCTCGGCGCGTGCCAGACGAGGAAGATAGTAGTTCTTCTGCTCATCGGTTCCGTAGCGGATCAGCAGCTCCGCCGGCCCGAGTGAGTTGGTGACGCCGACGTTCACCTGTAGCTGCGTCGATCGCGAGGCGAGCTTGCCGACCACGGCACTGTTGGCCGAGGCAGAAAACCCCAGCCCGCCGTATTCCTTGGGGATGATCATGCCGAAGAAGCGGTGCTTCGCGTACAGGTCCCAGACCTCTCGCGGAAGTACTCGGCACCGAGAGACCTCGTAGTCTTCGGTGAGACGGCAGACCTCCTCGACGGGGCCGTCGAGAAAGGCTTGCTCGTCGGCGGTCAATCCTGGATAGGACTCACCGAGCAAGCGGCCGAGATCGGGCTTGCCGGAGAACAGCTCGCGATCGACCCACACCGTACCGGCTTCGATGGCGATGCGCTCGGTATCGGAGATCCGCGGCAGCAGGTCTAACTTACGGACAATCGCCATGACCGGCGCCGTCGCCAGCGACCGACGTAGTGGGGCGACATTGAACACCAACGCCACACCGGCAGAGAACACCCAGACCCAGATCGGTGCGGCGAGCCCCCACAGCAGCGCCGCCCCGAACAACGTCCAGATCGGCAGACGCACGCCGCGAAAGCCCAAGACCAGCGCCAGCAGGCATGCCAGGCAGACGGTCGCGGCCAACGGAATCGCTGCAAGGGCTCCGTAGGACGCAACGAACGTGTTCATCTCGGGCCTCGGTGACTGTAGTGCGGCGGAAGCACCTCCATGGTACGACGTCGAGCATGATCCGTTCGGAGGCGGCGGGCTCCGCAATCGGCCGGATCTGCCGACGAGGCCGGCACCAGAGCGCATTGACTCGCCTCCTTCGACCGAAGAAGAGGATCCCATGCGCCATCCGTGGCAGGGGCGAACCAGCAGGAGCGGCCAAGCTCCGGTGGTAGACTCCGCTCTACATCTCTGAGCATTCTGCCTACGGCTGGTGACTGATGCACAAGCTCGCTATGGCTCTTGGCGGCCTCCGGGGCGAGTCTCTTGCTCTCGCCATCGCGCCTCTCTGCTATTGTCTGGTCTTGTCGGCGGAGCGCTCAGCGCCCTCGCCTCGCTCTCGGTCGTCGGCGAAGGGGGGGGAGCGTTGCAGCGCGCTCGAGAGGCGGGGCTGGTCGAGTTCGACGACAAAGGTCGACCAGTCATCCAGCGCCGCCCTTGAGATCGCGTCGGTCACGACCGCATGCAGCTCGTCATGAACCGGAGGCCTATCGATGAAAGCCCACGTTCGATGTCTGGTGGTCCTTACCATCTCCCTGGCGCTCATCGGAGGCCCCGGCGCCATGAACCTCATGGCCCAGGACAGCGAGACACGACAGGAGTTACTCGATCCCCTGCGGCCGCTCGAGGCCGAGATCGCCACCAGCATCGACGATGGCTTCACCTTCGCGGCGGTCGGCGATTGCATCATTGCCCGACCGCAATCCCAGATGCTGGAGACCGACCCGGCCTTCGCGGCGGCCATGAAGATCATCCGCGAGGCCGACGTGAGCATCGGCAACCTCGAGACCAGCCTCATCGACATCCGGAGATTTGCCGGCTATCCCGAGGCCGAAGACGGCGGCTGCTGGTGCCTCGCCACTCCGCAGACTGCCCAGGACCTCAAGGATCTAGGGTTCGACATGTTCTCGCGGGCCAACAACCACACGCTCGATTGGGGGCGCGCCGGCATGCGCGAGACCAGCGGGTGGTTGGACCGAGCCGGGCTTGTCCACGCTGGCTCAGGCGAGCATCGGGCCGAAGCGCGCACGCCGCGCTTCCTCGAAACACCGAAGGGTCGCGTCGGTCTGGTGTCGGTAGCATCGACGTTCGCAGAGTTCTCGGAGGCCGCTCCGCCGCGCGGCGCCGCTCCAGGCAGGCCAGGGCTCAATGTGCTGAAGACAACCCGCCACACGGTTGTGACCGAGCCCATGATGCGGTCGCTGGTCGACCTGCGCCATGCTGCCAACGAGCAACGACGCCTCAACGACGTCGATACCGCGCGGGCGGACGAAAGCTCCGATTCGGACAGCTACGAGACGTCGGCTGGGACGCAGCCGGGAGCCAGCGCGCCGCGAGTCCCGGAGCAGCTGAGGCTCTTCAACACCAGCTTTCGACTCGGGGAGGCACCCGGCTTCAACTACGAGATGGACGAGGTCGACCTCAGGGAGAACCTGCACTACGTACGTGAGGGCAAGCAGCTATCGGACTTCCTGGTGGTGTCGATTCACGTACACGAGACCGGGCTCGGCCACGATGAGTTGGCCGACTTCTTACCGACCTTTGCGCGTGCCACAATCGATGCCGGGGCCGACGTCTTCGTGGGCACCGGCACCCACCGCCTGCGCCCAATCGAGATCTACAAGGGTCGACCGATCTTCTACGGGTTGGGCGACTTCTTCTGGAGCGACATACAGGGTCCGTTCGGTAACGACTACTACGAGCGCTACGCCGACGATATCGACAAGACTTTCGGCGAGGGGTACGACGTCACCGAAGCAGAGATGTTCCTGATGCTGGCGGGACCCCAGTCCGGCTTCAACGACGAGTTCGTCTACCAGACCGTCGTGCCGGTGAGCCGCTACGAGGGTGGGCAGCTCGCCGAGCTGCGCCTGTATCCGGTCGATCTCGGCCATGGCCGGCGTCTGACCGAGAGCGGCGTGCCGCGGCTGGCGGAGCCAGCTGTAGCGCAGGTAATCCTGCAGCGGCTGGCCAAGATGTCAGCGCCGTTCGGCACGATGATCGCGATCGAGGGCAACGTCGGGGTCGTCCGCCCGTGACCAAACCGGCAGGCGGCATGAGCAGCCGGGACTCGCCCCGCGCGCGCCTTTGCCTGCTGCCGTTGGTTGCCGCGGCGTTGGCAGGCGCCTGCCAGTCAGACGCAGGACCGGACGCTGAACGTGTGGTGCTCGAGCGCGAGCTCGCCAGCTTGTCGAGATACCAGGACCTGGACTTCGGCAACGTGCTCGGTGAGGGCGACATCGTGGTCGTCCTCCACGAGGACACCCTGGCAGAGCTGCTCACGGCAACGTGCCGGTCGAGGAAACGATCGGCGATCGGTTTCGCGTGCAGCTCCGCGATGCCGTGGTCGATTTCCGTACCGGCCTGGCGCTCGTGCAGTTCAGCGGCCGTGTATCGCTGGTAGAGCGCCCCACCGTCTTCGTCGACGCCACGGTGTTCGGTCTCTTGCGGATTGCCGGGCTCGATCAGGAGATGGGCGTGTTGCTCGCCCAGGTCGAGATCTTGGCCGTCGAGGCACAGGAGGTGAGCGTCGGCGGTTGGTCGGCGCCCGCCGCACGATTGGCCTCCGAGCTGGCCATGCGCAAGGGGAACGAGTTCAACCAACTATTCGGTGATTTGCCCGTGCCGATTCTTCTGGAGCGCAACATCCAGCTGCCGGCCGTAGACGACAGCGACGTCACCATCCCGGCGGTCAGCGTACCCCTCACCGCCAGAGTCGGTCGCGTGCTGACCGCCGACGAACGGCTGTGGATCATCATCGACATCGAGGTCGACGCCACCGCTGCGGGGAAGGCGGATGGAACGCTTCCAGCCGTCCACGGAGCGCCCTGATGCGGGTCTTTCCGGTGCCGCGCCTCTCTCTCTTTGCCGGCCTCGCCGCGGCGCTGCTGGCCAGCGGCTGTAGCACCGGTGGCGAGCCCGAGGTCGACGAGGCCCTGGAGTCCCTGCGCCAACAGGTGGCTACCCTGCGATCGAAGGTGGACGGGCAACTGGATCCGGAGATCATGCTCGCCGGCGAGGCCCTCGAGGCGGCCGACGTCGTGGTGCGGCTGCGCGTCGGCATGTTGCAGGAGCTTCTGACCGTCGCCTCATCGCGCTATCTCGATGAGGTGCAGTTGCACCTGAGCCCCGGAACCGTTGCGCAGGAGGACAACGAAGTACGTACGCGGATCGGCCCAATCCGTGTGCGCGCCGGGCGCTGAGCGTTGCATGTCAGCATCAACGATATCCAGGCGACACTGCGTGCCCGCGAGCCGACGATCGCGGTGGACAGCGACGACCGTTTCGCACTGCACCTACCCGCACATGTGGAGCGTGGCACCGGCACGGCGCGCATCAGCTTCGAGTGGGACGCTGCCACTCTTACCAGTGTCGTGTGTCGCGACTTCAAGGTAGACGAGTCCTTCTCGGCGACGGTCAACACGCGCGACTACGAGCTCGACGGGCACTTCCAGATCACGCCGGTCGACGGCAGCCTGGTGCTCGACCCGATCTTCCCCCAGCGGCTCGACGTGCAGCCGGAGCCCACCGAAGAATCGTGGGCACACGTACGCGAGATCTTGAGGAGCCAGGACAAGATGTTCCGCTGCGGCCTGGCGCTCAACGCCGACAATATGGAGGCCAAACTGCGCGAGATCCTGCAGAAGGGCTTCCGCTTCCGTTTGCCCGAAAGCGTGCTGCGCCCGATCACCTTGCCGTCGAGCGTTAGCAAGACCGTGCAGCTAGGGGATCACGTTCTCGCTGTAGCGGCCTCCCCGGCCGGGCTCAAGCTCACGCCCCAGTGGCTTTGGTACGGCATCGACGTCGAGCTGGGCCACGAAGACGACGAGCCGCACGTCGAGAGCCCGCCCACACCCTCCTGAGCCATCAGGCCTCGTAGGTCGTTCGCGCTCCGGCCACGGTCCGCACCACCTCGATCTCCTTGATGGCATCCGGATCGGCGTCGTGCGGATCCTCGGCCAGCATCACGAAGTCGGCCAGCTTGCCGACGCTGATCGAGCCCTTGAGCGTTTCCTCGAACGAGGCATGGGCCCCGTTCATCGTGCAGATACGCAGTGCCTCGTCGACGCTGACTCGCTGGTTGCCCCCCCAGACACGGCCATCGAAGTCCTTGCGCGTGACCAAAGACTGGATCGCCATGAGCGGCTCGTACGGCCCTGGGACATAGTCCGAGGCTCCCGCCACCGGGATGTCGTAGTCGAGGAACGAGCGGTGCGCGAACATCCAACGCATCTTCTCCTCGCCGTACTCCACCCACTTGTTGCCGTGGTAGTGCACGTAGGTGTAGAAGGGCGTCGGGATCGACCCCGTGGCCTTGATGCGACCGAGCAGCTCGGGGTTTACCAACGAGCAGTGCTCGAGGCGATGGCGTGGGTCGGGACGTGGCCAGAGCCGCTGCACTCGCTCATAGGCGTTGAGCACCATATCGATGGCGATGTCGCCATTGGCGTGGATGCCGACCTGGAAATCGTGCCGGTGGCAGTCTTCGACCGCCTCGTGGATGTCCTCCTGCGTCATCGTCATGATGCCGTAGTCATCTGGACGCCCCACATACGGCGTGCTCATGGCCATGGTGCGCTCGGAGGCGGAGCCGTCGGCACCGAACTTCACGGCCCCGAGGCGGAACCACTCGTCGCCGAACCCCGAGTACAGCCCAGCCGCCTTGACGTCGTCGTAGATCCCGCCGCGCATGAGCATGTAGACACGGCAGCGCAGCTCGCCGTCCCGGTAGGCATCACGGTAGGCGGTCGCTCCAGCAGCGCCAGTGCCGGCGTCGTGGACCGAGGTCAAACCCGACCGCGCCATCAACCGGGTGATCAACGCCACGCCCGCCTGCCTGTCCTCGCGCGTCGCATCGTTGGGAATCAAACCGCTGAACACGGCGTTGGCCCGCTCGGCTACCCGGCCGGTCAGCTCGCCCCCCTCGCGGAAGAAGCGTCCGTGGTCCGGATCAGGCGTCGATGCCGTGACCTGAGCGAGATCCAGCGCCTTCGAGTTGTACCAGGAGGTATGGCCTCCCCTGTGCGTGATGCGCACCGGATGGTCGGGCACCGCCTCGTCGATGTCGCGACGGTGTATTTGGCGTCCATCGCTGACCTTCGTGTCGTCGTACTTGAAGCCGATCACCCACTCGCCCGCCGGCGTCTGCTCGGAGCGCTGACGCAGCGCGTCCTGGATGGCTCGGATGCTGCGCAGGTCCACGTTGACGCTCTTGAGCTCACGCAGACCACCGCTGCCGGGATGCGAGTGCGCATCGATGAAGCCGGGGACCACGGTCATGCCGGCGGCGTCGATCACCGGGACTCCGGGGCCGCCGAGGTTGTCGATGTCGTCATTGCTGCCAATGGCCACGAAGCGATCGCCCGACATGGCGAAGGCCTCGGCGCGCGGCGCGGTGTCGTCGACGGTGTAGACGCGGGCGTTGCGCACAATCATGTCCACCGGCAGCGCAGTGCGCCGCGTCGTTTCAGCGGCCGAAGCGCCATGGGGCGATCTAGCCGGCGTCGCAGCGTTGGCGCTCGAGCCACCCGTGCCCAGGCCCGCCGACACGGCGCCGATTCCCGCTGCCCAGCCTGCCCCCATCCCGAGAAACTCGCCTCGGGTAAACCGCCTGTCGTTGCTGTCCCGGTCGCGCGTCACGTTCGCCTCCATGGTGTCCATCATCGACAGGCTGGATACTAGCAGCCCCGACCGGCCCCACCGGGTTACCCGGCGGCAACCTCCGGGCGAATGCTAAGGTGCACGCTACCTTTCCCAGACGAGCGAGACCAGCCATGCGAGAGTGCCTCATCCCATCACTCACGTTCCGCGGCCGACACTCTATCGAATGCCAGCCAATCCTCGCCCAGGTGCTCGCCGCCCTCGCCGGCGCGACGATGGTTGCCTGCGCCGGCGGCGAACCGAACAACGCGGAGATCCCAGAAACCGCGTCTTGGCCGACCAATGGCTGGAGTCACTCCGCACCGGCTGATGAAGGGGTTGACGGTGCCGCGCTGACAGCACTCGACGCCCTGCTGGCAGGGGGAGCCTACGGCAACGTCGATGCCGTGATGGTGACGCGCCACGGGCGGATGATCGCTGATTTCCGCTATGAGCACGACTACGTCGAGATCAACTCCGGCTACGAGCAGGCGCCACACCACTACAACTACTACAACCCCGTCTATCACCCGTTCCGAGAGGGATCCGACCTTCATACGATCCAGTCGATCACCAAGAGCGTGACATCGGCTTTGATCGGCATTGCCATCCAACGAGGCGAGATCGAGGGCACCGACGTTGCGGCTCTTTCCTACCTCTCGGACCGGGAGATCGACGACCCTGACGGGGTAAAGGCGACGATCACGCTCGAAGATGTGCTCACCATGCGACCGGGCTTCGAGTGGGACGAGGGCACCCTCGAGTACACCGATCCCGCCAACGACGCGACGCAGCTCGAGGCCTCGGAGGACTGGCTGCAGTTCGTGCTCGACAAGCCGATGGCGGCGGCGCCCGGCCAGACGTTCGTATACAACAGCGGCAACTCGATGATCATGTCGGCGATTCTCAAGGCCACCACCGGCCTCCACGCCGCCGAGTATGCCGAGCAGCACCTCTTCGGACCGCTGGGAATCACCGACTACTATTGGAAGGTAGTCCCCGACGGGCTCACCGACACCGAGGGTGGCCTGTACCTCAGGACGGAAGACCTCGCAAAGATCGGCTACCTGTTCCTACGCGACGGGGTGTGGGACGGTGTCCGCCTCCTTCCCCGGGACTGGGTGGAACGCTCGGCCCGTCCCTGGGTATCGTTCGCCACCCCTGACAACCCCGACAGCAGACGGGGGTACGGCTTTCAGTGGTGGATCATGAACGACGGTAGCGGCGACACGCCGATGCAGTACGGGGGGTCGGGCTTCGGTGGCCAGTCGCTGATGATCGTCCCCGAGCTCGACCTCGTGGCGGTGGTCAACTCCTGGAACATCTACGAGGAGTCATACTCGGCGGCGGCGGTGATCATCGACCACGTGATCCCGGCGGTCCACTAGCCGCGTGGTCCGCCGCAACGATTCTCCCGACGGAGCCGCTCGCTCCTATGGGAGCGCCAGCGCCACCCACTCCGAAGGCTGGTCCCTCTCCCCAATAGGCACGACGATGAACTGTTTGCCTCCGACCAGATAGGTCATCGGCCCACCCGTCTGCGCCGCTGGGAGCTCGGTTTCCCAGAGCACCTCTCCTGTAGCCTTGTCGAGGGCGCGGAACTTGCGACCGATCATCAGCTCCGGGATACCTCCGAATACATTGCTACCGTCGCCGATGAACAACAGCGTCTTGGTCACCAGCGGCGTCGGGCGGCTGGCTATCCCGAGCGGTGGGAGATCGAGGCCTTCGAGGAGCGGATGGTCCCGCGGGCCATCACCGTTGGCCACCGTCCACGCGTGTTCGCCGCGGTTGAGGTCGAGCGCCACGACGCGCCCCCATGGCGGCTTGATGAGCGGCAAGCCATCGATGTATGGCGCTTCGCGGTTGGGACTCCAGTAGTCCATCTGGGCGTCCTCGTCGTCAGCCTTGGCGATACGGTAGACACGTGGAATTGCGTGCGAAACCGCGTAGTAGAAGCCGGTCTCCGGATCGAACGCGCCCGTGTTCCAGTTTCCCGCACCCCACGACCCCGGCACCATGAGGGTTCCCTGGGTTCCTCCCGGCTCGTCGCTGACCAGAGAGGGAGGCGTGAAGATGGGGCCGATGACGAACTGCTCGGCGAGCTCGCGCGCCCGCGCTTCCAGCTCCGGCGTGAAGTCGATGAAGTCGTCCTCGGTCAAGCCAACGCGCGCGAACGGTGGTGGCTTGGTGGGGATCGGCTGTGTCGGCGACGCCTGCTCCCCGGGCACGGTCGAGGCCGGCACCGGCCTTTCCTCGATCGGCCACACGGGCGCGCCGGTGGCGCGATCGAAGACGTACAGGTAGCCGGTCTTGCTGGGCTGCATGACCGCCTTGATCCGTCTCCCGTCGATCGTGATGTCTCCCAGGGTCGCCGGCCCGACGGTGTCGTACTCCCACAGGTCGTGATGCACCATCTGGAAGTGCCAGACGCGCTCGCCGGTCTTCGCATCGAGCGCCACGAGGGCGTTCGAGAACAAGTTGTCGCCCGGGCGGTGACCGCCATAGTACGCCGCCGTCGGAGCGGTCAGCGGCACATACACGTAGCCGAGCTCTTCGTCGGCGGAAACGCAGCACCAGGAACCCAGGTCGCCGGAGTGCTCTAGGGAGTCGTCGCCCCAGGTATCGGCACCGTACTCGCCCTCGCGTGGCACCGCGTGGAAAGTCCAGAGCAACCGGCCGGTGAGAACGTCGAAGCCGCGCACATCCTCCGACAGGCTGTCCCTCCACCGCATACCGCTGTCGCCGGCGCCATCGACGTTGCCGGCTATGACCACCACATCGCCGACCACGATCGGTCCAGCCGTCCAGCGGAAGTTGCGCCCGCCGGTCGGCGTGAGGCTGACACGACCGTTGTCGCCGAAACCGGCAAACGGCTCGCCGGTCCGCAGATCAAGCGAATACAAGTAACCGTTCCGATTCGAGAACAGCCGGCGCTGCGAATCGCGTTCCCAGTGATCCACGCCACGTGTGCTCTGCGAGTTGCGCTCCTGCGCCATCTCCGGCGGTGGCTCCTGGCGCCAGATCGTCTCGCCGGTGGCCGCGTCGACGGCCTCGACCAGGCCGGCTGCGTTGGGCGTGTACAGCACCCCGTCGAGCATCGTCGGCGTGGCGCGTAGATAGTTGCCGGTCCGAAGCCGCGGATACTGCGCGGCGAATTCGGGGTCGAGGCCGGGGCGGCGCCAGACGATCCGCAGATCCTTGACGTTGTCGCGAGTGATCTGATCGAGTGGCGAATACCGCGTGTAGGCGCTGTCGCCTCCAGACGACCGCCACTCCCCCGTCGCGGTCTCATCCTGTGCCCGGACCACCGCGCTGCCGTTCATCGCTAGCACGGCAACGATCATCGTCCCGACCAACTTCTCTGTACGCGACACGAGTTCCTCCTAGTTTCCCGGTGGGCCGTCTGGATGCGGTTGGCAGGCGGGTGGCTGCTCGACACTCCAGGCCATCGAGGCGATGCGCCAGCCGGCATCGGTACGCACCAAGGTAAAGGTGTCTACGCCGCAATGCGACCATTCCCCGTCGACATACAGGTCGTAGGGCAGCCAGACCGTGGCGACAGGTCCAGAAATAGAGATCTCCGGGTCGAAGCCGCGCTCCAGGATGTCAGTCTGTGGCTTGCTGGCGCGCGATTCGGCTCGGCTCCGAACCGAGTACCGAACCTCTCCGTCTCGCTCGGCAATGCTGACCGTGATCGCGTCGTCGACCATCAGATCCGTGAAGGCAATCATGTCCTCGTCGCTGATCGCCTGAAGGGCAGCTTCGGCGACTGCCTGCACAAGCGCGCGTTCGCTGCCTGCTTGCTGGGCGCTGGCGGGAGAAACGACCAGGACCGCCCCGAGGATGGAGCAGAGACCGGACATAGCGAGTCGCTTCATCTTGGTTCCTAGCGTGCCTCGATCCGCAGGGTAGACAGCGGCGCACCGGGCGGCGGTGCCCAACGGTAGTCCGAGACCTCGGGCCGGGGCAATAGCGCGCCGGCCTTGTAGCGAGGTGGGAAGGGAGGCTAGCGTCTCGCCGCCGCCACTATGCCGGCTTCGACGGCCTCGGAATCGCAGTGCACTGACTGCCACCTCGAGCGAGGGTATGCTTGCGGATCACCGTCCAAGATCCGCAACCCCTGGGAGAGCCGATGCGCTCCTTCAGTCGCCGCCTCGTTCCCCTGGTCGTCATCTCGGTCCTGATCCTGTCCCGCATCGCCCTGGCACAGGACGATGCGACCGTCGTGCTGCGAGCCGCCCGCATGCTCGACGTCGTCGAAGGCCGACTCATCGAGCCGGGGGTCGTGGCCGTAACCAAGGGTCGCATCAGCGCGGTAGGCCAGGTCCCTCCCGATGCAACGGTGATCGAGCTCGGCGATACAACGCTCCTGCCCGGCTTCATCGACCTACACACCCACCTGGGCGGCGACATCGACGCGCAGTCGTTCAACCGTCGGGTCAGAGAAACAGAGGTCGATGCAGCCTTCCGAGCAACCTCCAACGCCCGCAAGACATTGCTCGCCGGGTTCACTACCGTGCGCGACTTCGGTGGCCAGGTCACCGTGGCGCTCGGACGCGCCGTCGAGGCCGGCATGGTGGTGGGGCCTCACGTGGTGCCGTCGCGTAACTCGATCGGCGTCACGGGCGGCCACTGCGACGTCACCGGTCTGGCACCCGGTGTGCTCGAGACCAGCTGGCGCGATGGCATCGCCGATGGGCCCGACGAGGTCGTCAAGGCGGTGCGCTACCAGATCAAGCATGGCGCCAAGGTCATCAAGACCTGCGCGACGGCTGGTGTGCTGTCGTTCGAGGAGTCGGTCGGTGCCCAGCAATACAGCTTCGCGGAGCTGGAAGCGATGGTGCAGGAGGCGGCACGCCACGGTATCAAGGTAGCGGCACACGCCCATGGCACCGAGGGAATACGAGCCGCCGTGCAGGCCGGCGTGGCGTCGATCGAGCACGGCTCGATTCTCGATACCGACACCATCGAGCTGATGAAGGAGAAGGGCACCTATCTGGTACCGACCACGTACCTGACCGGCGCCATCGACTTCGATGCGCTGCCACCCTTGCTGCGCTCCAAGGCCGAGCGCATCTTGCCGCTGGCCCGCGAGAGCCTCGCCCAGGCGATCGCAGCCGGGGTCAAGATCGGCTTCGGCACCGACGCGGGCGTATTCCCGCACGGCGACAACGCCGGGGAGTTCGCCGCTCTCGTAGAGCGCGGCATGGACCCGCTGGCGGCGTTGCGGTCGGCCACGATAGAGGCAGCTGCGGTGCTCGGGGTGACCGATCGAGGCACGATCCAGGTCGGGCGACTGGCCGACCTCATCGCCGTGCCCGGCAACCCCCTCGAGAATATTCGAGCAACCGAACACGTTTCGTTCGTCATGCTCGCCGGTACGGTTGCAAAACGAGATGAGTAAGCGCGGGCTCATGGATTACTCACCCAGCCCCCTCATACGGGGCCACGCCTCGATCGAGGACCTGGCGCGTACCGCCGAGCGGCGGATCCCACGCTTCGCGTTCGACTACCTGGAGGGAGCCACCGGGCGCGAGGTGTGTCTCGAGCGCAACCGTGCCCAGTTGGACGCCATAACGCTGACACCGCGGTTCATGGTCGACGTGACCTCGCTGGATTTGTCGACGGAGTTGTTCGGGCAGCGCTACGAGATGCCGTTCGGCGTCGCGCCAGTCGGGCTCAGCGGGCTCATGTGGCCGGGCACCGAGCTGATTCTGGCGGCCGCAGCAGCACGGGCCGGCATTCCCTACTGTCTGAGCACGCTGTCGACCGTCAAGATGGAGGAGGTTGCCGCCATCGCCGGCTCGCGCGCCTGGTTCCAGCTCTACGTCACCAAGGATACGGAGGTTGCCGAGGATCTCGTACGTCGTGCCGGCGACGCCGGATTCGGAGCGCTCATCGTGACCATCGACGTGCCGGCGGCGTCGCGTCGAGAGCGCGACATTCGCAACGGGCTCTCGTTGCCTCCGCGGATGGGGCTGGAGACCATCTACCGCGCCGCCGTACGACCCGCCTGGGTGGCGCAGGTCTTGCGCAACGGGCGCCCGAAGTTCCACAACGTGGCGCAATACGCGCCCGCCGGCACTTCGCTAGAGGGCTATGTCAAGGAGCAGTTCCTGCACCGCCCGCTCTCCTGGAGACGTATCGAGGCGATCCGCGCGCAGTGGTCGGGGCCGCTCGTGCTCAAGGGAATCCTCCATCCCGACGATGCCAGGCGCGCCGTCGACGCCGGCGCCGACGGCCTCATCATCTCCAATCACGGCGGCCGGCAGCTCGACGCGGCGCCCACGCCACTCGACGTCCTACCGGCGATTCAGGAAGCCGTGGGCGACCGCCCTACGCTGATGGTCGACAGCGGCATCATGAGTGGACTCGACGTGGCCCGATGTCTGGCACGCGGAGCGCAATTCGTATTTTGCGGCAGGGCGTTCGTGTACGGTGTTGCGGCGCTCGGGAAAGCGGGCGGCGATCACGCAGTGGCGATCCTACGGGAAGGGCTGCAAGACATCCTCACCCAGATCGGCTGCGCCAGCGCCAGCGATCTCGACGCCCGCTGGCTCTAGCAGGCCGTGGTACAGATGTGGCGCGCGAACGCGGGTTAGAGTCGCGCTGAACGACCCTCGAGCAACACGGCGTACGGTGGTTCTCGCCGCCGTGCCTGACCCGGAGCACACCATGCAGGACGTTCTCTCGCAGACCTACTACGGCAACAGCATCAACCAGTGGGCGACCGCCCTGGCCATCGTCGTGGGGACGCTCGTCGCCGCCAAGGCGGTGTATTGGATCTTCGGCAACGTCTTCCGGAGGATGACGCGCCACACCACGACCGAGATCGACGACAGGCTAGTCGACATGCTCGATCGGCCGGTCGTAGCCCTGGTGACGGCGCTCGGCGTGTGGGTGGCGATCCGCACCCTGACGTTGCCCGACGCCACGTTAGCGCTGATATGGAACGCGGTGCAGATGGGAATGATGCTGGCGGTGGCCTGGATGGCGGCGCGCGTATTCGACACCGTCATCCGTGTGGCGCTGGAGCCCATGGCGCAGGAAACGGAGAGCGATCTCGACGATCAGCTGCTGCCCATCGTGCGCAGGGGTGGCAGAGCCGCAATCTGGGCGCTCGGCATCATCGTGGCACTCAACAACGCCGGCTACGACGTGGCGGCGCTGATCGCGGGCCTCGGCATCGGCGGCCTCGCCCTGGCGATGGCGGCGCAGGATACGGTCAAGAACATCTTCGGCGGCTTCACGATCTTCACCGATCGCCCCTTCAGCATCAACGACTGGATCAAGGCAGGAGGCTTCGAGGGCACCGTCAGCGAGATCGGTCTGCGCAGCACCCGCGTCCAGACCTTCGCCGGGCGCGAGGTGACGATTCCCAACTCGACGATCGCCAACTCGCCGGTGGAGAACGTCAGCCGCGAACCCTCGCGCCGCGTCAAGCTCAACCTCGGGCTGACCTACGACACGACGCCGGAGGCCATGCAGCGTGCCATGGCCATCCTGCGCGACATCGTCGCCGATCACGCCGATCTACAGGCCAGGGAACCGGTAGTCGCGTTCAATGCCTTCGGTGACTTCGCCATGAATATCCTGTTCCAGTACTACATTCTCGCCGGGGCCGATGTGATGGAAACGCAGACCCGCATGAACCTGGCGATCCTGGAGCGCTTCAACGCCGAGGGTCTGGAGTTCGCCTTCCCGACGCAGACGATCTTCACACAGCCGGTCGACACGGACGCGGCCGCTCGCTAGACGCAAGCCGGCGCTGCGAGTGCCTCGTGCCCGGACGTTGTAGGATTTTCCAACGTGGGTGAAGTCGACGCGCATGATGCGCATCTCGATGGGCAAGTTCACGCTGAGCTGAGTCGCGACCTGGGGCTGGTCAGCGCGCTAGCGATCGGCACTGGCACGATGATCGCGGCGGGCATCTTCACGCTCTCCGGCCTGGCGATCAGCTACGTCGGCTCTGCGGCCATCGCCTCGTTCCTGCTGGCGGCGCTGGTCGCCAGCCTGACGGCGCTGAGTTACTGCGAGTTCGCCTCCATCTATCCGCAATCGGGCGAAGGCTACCTCTACGCCCGCAAGACGTTCTCGCCGCCAACGGCATACTTCGTCGGTTGGTGCCTGTTGCTCGGCTACACCTCGTCGTGCGGTTTCTACATCGCCAGCCTGTCGACCTACTTCAACGAGTTCATCTGGCATCTGCCCTTCGAGACGCTTGCCGGGCTCGTCTTCCTGGGCGCCCTCACGTTGCTCAACCTGAAGGGCACCAAAGAAAGCGGCACGTTCCAGGTATTGGTGACCGCCGCCAAGATCGTCCTGCTGCTGTGGTTCGTGTCCGGCGGCCTGACGCAGATAGAGCCACAGGCGATCGTCAATCGGTTCAGCACCGACGCGGGAGCAATCACCAGCACCGCAGCGCTGGTGTTCATCACCTTCTTCGGCTTCTCCGCCATCGCGGCATCCGCCGGCGAGGTTCGCAATCCGACCAAGACCGTGCCGCGGGCGATCTTCATCTCCATGCTGTTCGTGACGGTGCTCTACTCGGCCGTCGTCCTGGTTATCTTGACCGCTAATCTGACCGAGTACACCGAGGCGGCCATGGGCGTCGCGGCACGCGCCTTTCTCGGTCCAGTGGGCGGCATGGTGATCGTGCTCGGCGCGCTGTTCTCGATGATCTCGGCCTCCAACGCCTCGATCATCGCCGGTTCCCGCGTCGCCATGTCGATGAGCCGACGGCGCCATCTTCCGATTCGCATCGGCTCGGTCCATGCTCGGACCGGCACACCGGTGGCCGCCCTGTTGTTGGTGGGTGCGGCAATCGGCGGTTTCACGCTGGCGCTACCGCTCGAGAGCCTGGCGCACTTCGCCGACTGCGTGTTGCTGATCGCATTGACCTTGGTCAACGTGGCGCTCATTCGCCATCGGCGCCAATTCCCCGACCTGGAGCGACCCTTCCGGGTACCGCTCGTGCCGTTGCTGCCGGCGCTCGGCATCGCCGCCAATATCTATCTGCTGGTGCAGATCCCGCTGCAGGGACACATCGTCCCGGTAGTCTTCGCGGCAGTGGCCCTGGCGGCTGGAATCGCCGGGTTCCTGATATGGAAGGGAACCGAGTTCGTTACCGAGGCCCCGGAAGAGACACCGTCGCGCTTGCTGGCCGAGCGCTCGGCCCCGGCGGAGTCAGAGTTCCAGGTATTGGTGCCAATCGCCAATCCCGCAACGGTGAACGCGCTGGTGGACCTCGCCGGCGCCATCGCCGCGCCTCGACAGGGTGAGATTGCGCTGCTGCGGGTAGTGCTGGTGCCCGACCAACTGCAGCCCCGGCTGGCCGAAGCCCACGTGCAGCACGAGGAGAAGATCCTCGCAGCTGCCCGCGGGCGAGCGCTGTCTTTCGACATTCCGGTGAGCTCTCAGGTTAGGGTCGGGCGCAATGCCGGAAGAGCGATCCTCGAGGCGGCGCATCAGGGCAACAGCAAGCTCATCGTCGTTGGCTGGAAGGGCCGCACCTCGAACGCGCGCCGCATCCTCGGCGAGATCACCGATCATATCGTCAACCATGCCAGCACCGACATCATAATGGTGCGCCTGGCCCCCGATGAGCGGCCGATGGAGAGCATCCTCGTGGCCACCGACGGCGGCATCCACGCGACCCGGGCCGAGGACTACGCGGCGGCGATCGCGGCCTCGAAGGACGCATCGCTAACGCTCTGCGCCGTGGTGTCGCCCGACGAGCCTGAGGCCCACATCGAGGCGGTGGACGCGCGGCTCGAAGCCACCAAGACGCGCCTCGAGCTGGCGCCGGATGTGAGCACCAAGGTGCTTCGACACCGCTCCATCAGCCAGGCGATCATCAAGGAATCTGCCAGCTACGGCGCGGTGTTCGTCGGCGCCACCCATCAGAGCTTCACCACCCGGGTGCTATTCGGGACTGTTCCCGAGGGCGTGGCGCGCCGCTCCAACTGCTCTGTGATCGTGGTGAAGCGGCACGAGCCCGTGCGGGCGCTGTTCGGTCGCATCCTGAGCGAGTAGGATTCAGGCGCTCGACGCGTACGAAATTGACGGCACTACTCCCCGAGGTCCTATGCAGATCGACTCGAAGCTGAACCACTACCGCATTGTCTCCAAGATCGGCGAGGGCGGCATGGGGCAGGTGTTCCGTGCCGTCGACGAGACGCTCAAGCGCGAGGTGGCGATCAAGGTGCTGCCGCCAGGGCTGGCGCAGAACCCCGAGCGACTGGCGCGACTCGAGCGTGAAGCCCAGGTGCTGGCTCAGGTCGAGCACGCCAACATCGCCTCGATCTATGGGCTGGAGGAGGCGACGCCGGAGGATGGTGGTAGCCCCTTGCGGCTGCTGGTGATGCAGCTTGCCGAGGGCGAGACGCTGGCGGCGCGCATCGACCAGGGCGCAGTGCCCGTCGAGGAAGCACTGGCGATCGCCTTGCAGATCGCGCGCGCTCTCGAGACCGCCCACGAGCACGGCATCGTGCACCGTGATCTGAAGCCGGCGAACGTCGTGCTCTCAACGAGTGGCGACATCAAGCTGCTCGACTTCGGGCTCGCCAAGGCCTTCGCGGCCGACAGCATGCTGTCCTCTTCGCTGCAGGTCAGCGCCTCGCCGACAGTGCTCGAGGCCACTCAGGCCGGCATGATCATGGGAACCGCCGGCTACATGAGCCCGGAGCAGGCGCGCGGCAAGCCGGTAGACCGCCGTGCCGATATCTGGGCTTTCGGCGCCGTCCTCTACGAGATGCTGACCGGCGACCGCGCCTTCGGCGGCGAGACGGCAACCGACGTGCTGGGCGCGATCGTGCACCGCGAGCCCGATTGGCAGGCGCTGCCGCCGGATACTCCGCGCCGCATCCGCGCCCTGCTGCAACGCTGCCTGCGCAAGGACGTCGACCGGCGCATCCAGTCGATCGGCGATGCGCGCGTATCGATCGAGGAGTACCTGGAAGACCCGGTGGCGGCCGAGGCGATCCTCGACGCGGGCACGGTGCCCAGCGCACCCACCGGCTGGATGCGCTTTGCTCCCTGGGGAGTTGCGGCGCTGCTCGGGTTGATGTGGGTAGCCGATCTACGGCCGCACGCCGCCGTCGAGAGCACCGCTGCAACCCTTCGAATGGAGATGACGCTCAGCGTCGACGAGCCGCTGTTTTCCTCCGCGCGCTCGGGTTCCTCGATGGCGCTTTCGCCCAACGGCGAATATGTGGCCGTGGCGACGGGAACCACGGGAACCACGCGCGCCGGCTCGACGATGTGGCCTTTGGCGAGATTGCCACCAACGGCGCCTACCAGCCGCTCTTCTCGCCCGACTCGGAGTGGATCGGCTACCTCACCAACTCGGCGCTGCTGAAGATCCCGACTTCCGGAGGTACCGCACAGCAGATCGCCACGATCAACCTCGGCCGGGGCGCCAGCTGGGCACCTGACGGCACCATTGTCTACGCGCCATCGGCAGCGAGCTCGTTGTGGCGTGTCTCCGCCAACGGCGGCGAGCCGACCCAGCTGACCACACTCGACGAGGCGCGCCAGGATGTCACGCATCGCTGGCCGCGAGTATTGCCCGACGGCAAGAGCGTGCTGTTTACCGCCCATACACAGGCGGGGAGCGACTTCGACTCAGCCAACATAGACGTCGTCGACATGGAGACCGGAGTTCGCACGACGGTGCACCGCGGCGGAGCCGACGCCCGCTACCTGTCGTCCGGGCACCTCGTCTACGCGAATAGCGGAACGTTGTTCGCCATTCCCTTTGATCTCGAGGATCTGGAAGTAGTGGGCAGCGCCGTCCCAGTGGTGCAGAACCTAGCGTACTCCACCAGCAGCGGTGGCTCGCAGTACACCGTCTCGGATACCGGCGTGCTGATGTATCGAACGGGAGCCACCGTCGATCCGACGTACCCGGGGAGCTGGATTGATCGACAGGGCGACGCCGAACCGTTTCTCACCGAGCTACGGACCTACGCCGAGGCACGCGTTGCGCCGGATGGCGGCAAGGTGGCGATGATGGAGCTCACCAACGACAACTGGGACATCTGGGTGTACGACGTGGGGCGGGGCGTACGAACCCGCCTGACGTTCCCGGAAGGCATCGAGGGTCCTGCCGTCTGGTCGCCCGACGGTACCGACCTGATTTTCTCGTCCGACCGCGATGGCCCCGACAATCTTTACCGCAAGCGCGCCGACGGCTCGGGGGAGATCGAGCGACTGATCGACTATCCGGCGGCGCTGTTCGTCAGCGATTGGTCGTCGGACGGACGATATGTCCTGACCACGCGAAGCGGTCCGGAAGACACGGCGGAAGGCTGGCGCGCCGGCAACGACATCGCCTACATCGACCTGGAGGACGACAGTAGAACACTGCAACAGTACCTCGTCACCGAGTTCGCCGAGCTGGAGGCAGTGTTCTCCCCAGACGGGCGCTGGGTGGCCTATCAATCCAACGAGAGCGGCGTGAATCAGATCTACGTGCGACCGTTCCCGCCGGCGGGCGGCAAGTGGCAGGTGTCGGACAACGGCGGAAGCTATTCCCGATGGGCACCGGACGGGCGTGAGCTGTACTACCGCAACGATGAGGGCGTTGTGGTCGTCGATGTGGTAACCACGGACGCTGCCCTTTCCGCCTCGCGGCCCCAGCAGCTGTTTCGTGGCAACTTCTACGGCGGCTACGGCGGATTAGCGCTCTCGGGCGGCGGCTTTGCCGACTACGACGTCGCCCCCGACGGCCGCTTCCTGATGTTCCCCGACACCGAGGCCGAGGACGCTCCCAACGTCGAGTTGGCCCAGGTGGTGGTGAACTGGTTCGACGAGCTGCGACGGCTGGCGCCGCCGCGCTGACCAACTCGGGTTAAGATTTAGGCATGAATACCGGCATCCACACCTCGCTCGGACCCGAGCACGGACTCGACGTGGTCGACGACCGCGATGGTCTCGACACGCGCTTGCTGCGCGCCGGTGACGAGCTGGTTGTGCAGACCGCTCACAGCGTCTACACGCTGGAGTTCGTAGATCCGGAGCTCGGCGAGGTCGAGGCTAGCGGCAGCGGCAACTACATCAACGAGCACGTTGCCGCGCGACTCCTCGGAACGACGCTGTCGGGAACCGGCACAGCGCTACGGCGCGCCTTCGTAATGCCGGGCTTCAAGCTCGTGTTGCGCTTGCCCGAGGGCGAGCTGATGACCTCGCGCGTGCGCCGTATCTACCTCAACGGCGCGTCAGTCGAGAGCTCCAAAACCATCCACTGACGGCGCCCGGCTGACCACAAACTGTCGCTGCAGCAACCAGCAGCTCCAGATGCTCGCGACAAGCATGAGCCCATAGCCCACGGTGGTCGCCAGTCCGGCGATGGCATGATCGTACGGCAACAACCCGGTCCAAGACAACAGGTTGTTCCAGTCGTGATAGCCGGGACGATCCTGCCCGATCACGCCGCCGAGCAGGGGCTGCACTTGCTCCCTGGCATCGTAGATGTAGGGACCCAGCCCGACCAGCGCTTCGCCACCCCACCAGGCCGCGATCGAGGCGCCGAAGGTATCGCGGCGCGAACGGTACAGCGCCAGAGCGCAGATCCACGGCACGGCGGCCTCGAGCATCGAGCCCCCGAGCACTTGCAGGAAGCGCCCGAACGCCCCGAACAACACGTGGCCCGCCTCGTGAAAGATCAGGTTGGCGCCTGACAGAGCTCGAAAGACGAATGTTGGCGGGGCAGCGTTCGGGCCGATGGCGCCGATGGCGGCCATATCGAAGCTGCCGAGCATCCACCAGGTAGTCCGGACGAGCAGGAGCACGAGAAAGCCTCGCGCGACGATCCCGGCAACATGCACATCCGCCGGCACCTCGGCGAGGAGCTCGAGCCATCGAGGCCAAGCGTCCGAGCTGGCAGCCGGCGAGGCCGGCCGCTCGGAATCGAAACGCTCGCCCCGGCGCCCCGACCCTCGACGGAGCGAACGTCCGGCACGGCGCGCCGCGCGGCGCTGACGCGAGTCCTTCAACCGCCGCGCCCACCCAGGAACACCCATCGGCGGCGGCGCCACCTTGCCGTCGGCTATTGATCGATCCATGCCACGGATTCTAGGAGCACCCCGGGCGCAGATCCTAGAACGTTCTCACCCTGCGCCTCACGGACCACTCGAACGACCACGTCGCTCGACGGATTTGGGGTCCCTAGGTTGATTGACTAAGTCGACTTAGCTAAGCTAATCCACGAATTCAAGCCCCTTTCGGGAGTCCGGGGCACTCTGCAGCCAGGGTGACCCGGGCTCCACGCGTTGGACCCTGCCCCCGACGCGACGCAGACGCGGGAGAACCAGCGATGCGGATCGTCAACATTCACGAGGCCAAGACACACCTGTCGCGTGTTCTGGAGCGGGTGGTGGCAGGCGAAGACATCATCATCGCCAAGAACGGCCAGCCCATCGCTCGCCTGGTTCCGGTCGGGGGGCGGCCGCGTCGACCGGGCCGACTGCAGGACAAGATCCACATCGGACTGGATTTCGATGATCCGCTCCCGGATGAGATCGACAAGCCGTTCCGCGTGGACTGAGCTCTTGAGGTTGCTGCTCGACAGCCGCGCCTATCTATGGTGGCTGATGGACGACGGATCGCTTCCTCCAGCGGCTCGCAAGGCGATCGCCGAGCCTCAATCGGTGGTGTTCGTGAGCGCCGCCACTATCTGGGAGCTCGCCATCAAGCAGCGGCTCGGACGTCTCGAGGTCGAGGACGCCGACCTCGAGGCGGAGATCGCCGAGAACGATTTCTTGGAGCTGCCGATGGATGCGCAGCACGCTCAGCGCGCTGCCGCGTTGCCGCCGCATCACCCCGACCCGTTCGACCGCATGCTGATTGCGCAGACCCAGACCGAAGGCCTGGTTTGCATCACCGGCGACGAGGGGTTCGCCGAGTACGGCATCGCGACGCTCTGGTAACAGCTCGAACCGAAAACGGCCGGCCGACCGCCTTGCAGCTCGTTGGGACGGCGAGGGCAACCCAACCCGACGTTCTAGAAGAGCGTCCCCTGGTCCCTACCGCCATCGGCTGGTTCAGCACCACCGGATTCGCGCTCGAGCAGATCGCCGCCGGACGGCTGACCGTCGGCTGAGCCGGCGGCGGATGGCTCGAGGCCGAGATCGTCGACGAGCTCGTCCGGCCCGGTGAAGTGCAACCGCACCCTGGCTGGGCCGGCGACTCGCGCCGCCTGCCGATAGACCTGCGCCTGAATCCGATAGCCGGCGGCGATCGCGGCCACCTCGGCAGCTTCGATCTCGTGCGTCTTGAAGTCGACAACCCAGGTCTCGGGATCGCCCGGGCGGTACAGATCGAAGGCACCGACCCGCCAGTCGAGCGGCCCGAGTAGGTGCAGGAAACTGAGCTCCCGATAGTTCTCGCCCTCGACGTACCATTTCCAGGCATCGGACCGAACGATTCTGCGAATCTCGGCCTCGAGCGCCTCCCGATACCGCGAGTGTGCGCTCATCAACCGCTCGAGCTCGGGATCGTCGAGGCTGCCGATGGTCTCTTCGAGGATTGCCGCGAGCTCGTCCTCCCGCTCGATGCGCTCCAGCACCCCGTGGATCAAGGTGCCGCGCACGGTTGCCTGAAGCGCCGGCTCGCCGCCGGCGGGCCGCTTGACGAACTCTCCCGGCGCCTCCACTCCGTGTCGATAGCGCCGCTCCCACTCCGCTTCGTCCCGTTGGCGAGTCATCAGCTCGGTAGCCGAATGCACGAAGCGCAGGGGCGGCTCGACGATCGCCGATACCAGGCGGCCGGGCTTCTCGATGCGCAGCCCATCGAGCCAATCGAGCCCAACGGTCGCCGCTTGGTCAGGGTCAGGCTCGATGGCGGGCTCCTCACGCACGAACACCGGACTTCGATCGATCCCGCGCTGCAACCAGGTGGCGTAGCTGTTGTCGTCTCGTGCCCCCACCAACAGCAATCGATCACGGGCCCGGGTGGTGGCCACATAGAGCAGTCGCGCTTCCTCGGCTCGATCTTCCAGTCGCTCTCGGTCGTGCAGTCGTTGCGCGCGCGCGCCACGATCGGATCTGGGTGGGTTGAGCAACGGCCCAAGCTCCCGGTCACTCCAGAATCTTCCCCACGGATCACGACCCAGCTTGCGGCCGATTCCGACCAGGAACACCACCGGCCATTCCAGCCCCTTGGCACGGTGGATGGTGGTCAGCGTTACGACATCGTCCTCGTTGCTGTAGAGCGGCGCCTGCGGCAAGCCGTTGTCCTGCTCGTCCCACCGATCCCACACTTCGAGAAACGTCCCTATGTCGAGATCTCTGTACGCCTCGGTGAACTGAATGAAGCTCTGGATATTGGCCAGTGGCTCTTCGCGTCGCTGGCGCATGTGCAGGTGCAGGCGATAGCCGGTGTCGTCGAGCAAGCGTGACAGCACCTCGTCCAGTGGTGCTCGGTGCACCAGGGCGCGGGCCTGGCGTAGCGACTGGAGGCCACGCTCGAGAGCCTGACGCTCGATGCTGCTGATCTGGCCGTGCTCGGGGGCCTCGTACCATTCCTCCCGACGCAGGTATTGCTCGCATTGGCCGAGCAGATCGGGCCCACGCGTCTGCAACCGAATGTGCGCAATCACCTCATCGCGCAGGCATACGAACGGCGAGCGCAGGAACCCGAACGCGCGCAGATCGTCGTGCGGGTTACGGATCAAGCGCAACGCGTTCAGCAGGTCGAGGATCTCCTGACGATCCCCCAAATGCGGCGCCCCGGCGATGGTATAGGGAATCCCCCGCCGACCCAGCGACGCCTCGAAGTGTCGTAGCGCGGAGCGGCTCCGATACAGCACGGCAATATCACGGTAGCCGATCGGCCGCTCTGTCTCGGGGCCTCCCTCGAGCACGGTCTCGATACCGACCATCTCGTCGATGCGAGCCGCCACTTGCGCCGCCTCGGCCTGTGGATCGTTCTTGGCGCGGCCACCAGCCTTCTCCGCCACCAACCACTCGAGTCGGGCGGTAGGCGTTTCTTGGCGCGCTGCCACCAGCTCGCTATAGGCGATGACACTCGCCGGGCTCTCGTCTTCGAGCGCGGCGCCGACATCGGCCAGGGCAGCAGCCGCGGCGCCGTTCACCAGACCGATGATCGGCGGCGCACAGCGGAAATTCTCCGACAGTTGCATCACCTTTCCGTCGGCGCGGACCGCTTCCTGAACTCCGTTCCAAACCGAGATATCGGCGCCACGAAACCGGTAGATGCTCTGCTTGGGATCACCCACCAGAAACAGCTGCGGCCGCGGCACGGCGCGACCCCGATCAAGCCCGGCGATGGCAAACGCAATGTCTCGTTGCGCCACGTCGGTGTCCTGAAGCTCGTCGATGATGAGGATCCGGTATCGCCGGCGGATGCTCTCGAGCGCCGCCATCCCGTCGTCGCCGGTGAGCAACGTGCGAGCATCGAGAATGAGCGAATCGAAGTCGCGCACGTTCTCGCTCGCCAGGTACCGTTGCCAACGTTCCAGAGCATCGGTCGCCAGGCGCAGCAAGGCATCGCAGTGCCGGAGCACCACCTCGTCGGCATCGTCGTCCCAGATGCCGGCGAGATCACTCAGCGTTTGGCGATCGAATCGGCCGTCTTGCTCCCACGACGTGTAGCGGTCGCCATGCCAGCGCAGATCGTTCATCAGCGTGCGCACGTGGTCGATCGCACCGTTCGTGTGCTGCCAGCCACTCAGCTTGTGAACGCGCAGCAGATCACTGGTGCCGGGATCCTCTGCCTCCAGCGCCTCGTAGATCACTTCCCGGATGATGTCGTCCTGCACGGCCCACGACTCGCGGGAGTCGAGCACGCCGAACGTCGGGTCGATGCCGAGGCGCAAGGCGTGATCGCGCAACAGCTCGGCGCAGAATGAGTGGATGGTGCCGATCGATGCGCGATCGATCTCCCAGCGCAGCTCGTCGGCGCGCTCCGACTCCTCGATCATGTCCCGCAACTTGCGCTTGAGGTCGTAGGCGGCCTTCTCGGTAAACGTGATGGCGGCGATCTCGTGTAGAGCACACGGCTCCGAACAGGGTGGCAGCGGCTCACCGGCCCCATCCGGAGGCAGGTCGAGGCCCAGCAGCCACTGGATCTTGCCGATTACCGTGGCCGTCTTGCCGGTGCCGGCGTTGGCCTCCAACAAGGTTGTCCCGGTGGCGGCTATGGCGCGCGCCTGTTGCGCAGTCCAACGCAGCTCAGACATCGAAGCGGCTCCCCTCGGGAAGATGCGCCGCGCTTCTCGCGATGCCACGGTCGGGCTCGTACGCTGGCCACCGGCCGGCCCGCAGCGAGCGCACCGGCTCGAACAGGCCAGCACGGATACGGCCCGGAATGCTGAGCGCGAACCGCAACGAGGCGTCGTACTTCGTGTCGCTGCGCCGGATCTTGCCGGCGTATTGCGTGTACTTGCCGCTGCCCTTCTTGAGCGACCGGTAGAACCCGATGCCGACCTTGTGGCCTTCATTCTCGAGCGCCTGCATGTAGAGCGGCGCCTGTAGGGCAGTGCCGTCGACATAGTCGTTGGCGCTGGGAGTGCGGCCGCTCTTGTAGTCGACGACGTTCGACGTAGCCGGGCCGTCTGGTGCTGGCAACCCGGTACCGGTCAGATCGACCCGATCGATGCGCCCGCGCAGCCGCAGCCAGGCGGGCTGATCCCGTACGTCCACACCCTCGATGCGCACACCGCCGTCGTCGCCGAAGTCGTGCTCGATGAGGAACGGGCGCTCGCCCTTCTCGGCCAGATGGCCTAGCTCCCAGGCAAGATACTCGCGCACGCGGACCAGGATTGCGTCGCACTCCTGGCGCCAGAGCAACGGTGCACCGGTCCACTCGTCGCTGATCTCGCGATCGACGATGACTTCGGCGGCTGCTTCGGTGAACGCGTCCTCGGCGCGGCGATCGAAGCTACGTGGCATGTCGTCCTTCAAGAGGCTGTAGAAGCGCTCGAGCAGATCGTGAGCCACGGCGCCGAATACCAGCGGCGTGGTCTCCTCCTCGGCCTCCACGACTTCATCGAGGCGGAGCACCCGCTTGACGAGGAACACGAAGGGGTTCTTGGCGTAGATCTCCAGCGCGCTGGCCGACCACAGGGTCTCGTCGTTGAAGCGCGACGCCAGCCAGCCAAGCACGCGTGGATCGCGTAGCTCACCGTTCCAGGGGTTGGGGCGATAGGCCGGGTGCTGCGCTGCCAACGATCGGTGCCCTGTGTCGCGGTGCGACTCCGCCACCGCAACCAGCACAGCGTGACGGACGAGATCCTCCGAGGCCGGGGCGATCGATTCCTCGGTGCGGCCCTCGAACAGGCGGTACGCCGCCAGGCGGTTCGCCTGAGCCGCCGTGGCCGGCTCCTCCCACGGGTCGCGGGTACGCGGCAGCTCGGAGCCCGGATCGTGTGGCGGCACCATCAGCGAGGGCATCAAGGGCGTCCCCGCCGGGTCAGCGGTTCGATAGGTAATCCGCACGTCGCCGGCCCCGGTAACCGCGCGCCACAACGCCCGCTCGCGGCGTAGCGCCAGGTCTCGGTGCACGAGCGGCAGCCCCTGGTCGCGCAGTCGGAGACGTTCCTCATTCGACAACACGCCGCCCGCAGAGGCCCGCTGTGGGAAGGCTCCGTCGTTGGCGTGCATCACGAACACCTGACGGAACGGCGTGAGGGCGGCATCGTGCGCCTCGAGCACCTGCACACCCTTGTGCATCGGCGTGGTGATGCTCAGCTCGTTGGCTTCGAGCAAGCGGTGCAGGAGCGCGTACCATTCGTCGGCACCGAGCGGGGCATCCGGGTGGTCGAGCGTCGCCCACTCCCGTAGCAGGTTCTCGGTCTGCACCAGCCCCCGCTGGTCGAGGCGAACCACGTCCCAGCGTCCGGTCACCGGCTCACAGGCCTGCCGGCGCAGCTCGAACAGTCCATCGTGCAGTAGGGTCAAGGTCAGCTCGATCCACTCGCCCTCGCGGCGGGGCGCGCTCAGAGGGTCCAGCACTCGACGCAGCGCCCCGAAGCGCTCGACGTCCTGGAGCAGACGTCCGCGAGCCAGCCCCGCAGACCTAGTCGATCGCTCGCCGCGGCGCACCTTCTCTGCGAGCTCCCTCAGACGCTGCTCCCACGCATCGAGGCCCGCGACGCGACGCTGCGTGGCGATGTGATCGATCGGTCGGAGATCGATGCCGGTCTCGTAGTAGGCGTTGTCGAGAACGGCACGCAACCCGCGATAGGTCCATCCCGAGGCAGCACCACGAAACGCCAACAACAGGGCCTTGAGGGCGCCGATCTCGGTCAGGCGCGATCGGATCACCGCGGTACACGGAACGCCGGCGCCGCGCAGGGCATTGTAGACGCGGCCGGTGTCCTCGTACCCGCTGCGTGCGACCACTGCGACCTGATGCGGGCTGACCTCGTCCTCGGCCAGCAGCCGCTTCACCTCGCGGGCAATCCAGGCAACCTCGCGCTGGGTGTCCGGAGCGGGCTGGACGATGGCCGGGCGCCGGTCAGCGCCAGGGATGTCCTCGACTTCATCGCTCAGCTCACACAGCTCTTCGTTCTCCGGCTCGCCGAGAACGAAGAGTTGAACCTCCACGTCGGCCTGCGCCGCCAGCGAGGACAACAGGCGCCGTCGCGATCGGGTCATGTACAGCCCATACAGATAGAGACGACGTGCGCCTCCCAACGCCCCGACCAGGGCACCGTCGTCGATGCGGGCGGCAATCGCGGCCCAGCTGGAGCGCATGTCGAACAGCCCCCGTTCGCGAAGCTCTGCAAGGTAGGTGGCGTAGGCGCCTACGATCCACTCGTTGCGACGACGCGCGAAGGCATCGTCGGCGACCCTTGCCAGCGCGCCCTCCAGGCGCTCCGCATCGACCTCTTCCGGCAGCAGCTCGCCGAACAGCGAATCGAGCATGTGGCCGCGCACCACGCCGTCGGTGTGGCTCGGGTCGACAAGCCCGGCATGCTTGCCAACGCGCCGGGCCACCCGACTGATCAGCCGTCGCCGGGTCAGTAACCCGACCGCCTTGCCACGGAGCTCGAATCGTCGATGCAGATCACGGAAGTCCGTCAGCGGCGGTCCCAGCCACCCCGTGACTCCACGCGCCGCGGCGCGCTCCAGAAGCAGGTCTCGCTGATTGCGATGTGTGATCCACAGGTGCGCCGTAAATCCCGACGGCCCGGGGTTGTCGCCCACCTCGTCGAGGAAGCGATCGGCGCACGTATCCCACAGCGTGCGGCTATCGGTGGCGCGAATCAGTTGGAGTGGCATGTGCGACAGGCTACATCGTGCCAGCCCGCCGGCTACGAGCTCGTGCCGCCGCGGGTCAGTCCAATACGGATCCCTCGGCCTCGGCGACGGTAAGGATGGTCGGCACTACGGCGTCGGGTGTCACCGAGATGCTGTCGATGCCCTCGTCTACCAGCAGGCGGGTTATCTCGGGGAAGTCCGACGGTGCCTGGCCGCAGATACCGATGCGAATCTCCCGGCCTTCCTCGCGCAGCTCGCGCACGGTGCGCAATGCCATGCGCAACAAAGCCTGAACCGCCGGGTCGCGCTCGTCGCCGATCTGGGCCATAGAGCCTCCCGCATCGCGATCCAGCCCGAGAGCCAGTTGCGTGAGGTCGTTGCTGCCGATGCTCAACCCGTCGACGTGTTCGGCGAAGTCGCGCAACAGGATCACGTTCGAGGGCACCTCCACCATCATGTAGATCTCTAGATCGGCAACGCCGCGCTGCAAGCCGAACTCTGCCAGAACTTCGATCGTCGCTACGAGCTCGCGCACTGTTCGGGCGAACGGCACCATCACCTTGATGTTGGCGAGGCCCATCTGCTCGCGGACGCGCTTGAGCGCCTCACATTCCATGCGAAACGCTTCGCGATACTCGGGGCTGGTGTAGCGACACGCACCCCGCCACCCGAGCATGGGATTCTCCTCCTGCGGCTCGAAGTGGTTTCCGCCGAGCAGACCGCGGTACTCGTTGGACTTGAAGTCCGACAACCGAACGATGACGTCGTGCGGGTGGAAAGCTGCGCCGATCATCGCCACGCCATCGGCGAGCCGATCGATGAAGTACTCGCGGCCCGACTCATGGGCGCCAGCGCGTGCCGCCATCGCGGCGCGCTCCTCGTCGCGGAGATGCTCGGGCTCGAGTAGCGCCCGCGGGTGGACGCCGATCTGGCTGGCGATGATGAACTCGAGGCGTGCTAGCCCTACGCCGCGCGCCGGCAACCGCGCCTGCTGGATGGCGTGCGCCGGGTTGCCGACGATCATCATCACGTCGGTACGGGTCTCCGGAATTCCGGCGAGGTCAATCACTTCGCGCTCGAAGCTCCGGCGTCCCGCGTAGACGACGCCTTGTTCCTCGATGCAGCTCACCGTGACCTCGTCCTGCGCTGCCAGCACGTTGGTGGCATCGCCGGTCCCCACGACGCACGGCACACCGATCTCGCGCGCCACGATCGCCGCGTGCGAGGTACGGCCACCAGTGTCGGTGACGATCGCCGAGGCCAGCTTCATCGCCGGCTCCCAGTCGGGATCGGTGCGCTCGGTGACCAGGACGTCGCCCTCATGGAAGGCATCGATCCCATGGATGCCGTGGATTACGCGGACCTCCCCGACCGCTACCTTGTTACCCACCGCCTGTCCGCTGACCAGCGGCGGGCCATTCTCACCGATCCGGTAGCGCTCCAGGCTGGTCGGCGCTGCCTCGCCATGCACGGTCATCGGGCGCGCCTGCACCAGGAACAACCGATTGTCTACACCGTCCTTTGCCCACTCGATGTCGAGCGGCACGCCATAGGCCTCTTCGAGGCGGCAGGCGGCAGTGGCCAGCTCGAGCACGTCATCGCGCTCGATGCTGAATCCACTGCGCTCGTCGGGTGTGGTCTCGATGACCTCCGTGGCGGCAGTTCCGCCCCACCCATAGACCATCTTGAGCTCCTTGGCGCCGCGTTCCTGTGAGATCACCGGATCCAGCGGAGGCCCCCGGAGCAACGTCGGCTTGAAGATCAGCACCTCGTCGGGACTCACCTGCCCTTGAACGATGGGCTCGCCGAGTCCCCAGCTCGAGTTCAGCAAGAGAAAGTCGCGGGCACCGCTGTCCGGATCCATGGTGAAGATCACGCCCGAGCAGGCCCGGTCGCTGCGCGCCATGCGCTGCACCGTCACCGCGAAGTCGAAGGTGTCATCGGGGAAGCCGCAGCGGTGCCGATAGTCGACGCCCCGACTGGTGAAGAACGAAGTGAGGCAGTCGCGACAGGCCGTGAGCACGTCGCGGTGCCCGCGGACACCGAGAAACGACTCGTATTGGCCGGCGAACGAGGCCCCGGCCGAGTCTTCTGATGCCGCGCTCGAGCGCACTGCCACATCGACGTTGGGCATGTTGGCGGTCGCCTCGAGCGCCGCGTAGGCAGCGGTGACCGCCTCCAGTACATCGTCGGGAAAGTCGAGGTTGCTCACCAGGTCGCGGCAGTGGCTGGCGCCGCGGAACAAGCTCTCGAAGTTGTCGTAGTCGATGGTTTCCAAGGCGCGCGCGATCTGCCGACGGATACCGGGCGCGGCGTCGAGAATGCGCCTGAATGCGGCCGTCGTCACTGCGAAGCCCGGCGGCACGCCGACCGATGACCCCGACAGCACTCGCGCCATCTCACCGAGCGACGCGCTCTTGCCGCCCACCCGATCGACGTCGGCTCGCCTCAGCTGGTCAATGCCGATGACATAGGAAGTGCCGGACGAGCCCATCGACGATCCTCAAGCTACACGGTTTGGCAGGCCGCTGTCGCGGCGGGTCAGATGGGCGCTCACAGGATAACGCCAGACCGCGTCATTTCCAACGAGTGCGCCGCGCAGCATCGAGCTGATTCCCGTGCGAACGGATCGACCGAATGGTCAGGAGGCGGGCATCTCGGCGCCGACGCGGTGCATGAACCGATCGGTGGCATCGTCGGCCGGTAAGAAGGTCTCGATCGAGAGCTCCTGCAACGTGATGTCCTGTGGGGTGCCCAGAGTGGTGATGGCACTCAGGAAACGGAGGTCCTCGCCGTCCATGACCAGATGAACCGAGATCACCACGGTATCAGCCACCGACGGATCGGGCATCGTCCAGAGTGCCGGGATGCCGGGATATTCGAGCAGCTCATCGAGCAGCGCTTCGAGCGGGTCAGGGCCGCCTGAGCGACGGATCTCGCCGCGGATCCGGTTGAGCATGATCGGGCCCACCTGATCCATATTGGCGATGCTGCGACGCAGGCCGTCAGGATGGAAGAGCAGCTTCATCAAGTTGACGCCGGCGTCGCCGAAGATCGAATCGAGATCGACCAGACGGGCAACCGTGAGATCGAAGGGACGATTCGACAGCAGCACGTTCCAGCAGCGATCGAGTGCTACCGCCGAATAGGGTTCGTGGCGCCGCAGCAGAAACTCGAGCACACCACGTACTTGCGCCAGCTCATGGTCGTCGAGCTGACTCTCGGCATACAGCCGCGCGTAGCCAGCCGCCTCTAGCAGCGAGTTCTGGCCACGCAGCGGCATCTCCAGCGTGCGCGCCAGGGTCAGCAGCATGCGACGGCTGGGCTGCGAGCGGCCGGTCTCGATGAAGCTCAAGTGACGCGCCGAAACATCGGCGTCGTGTGCCAGGCTGAGCTGACTCTTGCCGCGCACGCGACGCCAATCGCGCAGCACGTGGCCCACCGGACTCAGCCCCTTGGCTCTGCTCTTCACCGTCGCACTCCTTGCCGCTTCCAGCATAGCCGCGTCGGCAGAGCTTGGAACATTACCTCTCGGGTAATTGTTTCAACTACCTACGCTGGCCTGCGCGTCGAGCGTGGATCCCATGGTCGCGCTGCGTTGCGACCGAGCTCGGCAGGCGCTGACCGCCATCCTGTCAACAGCACATCGATGGGTTAGGGTTCTGCGATGGCGTCCCTCGACTGGCTAATCATCGCGCTCTACTTCGGCGGCCTCCTCGGCCTCGCATGGTGGGTCATCGCCAAGGGCAGCGACACCACCGACGACTACTTCCTGGCCGGCCGCAACCTCAGCTGGTGGATCGTCGGCGCCTCGATCTTCGCCTCCAATATCGGCTCCGAGCACCTCGTCGGCCTGGCCGGATCCGGCGCCACCGACGGTGTAGCCATGGCGCACTATGAGCTGCATGCCTGGTGCTTGCTCGTGCTCGGCTGGCTCATGGTGCCTTTCTACATGCGCTCGAAGATCTTCACCATGCCGGAGTTCCTCGAACGCCGCTTCAGCCCGGTAAACCGCTGGGTGCTGTCGATCATCTCCCTGGTCGCCTACGTGCTCACCAAGATCGCCGTGGGAATCTTCGCCGGCGGCATCGTGTTCTCGGTGCTGCTGCCGGAGCTGCGCCTCGGTCCGCTCGACAGCTTCTGGCTCGGCTCGATTCTGGTCATCGTCTTCACCGGGCTGTACACCGTGGTGGGCGGCTTGCGGGCCGTGGCCTATACCGAGGCATTGCAAACGGTGGTTCTGGTTCTCGGATCGGCCCTGGTCACGGTTTACGGGCTCGGCGCGCTGGGCGGCTGGGGCGCGCTTCGCGAGATCGCCGGCACCGAGATGTTCAACCTCTGGAAGCCCATCGTGCCCGACGGGGTCATCGGCACCTGGGCACCGGTGCTCGAGACTGACGCTGCCGGCCAGATGGTCCGCCAAGCCTGGTACTTCAACGACAACTACCCGTGGTTGAGCATGCTGTTCTGCGCCCCGGTTGCCGGCCTGTGGTACTGGTGCACCGATCAGTACATCGTCCAGCGTGCCCTCGGCGCCCCGAATGAGCAGCAGGCGCGACGCGGCAGCATCTTCGCCGCCGTGCTCAAGCTGCTCCCGGTGTTCATCTTCATCATTCCGGGAATGATCGCCTTCGCGCTGGCTACTAGCGGCGCCGCACCCGAGCTACAGCGCCAGCTACTCGACGCCGACGGCAATATCATCCGCGACGAGGCGCAAAAGGCCTTCCCGTTGCTGGTAGCCACGGTATTGCCGTCCGGCATCCGCGGCATCGTCGTGGCCGGGCTACTGGCCGCGCTCATGAGCTCGCTCGCCGGCGTCTTCAACGCCTCGGCAACATTGTTCACTATGGATTTCTACAAGAAGCTCCACCCCGGAGTCTCCGAGCACCGGCTCGTCTGGATCGGCCGCGTCGCTACCGGCATCATGGTGCTCGTCGGCCTCGCATGGATCCCGGTCATCCAGGGCGGTCGTGGCCTGTACGATTACCTCCAGGGCGTGCAAGCCTACCTCGCGCCGCCCATCTTCGTAGTCTTCTTCTTCGGGGTCTTCTTCAGGCGTCTCAACGCCCACGGATGCCTGGCGGCGCTCACCGTCGGCTTCGCGATGGGGCTGTTCCGGCTGGCCGTGGATACGCCCGTCAAGCTCGGGCTGAGCGGGTTCGAGGGCGGCTACTCCGAGGGGTCGTTCTTCTGGATCGTCAACCACACATTCTTCCAGTACTACAGCATCCTGATCCTGCTAATCTGCGTGGGCGTCATGGTCGCGGTCAGCTATGGCACCGCCAAGCCAGACTACGAGAGGATCAGCGGGCTGACCTATGGAACGTTGACCGATGAGCATCGGCAGGATTCGCGGCGTAGCTGGACGCAGGCGGATGTGATGGCGTCGGCGGGCGTGTTGCTGGCGATCCTGGCAGCGTATCTGTATTTCAGTGGGTGACCGCGTGGGCCGTATCGATCGGTTTCGCACGACGGTGCGGGAGCATAGGGTGCTCTCAGCGCTGCTCGGCGCCTATCTATTGCTCTCGGTGGTCGAGCTGGTCCGCGTTGCGCTGTATGACCGACCCCGAGAGTACGAAGTCGGGTTCTATCAAACGGAGCGAGTCAACCTACCTGAAGGGCCACGGGAGTTCCGCTGGACGCGCGGTGACAGTGGCGGCATCGTGCGTCCCCCCTGGGGTCCCGTGATGCGGATTCCCATCTATTACTCGCACCCGGAGCTACCCGAAGGCGGTATCAGCGTGCGGCTGTACGTCGGCGATACGCTGTTTGACGAACGACATCTGGATCACAATGGCCGGTACCGGTTCGATTACTACCTGCCGCCGATTCTCGGGTTCGATCCGTGGAGGCAGGATCCACGACGAATGTCGCCGGCAGGCGTTGCGGAGCTCGAGCCGGTCGCGGGAGACGAGCCCTTTCTGAGCCGGCGGTGGGTGACTCGCCGCACGCCCGACTACCTTCGGGTGTTCACGGGTTGGGGCGCGCCTGCAGGACCAGCATCTCAGCGGTTCCGCGTCGAGGCGAGCGAGACGTTCGTACCGGCCGATTATGTCGATGTGGGTACGATCGCCACACGCCAGCAACGACCCTTGCTCGATCAACGGGTGCTCGGGGTCGGAGCCGGCGAGATTCTGTGGTTGCGGCAGCTACCCCCCGAAGGCCTGGGCTTCTACGGCACAGAGACCGACGACGAACAGCCCTTCCGCTGGAGCGCGGGACGGGGAAGTTGGCCGATTGCGGCTGCCCCGCCGGGATCGGATGCGCTGCTGTTTCGCCTCCGCGTCGCCAGCCCGGACGCCGGTGAGCGACCGGTGTCGGTGGCCCTGTACTGGAACGCCGATGCGGTGGGCTCCGAGAGCTTCAGCGACGGCCGCTGGCGCCAGATCCGGCTGCGGGCGCTACCGCAAGCCAGCGAGGCGGGCGTGTTGAGTGTCGTGGTGAGCCGCACCTGGAGCGCCATGCGTGCCGGTGTCGGAGCAGATCGTCGCGAGCTCGGTGTTGCCGTGAGCGAGCCTCGCTGGGAGTGAGCCCGGCGGCTCGCCAAGCGATGGTACGCGCTGCTCACGGTGCCTCACTCGCGAGCCACCGAATTGACCGCGTCGATGACCCGCTGCTGCTCTTCTCGCGTAAGCTCGGGAAACAGGGGCAGACTGAGGCTCTCGCTCGAAAGTTGCTCCGTTACCGGTAGGTCTCCCACGCCAATCCGGCAGCGCCCGGCAAATCCCTCCTGCTGGTGCACCGGAACGGGGTAGTGAACCGCCGCGCCGATGCCTTTGCTCGCCAGCGTGGAGCGGAGTCGAGCTCGGTCATCGCTGCGCACGACGTATAGGTGGTAGACGTGGTGGTTGAGCCGGGACTCGTACGGCACGGTGACCACCGTGTCGAGCAACGATGACGAGTACGTTGCAGCCATCGAACGTCTGCGGGCATTCCATTCCTCCAGGTTCTCGAGGCCCCAAAGGAGCAGTGCAGCCTGCATCTCATCAAGCCGGCTGTTGTAGCCTCGCGAGATCGAGTGGCTCGGCGCGGAGTACCCGTAGTTCCGCATCAAACGGATCCGTTCCGCGAGCTTCTCGTCGTTGGTGACGACCATCCCGCCATCGCCGAACGCGCCGAGGTTCTTTGTCGGATAAAAGCTGAAAGCGGCGGCGCATCCCCAGGCTCCAGCCCGGCGCCCGGCATGCTGAGCTCCGTGGGCTTGGGCACAGTCCTCCAGCAGGTCAACGTCACGCGCGTCGCACAGGGCCTGCAGACGCTGCATGTCGGCGCATTGACCATAGAGATGGACCGGCACAACGCACTTTGTCTTGTCCGTGAGACTCTCTTCGACGAGCTCTGGGACGAGCGTGTATGTTCTCGGGTCGACGTCCACCAAAACCGGCGTTGCTCCGGCCTGGATAATCGCTGCGACGGTCGCCGGGCAGGTGTTCCCGGCCGTGACCACCTCGTCGCCCGACTCGACACCCATCGCCTCCAACGCGAGCCACAGAGCGTCCGTGCCGCTGGCCACCCCGATGCCGTAGGAGACCTTGCAGTATCGGGCAAACTCCTCCTCCAGGATCCGGCCGCTATTGCCGAGAATGAAGTGCCCCGTGTCCAATGCGGTCGAGATCTGATTTTCGATCTCCGAGCGATACATACGGACTCGCCGGCCGAGATCGTTGAAAGGGACGTCGCCACAGCTCAACGCCAGCCCTCGGCTCCACGGAGGCCCATACGGGCACGCGTCTCAACGCTCGCGGCGTTCACAGTGCCTCCGTCATGCTCGAGATGCGGCAGTCGGCGAGTCGGGCCGCGAAAGCTTTGCTGGTCAGACGCGCGTCGCAATTGTGTATTCTGTCTAGCGCCTGCCGCTAACCGGCGGCGTAGTCGGACGTGAACAGCGACATGCAACGATTCGGGAATCGAGACATCGTCGCCCTCGGGCCGCTCCGTGGCGTCGTTGGTCTGCAATTTACGCTCGCTCGGTCTGGAAGGCTCCTCTTCGGCAAGGATGTCTCCGATAACTGGCCGCGTGCTTTTCTGGCTCGCCGCTGCGGGAGTCTATCGTTTTTGACGCCACCTCGTGCCGCTTCGCGGAGCCCGCATGTGCTCGACGTGACTCCGTCGTGAGGATCCTGATTCTGGGCGGCGCCGGTTTCCTGGGCGCTAACCTGGTGCGGCGCTGCTTACGCGACGGGCTCCATCAGGTGACCGTTGTCGACTCCCTCGACCCACGGCTCAAGAGCGATACCGCGAACCTCGATGAGGTGCGGCCGTCCATCGACTTCGTCCGTGGCGACATTGGTGACGAGGACCTGATGTCGGAGCTGATACGGGATCAGGAGGTGGTATTCAATTGTGCCGGGCAGACGTCGCACTCTCTCTCACTCGAAGATCCGCTCTTCGATGCCCGGATCAACTGCCTGGGCAACCTCACGGTACTGGAGGCGATGCGCCGCAGTAATTCGGAGGCCCGCATCATCTACACCTCGAGCAGCACCGTGGTCGGCAGAGGAAACGGCCGGATCGTCACCGAATCCCACAACGATTTACCGCGCGACATCTACTCCGCAAACAAGGGGGTGGCTGAGAAGTACTATCGGATCTACCACCACGTTCATGGGCTGAGCACGCTCTCGATCCGGTTCGCCAACCTGTATGGCCCCTACGGCAAAGGATTCCCCGAGTTCGGCTTCATCAACTACTTCATCTCGCTGGCGGCGGCGGATCGAGAGATCACCGTATTCGGAGATGGCTCGCAGACGCGCAACGTCATGTATGTCGGCGACGCCGTTGACCTACTGTACGAGTGCGTCTCACACGATCGATTGGCGGGCAACATGTTCTTCGCCGTACACAAAGAGCACTACTCAGTTCGGGAGATCGCTGAGGCAATCATCGACGTATTCGGTCAGGGCACGATCGTTTGGAAGGCGTGGCCCGAGATCCGCGAGCGGATCGAGATCGGCGATGTCGTGCTCAGCGGCGCGAAGCTTTACCACGAAACATCATGGGAGCCGCGCTACCGGTTGCGCGAGGGGTTGGCGGAGACCAAACGGATCATGGACTCCCGGCGATGAATCTCTGCGTCACGGGGGCGTTGGGCCACATCGGCTCGCACCTGATCCGGCACCTGCGGATACCCGGGCTCGAGACCGTTCATCTCGTCGACAACATCGCCACGCAGAGGTACCCGTCGCTCTTTGGCCTGCCTGACGACGTCGAGTTCGTCTTCAGCGAGATCGACATCCGCTCGGACCGGATGCTGGCGATAGTGCGGAACAGTGACGTCCTCGTTCACCTGGCGGCGCTCACCGACGCCGAAACGAGCTTCGATCGCGCGTCCGAGGTGGAAGAAACCAACGTCCGAGGTATCGAGCATGTCGCCGGGCTATGCGCCGACAATGGATGCGCGCTGCTGTTTCCCTCCACGACCAGCGTCTACGGGAGCCAGAGCGCCCGGGTCGATGAAGACTGTCCCGAGTCGGACCTGCATCCGCAGAGCCCCTACGCGACCTCGAAGCTGGCCGGCGAACGCTTGCTCCAGGCGCTCGGCTCTTCGTCCGGCCTGCGGTACACCATCTTCCGAATCGGAACGATCTTCGGGTATTCCGTCGGCATGCGGTTCCATACCGCAGTCAACAAGTTCATCTGGCAGGCGGCCACTGACCAGGAGATCACTGTCTGGCGAACGGCGCTATCGCAGAAGCGCCCGTACTGCGGGCTGCGGGACGCATGCAACGCGATGAACCTCTTCATCAGCGAGAACATCTTCGACAATCGCGTTTACAACATTGTCACAGCGAACCTTACGGTCGGCGACCTCGTCCAGGTGATCCGCGAGCGCGTCCCCGGGCTCGCGGTCACGCTCGCGGACTCGCCGATCATGAATCAGCTCTCGTACGAAGCCTCCAACGAGCGATCATTGGCACGCGGCCTGACGTATCGCGACGATGTCGGATCCTGCGTCGACGAGGTATTGCGCCACCTGCGAAACGCTCACGCCGGAGTCTTGACGATCTGCTAGCCGTACGCGCCGGGCCTGGCACCGGCTCAAAGAACGTACCGTTGCGGCGGCTCGGAGTGGATCAGGCTGATCCCTCTCGCATACTTCGAGTGCCGGGTGAGCCTGAAAGGAAAATACTGGCCCGCCTGCAGCGCGGCGTCTTCGTCCGGCATTGCGTACTTCAACTCGATGATCTCGTCGCCGTCGCAGCGCCATCGAACCAGATCGGGGTTCTTGCCGCCGCCGACTTCATAAAACGACTGATCCCCATCGACGGTGAGTCGCAGCCTGCCGTCTAGAGACACGAAGTACTCGCGGCGATAACGATTCAAGAGGGCG
>DASCOT010000003.1:0-11628 GCA_036012155.1 Acidobacteriota bacterium
GGCGCACTCGCTGGGACGACCGATTCGGTGCCGCTCGCTCTGATGCCCGGGGGCCACAGGGTCATGCTGTCAACCAGCCGCGGCCTAGAGCCGGGACTTGAGTTCACCGTACAGTCTGACGGGACGCTCCAGTTCGACCCCTCGCTCGACTCGCTAGTAGGCGGACGAGGCACCAAGGCGATGGTGCTGCATGGCACTCGGATCGACATCGATATCAGCAAGTTGAGCTACAGCAAGTTCAACCTAGCCGGGGCAGGCGCTCTCGCTGGGACAACCGAACCGATGCCGTTCGTTCTGATGCCCGGCGGCCATGGGCTCGCATTGATAACCAACCGTAACCCGGAACCAGGCTTTGACTTCACTGTGCAGGCTGACGGGACGCTCCAGTTCGACTCCTCGCTTGACCACTTGGTGGGCGGGCGCGGCACCAAGGCGATGGCGCTGCACGGTACCCAGATCGATATCGATGTCAGCGAATTGAGCTACAGCAAGTACAACCTAGTCGGTGCAGGCGCACTCGCTGGGACGACCGATTCGGTGCCGCTCGCTCTGATGCCCGGCGGCCATGGGCTCACAATGGTAACCAACCGTAACCCGGAACCAGGCTTTGACTTCACTGTGCAGGCTGACGGGACGCTCCAGTTCGATCCGTCAATTGACCCGTTAGTAGGTGGACGGGGTACGAAGGCGCTGGTGCTCAACGGGCTCACCGGGATCAGTATCGATGTCAGCGAGTTGAGCTACACCGAGTTCAACCTGGCAGGGGAAGGCCCTTTTATTGGGCCATCCGATCCGATGCCATTCGTTCTAATGCCCGGCGGCCATGGGCTCACAATGGTTACCCGCCGCACCCCAGAACCGAGACTTGACTTCACTGTGCAGGTTGACGGAACGCTCCAGTTTGACCCCTCACTTGACCCGCTGGTAGACGGACGAGGCACGACGGTTATAGTGCTACGCGGTACTCGGATTGACATCGACGCACGCGGCTCCGCAGACTCGCTCGTCGACGGGTTCGCGACCTTCCCCGTCGACCGAATCCTCGGCGCCAACCTGATGCCCGGAGCACACGGATTCCGCAGTCCGGAAATGGATTTTGTTTTCTACGTCAGACCGGACCTGACCGTCGACTACGACGTGGCGCTGGACGGTGACATCTTCGGCCGGGGCACCAGCACGCTCGTCGTAGGTGACGCCGAGAGCTAACCCGGACGAGACTCTGTTGGAGTTCACCGGCTACATTGAGCTGGGACGAAATGCGGCGCACGCACCCTATTACCACCGACGCACGGGACATGCGTCGAACGGCACGTCGGGACTGTTGTTGCGCGCGATGATGCTGCGCGTGGTGTCGCGCATGTAGAGCGTGGCGACGCGCGCGGCGGGCGCCTCGAGGGGTTCGATCCACAGGCGCTCGAAGCGGTTCGGCGGGGTGTGCGGTACCCCGCGCCCGCGGGGGCCCGTCGCCCAGGCGAC
Source organism: Acidobacteriota bacterium (assembly GCA_036012155.1). Classification (GTDB taxonomy): domain Bacteria; phylum Acidobacteriota; class UBA890; order UBA890; family WLXD01; genus DASCOT01. The sequence continues at coordinate 1,477 of DASCOT010000003.1, forward strand.
GCCATCGGAGTGTGTTCGCGCCATACTTGATCTCCAGAGTGCGATAGCATACGAGACAAATGTCTGTATTGATGACCAAGATCCCTGTCGCCGGATGACCAGCGCATCGCGCTCCAAATCCAGGGAGATGATGGGAACTGGGATATCTGGATCTACGAGATCGAACGAGGGGCCAGCCGGGTGCTGCTGACCACGGAGGGCAACAACCAAGGGCCCGTTTGGTCGCCCGATGGAGGGTGGGTCTTCTTTCAGTCGGATCGGGGTGGCAACTACGACATCTTCAAGCGCCGGGCTGACCGGAGTCTCGACGCCGAGCTGGTGTTGGATACAGAGGCTGACGTGTACCCGGCATCGATCTCGGACGACGGCGAGATGCTGCTGTTTATGAGCGGGATCCTATCGAATCTCGACGTGGGGAGACTGGCTCTCGATACAGGTGAAACGGAAATGCTCGTCGATACCGTCGCCCGTGAGGCTTGGCCCAGCTTCTCGCCGGACGGTCGCTTCTTCGCCTTTCATTCGGACGAGACCGGGTCATTTGAGGTGTACGTGAGGGAGGTATCGGGCGGCCGGAGATTTCCGGTCTCTACGAGTACCCGTGGTGGTTGGTGGCCTCGCTGGTCGCGGGATGGAAGGGAGATTTACTACACCTCCCCCGTAAGCTCAGGCATCCTCGTTGCACAAGTGGACTTGGAGTCGTTTTCCGCCTCGGACCCTGTTGAAGTCTCGGACATCGTCATACGTACCCTCAGCAACTTCGATGTCACCGCCGATGGCCAGAGATTTCTGGTGTTAGTACCCGCTGGTACTGATGAAACTGGCGGCACGGCACCCAGCACACGACTCAACGTGGTCCTCAACTGGTTCGAGGAACTGAACCGGCTCGTGCCGACGGGGATCCGTAGGGCTACCTCTCCCGGTGCTCCACCCCGGCCCCTCAGCGGCCTCCAGCAGTAACGCTAGCTGCTGCTCGGGGATCGCCGTCGGTGTCATTGCCAGGTTGACCAGCGACAGGTCGGCCAGCGTGCGGATGTTGCAGTCTCGCAGGGCTGAGGATGTCTCGATCCAGATGCCGTCTACGTGGGCGATCTGGGTGCTGGGGGTGAGCTTCATGCGCTGGAGCTTACTCCCCCTTCGAGCACGCGACACCGAGCGCCTTCACGCCATCCCCATGAAAACGCTGATACCGTTTTGATACCGATTTAGCCCCTACAGGGGGTGTTTTGGTGGGTCCAGGCCCCCGAAAACAGGCCGGTTTCGTTGAATCCGGTCTACTCGCAGATTACGGGGTCCCCGTGCTACGGCGACCTGGTATCTCTAATGGCCGAAAGGTCCCCGGCCAGCGGTCCCTCACGGCCCGTCATGGTGGCCCGATTCAGAGGACCGCAGGCGATCTCTACAGCGCTCTGCGAAGACACTTCGATCGGCTCTCGAGAATCAGGATCGCTTGCAGATCCTCTACGATCCGCTACGGCGCCCATGCGGGGCGCCTTGCTTGCAGGGGTGCCGAGCGACACAATCCGGCGGGTTTCGGGAATCGGCCCCTCCATTTCAACCCCAGGCTGCCATGATCCTGCCGCGCACATATAGAACCACCGTATTCCTGCTCCTCGCCGCCGTTGCACCAGGCTGCGCGGGAAGCGGCGATGCCGACATCCCGAGCTCGGTTCGGTTAATCGACGTGTTCGGTGAGGCCGCTGTCACCGCAACTCCACCGACCGCGCCTCTCGAACCAATCCTCTGGGATTTCGCCGCCGGCAGCAGCCCCGGGGAGGATGCGACCGCTACGCTGTTCGGCGCGCGCGCGATACAGGAAATCGAAGGCCTGGCGCTGCTCGACGGAGCTCTCGTCGGGAGAACGACAGGAGAGTCTCCCTTCCTCCACATTCCCGTGCCCGTGGCTGCCACGAGCTCCGATTCGTTCCACTCCGCCGAGATTCGCCTGCGGGTCTCAGCCGGCACGAGCACAGGCCTGAGCTTTGCGTTCTCGCCGGAGATCGACGATGAGCAAGTGCTCCACGACGCGACCCAGAACCGCACCCTTGCGGTCATGGCCGATGTCGCGCCGAGCGATGAGTTTCAGACCGTAACCCTCAACCGCGGCATGGCCAACTTCATGGGGACGATCTCTATGGGCTCGATCCGCCACCTGGCGATCCGCCCCAGCGATGTAGCCGACGCGGAGTTCGCCATCGAGTCGATCCGGCTTGTCTCGCGACTCGAGCACCTGAGCTCGATCCCGTCGGGGGTTGGCTGGCACGGGCTCGGGGAGATCTACCGCGAAACGATTGTCTCGCGGGCACCGGAGAGCATACGGCTTACCGTCGATGTTCCAACCAGGCCGTGGCTCGACCTCAACCTGGGAACTATAGAGCGCGGGCCTGTGACCTTCGTGGTCTCCGTCGCCGACCAGCCGCTCTTGCGCCGAACAATCAGCACCCCGGATCGCTGGGAAAGCGTAGTCGTAGACCTCTCGTCCTACGCTGGCCGGCGAATCGAGCTCTCTCTCAGCACCATCGCTGATGCGGACGGGGCGATTGCCTATTGGGGCACGCCGGCCGTACGCCAGCGTGGCGATAGCCCACGGGTGGCGCCGCCCAGCGCCGCACGCGCCGAGCTCGTGGCCGACACGCCGCCGCCGCGTGGCGTGATCCTGATCCTGGCTGACACGTTGCGACGTGACCGGCTTCCCTGGTACGGGGGCCAGCGCGACAACGCCCCCAACCTGGCAGCTCTTGCCGAGGCCGGTACGGTCTTCACCAGCACGGTCTCACAGGGCACCTGGACGAAGGTCTCGGTTCCCTCGATCCTGACGTCGCTGTATCCGAGCGCCCATGGAATCACCGACATTATCCATCGGCTACCGGCTTCAGTGACGACGCTCGAGGAGGTCTATCAGGCTGCTGGCTACGCCACGTTCCACACCTCTTCAATACCGTTTACCGGCCAGCTCACCAACCTGCATCAGGGTGCCGAGGTGCTCCACGAGGCGGCTTCGGTGGGAGATCTGGATCATTCGGAAGCCAAGACCGCCCGTACCTACACCGATCGGCTGCTCGACTGGATCGACCTGCATCACGAGTCGCCTTTCTTCGTATTTCTCCACGTATTCGACCCACACAGCCCGTTCGAGCCCTATGCGCCGTACGACACGCTCTATACGGACACCGAGGAGATCGCGGCCCACCGCGAACGAGTTGAAGCCGCTCGGGAACATATCGTCGACGACCACATGCGGGAGGACGGCCTCCCTACGACCGCAGAGCTCGACAGTGCCGGAATCGACCCACGAGTCTTCGTTGACACGGAGTTGGACTGGTACGACGCTTCGATCAAGGCCATGGACGTGGAGATCGGCCGGCTGCTTCAGCGCCTCGCTGGGTTGGGTATCGCCGACGACACCGTGATCGCATTCATGAGCGATCACGGAGAGGCTTTCCTCGAGCACGGCAAGCACTTCCATGGCTGGGACGCCTACGGCGAGATGCTCAACATCCCGCTCATGCTCTGGTGGCCAGGGCGGATTCCGGCGGCAAGAAGCGACACGGTCATTGAGTCGATCAACGTCTATCCGACGCTCCTCGATCTGAGCCGGCTCGAGGTACCGACACAGGCCCAGGGACAGAGCTTGCTACCCCTCATGGCCCGCCCCGAGGCGCCGGCCGGACTCGGCTGGGTACCGGGCCCGGCTTTTGCCGAGCGCGCCTCGATCGACAGCGACGAGCCGCTGGCCGATGAGGTAGAACAGCTTGTCATCGTGGCCGACGGGTGGAAGCTGGTACACAACACCACCCGTCCCGAAGGGAAGGCAGAGTTCGAGCTATTCGACTACGCCAACGATCCGCTGGACCAGATCGACGTGGGCCCCGACAATCCCGATGTCGTAGCGCAACTCTCCGAGGAGCTACGGGCCTGGCACGAGGGAGTTCTGCTCAACCGGGTCGAGCCGGATAGCGCGGAGGGTCTTACGGAAGCCGAGCGCGACCGACTGCGCGCGCTGGGCTACATCCAATAGCCCAAAGGATCGGCCGGCTGTCGCTCGTCGCCTACGGAGCGGGGGACACGGCCACTTGGCGCGCCGCGCCTCTGTGCGCTATTCGCCCTACGGCGTCAAGCAATCGCTGCACTTCCTCCGCCGTCGTGTAGCAAGCACAGCCGGCGCGCACCAGGCCGGTCTCTGCGAGCTCCAGGCGCTCGACCACCGTGAGCGCTAGGAAGTCACCGTGGCTGACGAATATGGCCTCCTCCGCCAGCTGCCGACTCACCGCCTCGGCCAGCGTCCCGTCGATGCTGAAGCTCACGGTTGGCGTGCGTGGCGCCTCCGGCGGCGGGCCGAAGACGCGGACCCCCTCGATAGCAGAGAGTCCATCCCATAGTTGCTTCACAAGCTGGCTTCCCGAGGCGTGCAGGGTGCCGAAGCAACTGGCGAGACGTTGGCGCCGATCGCCGTCGCCTCCGAGCGAGGCGAGGAAATCGACCGTGGCGCCGACGCCGGCTATTCCCTCGTGATTCCGGGTGCCGGTCTCAGCCCGGGCCGGGGGACTACTCGGAGCCCGATCCAGTCTCGGGAACTCGAGTGAGCTGAGTAGCTCATTGCGGACGAAGAGGATCCCCACGTGTGGGCCGTAGAACTTGTACGCGGAGCAAGCGAGGAAATCGCAGCCCATCGCCTGGACATCGATGAGCTCGTGGGCGGCGAAATGTACTGCGTCGACGAACAGCTGCGCTCCGACGCTTCGGGCCAGCTCCGCTGCTCTGGCGACGTCGTTGATGGTGCCGAGGGCGTTGGAGGCAGCGCCGATGGAGATCAGGCGAGTTTGTCGGTTGCATAGACTTTCGAAGTCCGGCCAGTCGATCTGACCGGTCGTCGGGTCCATCTTGGCAACGCGGATCTTGGCCCCCGTCTGTCGTCCGAGCTCGACCCAGGGGCCCACGTTGGCGTTATGCTCCAGCTCGTTGACTACGATCTCGGCATCCGGTCCGTAGATCGGCCCGAGGACCTGCGCCAACTTGAAGGTCAGGGTCGTCATGTTGTTGCCGAAGACCACCTCCGACGCGTCCGCGTTCAGAAAGCAGGCGACAGCCTGGCGCGCTGAGTCGATGAGGCCAGCGGTTTCCTGACTCGACGGATACGACCAGCCGGCATTGGCGTTGTGTCCATAGAGGTAGTTGACGATGGCGTCCACCACCGCGCGGGGTACCTGGGTGCCTCCCGGGCCGTCGAAGTAGGCGACAGCTTGCCCGTTGACCCGACGTTCGAGGGCGGGGAACTGCTGGCGGATTTGCTCGGTGTCCATCGCGTCGCCGCTCATGCGTTGATCCTTGATCTGAAGAAGCGTCCTACTCGAGAGCTGAGGTGCCCCTCCGCCAGCCACTCAAGGCGCTCGAGCTTATGCTCCCGATAAGCACGCACGCGCGTGCTCGCAGAATCAGATTCCACAGGGAAGGTTCGTCGATATCAGAGCCGGCGCGCGGATTCGAACCGCGGACCTGCTGATTACGAATCAGCTGCTCTGCCACTGAGCTACGCCGGCTTCCGAAGCGGAGTCTACCGACGGGAAAAAGAGGCCGCAAACCGACTTGGTGCTAGCCTTCTCGCACGCACGGGTTCGCACCACCCTCACGTAGGTGGCGCCGGCAGACCGTGCTACACTCGCCGCCGGTGGGGCGAAAGCGAAGCGAGGGGGTCTCGGCTTGCGCATCGTCTGGGGTGCCCGCTCTCGGGTGTAAAAGGGACTGGAGGTAGGTGCCCGTGTGGCGTCTATCGAAGCTCGATATTCGCGGCTTTAAGTCGTTTGCCGACGCGTCGGAGCTCGTCTTTCCGGAGGGCATCACCGCGGTGGTCGGCCCGAACGGGTGCGGCAAGAGCAACATCTCCGACGCCATCATGTGGGCCCTGGGCGAGCAGAGCACCAGCCTGCTGCGCGCCCAGCGCATGAAAGACGTGATCTTCCAGGGAAGCGCCGGGCGTAAACCCACCGGCACGGCCGAAGTAACGCTGCATCTGACGACCCGCCGCGAGGCAGAGGTGGACCTGTTCACCACCCCTGCACCCGGCATCGAGGGCAACGGTCACGGAGTCGAAACCAACGGCGGCAATGGTGCGTCCGAGTCGCGTATCGCGGATGCGGAAGATCCCGAGGCCGAGTTGGCGATCACCCGCCGATTGTTCCGCTCGGGCAATAGTGAGTATCTACTGAACGGCAAGAAGTGCCTTCTACGTGACGTTCGTGAGCGTCTGCTCGGAACCGGCCTGGGGGCGCGCGCCTGTTACACCATCGGCCAGGGTCGCATCGATCAGATCCTCTCGGCCAGCCCCATGGAACGCCGTGCCCCGATCGAAGAGGCCGCCGGAATCTCGCTGTACCGCCGCCGCAGGCACGGTACCAACCTCAAGCTCGAGGCCACGGCGCAGGATCTGGCGCGTGTCGATGACATCTGCCAGGAGGTCGCCCGTCAGATGCGGAGCCTCAAACGGCAGGCCGGCCGCGCACGACGATACCGCACGCTGCGCGACCGCTTGCGCGGACTGGAGCAGAGCTGGTTCCGGATGCGCTTGCAGGCGGCCGAGAAGGGGGCGCGAGTCGCCAATATGGCGACCGAAGCGGCAGGCCTCGGGGAACAGGTCGCTCGCGACGAGCTCGAAACGGCGACGCGAGCATGGGAGCGTGCCCGCCAGGCGGGGCGCGAACAGCGGCAGGAGCGTGAGCAATACCGGCAGAAGCTGTATCACGCTCAGGTGGAGCACGAGCGCGCCCGGTCGGAGGCATCGCGGCAACGCGACCGAGCCGCCTTCGTCGTCGAGCGCCAGAATGAGGTGCAGCGCAAGTTCGAAGCCGTGCAGACCGGTCGCGACGAGGCCCGCTCGATCGTAGAGGTGCGCCGCAGCGCATCGAGCGAAGGCGACCAGGCGGCACGGTCGGCCGAGCGGCTACTCCAAGAGGCTCGTCAGCGCCTCGACCCGATTGCACACCTCGACTCCGCCATGGCGTCGGACAACACGATGGAGCTCAGCACGCTCGCCTCCGGTATCGAGGCTGAGACCGAGCTCCGAGGCGCCGCTGCGTTGGCCTTGGGAGAGAGCCTGCGTCTGCCGATGCTCTCGGCGGACCAGATCGATCCCTGGTTGGAGGCCGCAGAGGCGCGCCGTGGAGTGTCGGCGGCTCTTCGGTGCCCTGGGATCGCCAAGTCTGTCAGCCCGCCACCTGAGGAGGCTCTGGAGCCTTTGGCGTCGCGCGTTCGCGGTCGGGACGTTGCAGCCCAGGCTGTTCTGGATGACCTCCTGGCCGATGTGTGGTTGGTAGAGAGTCCGGAGGAGGCACTGCGCCTCGCGGCCGAACACACCGAGCACGGCTTCGTAGATACCGGCGGTCAGGTGTGGGCGAGGGGTTCGGAGATCCGCTACCGCAATGAATCGGTCTGTCGCATCGACGAGGGAGCTCGGGCCGGTGTGCGCCTAGAGCTACCGGCCGCCACGTCGACGCCGGAGGCTGGGCCCTCGCCGGAGATCGACGCCCTGCGATTGCAGGTAGGTCGAGCAGAAGCATCCCTTGCGGCGTCGCGCGCCCAGGCAGCCGCTGCGGCCCGGGAGCTGCAGGTAGCAGAGGCCACCGTACAGCGACAGGAAACGGAACTGGGACACCTACGTACGGAGGCCAAGGCCTTGGTGGCCAGCGGGGCGGCAGCCGAGGCCTGCGCCGTGGCGGCCGACCAGCGGGCGGAAGAGGCCAGTGCGCTATGCATGGAGCTGGAGGCGCAGCTTCAGGAAGATGATGACGGCGACCTTGCAGAGGAGTTCGAGCTGGCGGCGCTGGAGGCGGCCGTTGCGGCCGGACGCAACGCGGTCGAGCGCGCCCAGGCACGCCGCTCAGCACACGAGGTGCATGTGGCCGAGGTCCGCATACAGCGCAAGCATCTGCATGAGCAGATTCGCGAACGCCTGGACATGGAACCGGCAACGTTGTTGGAGAGCGGTGCTTCCGCGACCGGCGACGAGGATCGTTCAGATGCAACCGGGGAGGCAGCGAGCGAGCGGACGTTGGATCAGGAGATCCGGCAGGTGCGCACCGCCATTGATAGACTCGGTCCGGTCAACCTGGTGGCGTACGAGGACTATGAGTCACAAGAGGGCCGCTTCGAGGAATTGAACGGCCAGCGGGACGATCTGCACGGAGCCACCGCTAACCTTCGGGAAGCCATAAAGAAGATCGATGCCGAATGCGTCGGTCGGTTCACCGAGGCATTCGCCGCCATAGACGGATACTTCAACCGCATCTTCCGGCAGCTGTTTGGTGGCGGCCGCGCCGGGATGCGGCTCGAGTGCCCGGAGGACCCGCTCAACAGCGGCATCGAGATCATGGCGCAGCCACCCGGAAAGACCCTGCAGAGTATCCGGCTGATGTCGGGAGGGGAGCGCTCGATGATCGCGCTGTCGCTGATGTTCGCGATCTTCGAATACCACCCGGCTCCCTTCTGCATCCTCGACGAGGCCGACGCGGCACTCGACGAGAGCAATGTGGGACGCTTCATCCGGGCGCTGCATCACTTCCAGGATCGGGCGCAGTTCATCATGATCACTCACAACAAGCTCAGCATGGAGGTTGCCGACCTCCTCTACGGAGTGACCATGGAGGACAGTGGGGTCTCCAAGCTGGTGTCGGTACGTTTGAACTGAGGGCTCGCCGCCCGATCGTCGTGTGTTCCCGCCCCGGCCGCGCTGAGCATGGCAGATGCAGCTAGCGGAGAGCGTCCAGGTAGTTGCCGGCGTCGGTCCGCGTCGGGCTGAGCAGCTTCGACGCGCCGGCGTCTTGACCGTGGGCGACCTGTTGGCCTTTCTTCCGCGGCGCTACGAAGATCGGTCGCGTTTCGTCCCGGTCTCTGAACTCGTTGTGGGTGAGGCAGCCTGTGTAGACGTGATCGTGCGCTCGTCTCGCCGTGTCGGCCGTCCGGGACGACGTTCCCGGACCGAGCTCCGCGCCGACGACTGCAGCGGCTCGATCGACGCTGTCTGGTTCAATCAGGGGTACGTTGCCGATGCCCTGCCGGTCGGTAGCCGCGTGTGCCTTTACGGACGGGCACAGCGACAGGAGCACGGTTTGCAGCTGGTGAACCCGGTCCACCAGCTGCTGGGCGAGGATTCCCCGGAGTCGCCCCATGTCGGGCGCCACGTTCCGGTCTACCCGCGGGCCGGAGGCCTTGCTTCGGGGCCCATGCGGAGGCTTCTCGCGTCGGCGCTCGACGGCCTGGGAGAGATCCCCGAGCCGTTGCCGCCTTCTTTGGTCGACAGGCGACAGTTGCTCGACCTGGATACCGCGTTGCGGCAGGTGCACTATCCGCCCGCCGACGTCGACCTCGACCTGTGGAATGCACGCCGCTCGCCGGCGCATCGACGCCTCATCATGCAGGAATTCATCGACTATCAGGCGGCGTTGATGTTGCAACAGCGACGGGTAGCGACCGAGCCGGGCATGGCTCGCCTGGTCGACGAGCACACTCAGCGACGTGTCGAAGCAAGCCTGCCGTTTCAAATGACGGCGGCGCAGCATCGCTGTACGAGCCAGATCATCGCGGATCTCTGTGCGGAGCGGTCGATGCACCGCCTACTGCAGGGCGACGTGGGCTGCGGCAAGACTGCAGTGGCTGCGTGCGCCATGTTCGCAGTCGCCCTGCACGGTGAGCAGGCGGTTCTCCTGGTGCCTAGTGCCCTCGTTGCAGAGCAGCATGCACGCACCCTGGGGGTGTGGGCTGCGGTCCTCGGCCTCGACGTCGTTGCGCTGACCGCGGCAACTAAGGGGGCCCGGCGGCGCGACGTTCTGGCGCGGCTCGAGAGCGGTGAGGGCGGGGTCGTCGTCGGCACCCAGGCGTTGCTGCAGCCGCAGGTGTGTTTCAAGCGGCTCGGTCTTGTGGTGGTCGACGAGCAACACCGCTTCGGTGTCGCCCAACGCGCCTTGCTCGGGTCCAAGGGGCGGCGCCAGCACGCCCAACCGGACTTGTTGGTAATGACCGCCACGCCTATACCTCGGAGCTTAGCCCTATCTCTGTACGGAGACCTCGACGTCAGCTGCATCGACGAGCTACCACCAGGTCGCGCCCCGGTGTCGACGCGGTGGCTACAGCATGGCGATCTCGGCGAGTTGGATGACGAACTGCGGC
>DASCOT010000004.1:0-11130 GCA_036012155.1 Acidobacteriota bacterium
CGAGACCGTACTCGACGTTGCGGGACTGAAAGGCAAACTGCACCGGCAGGCCGTTGATCGCGTTGCCGTCGCCGTCGCGCGGTGACGCTGTGACGTGAATTACGTCGCCGGTGCGCGCCTCGAGCGCGCTGGCTTCCAGCTGCAACGATGCAGTGGCGTTGGCCATGACGCGCGCCGTCAGATCGCTGCTCAGGTTGTCGGCAGTCACGGTGAGGGTGACGTTGCCGGGTGTCTTCAGCGTTGCAGTGCCCAGGGCGTTGATCTCGGCGATGCTCGGATCGCTGCTGCTGAAGCGGAGGGCGATATCTCCACGCTCAGCCACGGAAGCGTCGGTGACGCGCGTCTGCAATCGCAGGCGCGTATCGGCATAGAACGCCGTTGGTGGCTCGACGAATTCCACTGCCGCCAGGGGAGGGTCGGGGACCGTTACCCGAATCGTGGCGCTTACTGAATCGGAGAGGTCGCGACGACTGAACGCCACGCCTGGCTTCGGTACCAGCGCCACGATATCGAAGGCTCCCGGGCGGTAGGCCTCGAGCTCGCCGGTTCCGTTTACCCCGACGTTGCGGCGTGCCCTGGAGAAGTAGATGACCGGCGCTTCGATGACGTTGCCGGCGGCATCTGTGACGGTCGCGGAAAGCTGGGCCTTCTCTCCTACCTCGAGAGTGAGGGATGAAGGCTCGACGGTGATCGCGGTGGCCTCCGCTGGCTCCTGCGCAGGAAGGCTGGCGGGTATCGTGGCGACCGCCAGGAGCAGCAGGCCAACGGGGATCCATCGCTTCATCGTGTTCACCTCGAATCTACGTGAGCGTCGCCGGTGCGGCACGGGCCCGTTGCCAGTGGGCGACTCGGCAAAAAGGGGAGCTGAGCAGCGGCTGAAATCGCAGTGTTGAAACCTAAGCTTGCCACCGGCGGTGGTCGGGCTCAATGGTCGACACGAGTCCAGTGGTCTGTAGATGGCCTGGCGTCAGAGTCGCGACTACTTCTCAGGCGTCTGGACCGCGAGGAACGGAGCGAGTGGCGTGCCTTCTGAGGAGCGGTAGAGCCCCACAGGAGACGTGGTAGCGTACAAGCGATGCCGTCATGGGGACGGTACGCGGAGGTCCCGGCAGCCCCCTCGTCTCTTCAAAGACGCTCCCCGACGGTGTGCTGTCCAGATGCGGGCTGGCCTCGATACGGCGGTGAAGGCCGTCGATCAATACGATGCGGAGATTCGATGCCGACACACATAACGGCACCCAGCCGTCCCCCGGCGGCGGGGAGCGTTCCGAAGGTGATCGAGGAGTACGTTGGCCGCATGAACAGCGGCTCTGAGCAGGTCAGTATTGCTCACATGCACAGTCCGAGCGGCTGGCGGGAGCCCGGTCAGACGCCGGGCTTCGATGAGTACACGCTGGTGTTGTCGGGGACGTTGCACGTGGAGCATCCCGACGGTGGTTTCGATGTCACTGGCGGCCAAGCGGTGCACGCGCGTAGGGGGGAGTGGGTGCGGTACAGCACCCCCGGCGCCGATGGGGCAGAGTATGTGGCGGTATGCATGCCGGCGTTTTCCCCGCAAAACGTGCATCGGGACGCCGGCGAGTGATCCCGGCCGCGGTCAAGCCGATGATCTCGTTCGCTGATTTCGAAAAGCTGGATGTGCGCGTCGGAACCATCCTCATGGCCGAGGAGGTTGCGGGGGCCGACAAGCTAGTGAGGCTCACCGTCGACCTTGGCGACGCGTCCCGCACCGTGCTGGCCGGGATCAAGGGCGAGCGTGACGATGTGCGGGAGATCCAGGGAAAGCAGGCGCTCTTCGTCGTCAACCTCGAGCCGCGCCGCATGATGGGGGAGGTCTCCGAAGGCATGCTGTTCGATCTTGGATACGCCGACGGCATCACCCCGTGCTTGGCAACTCCGGAGCGCTCTGTCCCCAACGGAACGAGGGCGGGATGAGTCGCTGGCGATGGCTTCACAGGGTGGATCGCAGCACGTTGCCGATGGCGCTGATGGTCTTGGTTGCGGGCTTCGTGGTGTCGGCCTGTATGGAAGACGAGATGCTCGATCCGGAGCTCTTGGAGGACCCCGAGGACGCCATCATCTACTTCCCGAGTCGCGGCGATGTGTGGGAGCGTCGCGAGCCCGCCGAGGCCGGGTTCGATCCCATCTTGCTGGAGGAGGCCATCGACTTTGCGACGGCCAACGAGACTGACCTGCCTACCGATCTGCGCGCCTATCTCGAGAGTCGAGCCGAGGGGCGTGAGGACCAGGAGATCACCGGCCCTGTGAAGGACCGCGGCTCGATGAACGGTCTCGTGCTGCATCGCGGCTACATCGTCGCGGAATGGGGTGACACGAACCAAGTGGATATGGCATTCAGCGTCACCAAGAGCTTCCTCGCGACGGTCATCGGGGTGGCCGCCGATCGCGGCTTGATTGCCGATCTCCATGAGCGGGTCGCCGCCACGGTCGATGACGGTGGCTATGTCTCCGAGCAGAATGCGTCGATCACTTGGCACCATTCGCTGCGCCAGACCAGCGAGTGGGAGGGCGAGCTGTGGGGCAAGGCGGACACGGCGGATCGACGCGAGGGCGTTGATCGTGAGCTGCATGAGCCCGGAGCGTTCTGGGAGTACAACGACGTGCGGGTGAACCGTACGGCGTTGTCGGCAGCTCGGGTTTGGAAGCGGGCGCTTTCCGACGTGCTCGATCTCGAGATCATGACGCCGATCAGTGCCAGTCGATCGTGGCGCTGGCACGGCTACCGTGACTCGAAGTTCGAGATCGACGGCGTAGAGATCGAATCGGTGAGCGGCGGCGGGCACTGGGGCGGCGGGCTCTGGATCTCCAGTCGTGATCTGGCGCGGTTCGGTCTGCTGTTTCTGCGCCGCGGGATATGGCGGGAAGAACAGCTGGTGTCGGAGGAGTGGATCGATGCCGCGACGACTCCAGGGGAGCTGAGCCCGACCTATGGCTACATGTGGTGGCTCAATACCGCCGGCGAGCTGTGGCCGAGCGTTGCCGAGGAGTCGTTCGGAGCTCGCGGTGGAGGGGCCAACTTGCTATGGATCGACCCAACTCGTGAGCTCATCGTCGTTATCCGTTGGATTCAGCCCGACGCGGAGGACGGCTTTCTCGAGAAAGTGATCGCAGCGGCGGATTGACGTGGCTGAGCCACGCCGGACGATGGTCGTGTTACGCGACCTGGTGAAGGACTACGGCGAGGCCGGCGTAGTGCACCGCATCCTCGATGGCGTCAGCACTCGTGTCGGTCACGGTGAGTTCGTAGTAGTGCTGGGACGCAGCGGCTCGGGAAAGTCGACGCTGCTGAACCTGATCGCCGGAATGGACCAGCCGACCCGCGGCGAAGTGCATGTAGACGGTGCGCGCATCGATACGCTCAGCGAACGCGAGCGGACGCTGTTCCGTCGTCGCCGCGTTGGCTTCGTGTTCCAGTTCTTCAACCTGCTGCCCACCCTGACCGTCGAGGAGAACCTGCTCCTGCCGCTCGAGCTATGCGGCATCCTCGACGCCCGGACGCGAAAGGCCGCCAGGGAATTGCTGGCTGACGTCGGGCTGGCCGACCGTACGGAAGGCTTTCCTGACCGACTGTCCGGCGGCGAGCAGCAGCGCCTGGCAATAGCCAGGGCGCTGGTACACGAGCCCGAGTTGCTGTTGGCCGACGAGCCCACTGGGAACCTCGACATCGAAACCGGCGCGGAAGTGCTCGTTCTTCTGGATCGACTGGTTCGACAGAGGGGGCGCACGCTGATCATGGCAACACACAGTCGCGAGATCGCCGCAACGGCCGATCGCGTGTTGCAGATCCGTGATGGCCAGCTGCAAGAGCGTACGGTTCCGCGGCAGGGGAGCGCCTGACAGATGGTGCAATCGGCTACCCTGTTGCGCCGCAGCAGCTACCGCTACTTTCTGAGGCATCGGTGGCAACTGGTGCTGTCGGTGCTCGGAGTAGCCCTGGGTGTAGCGGTTGCCGTCTCCGTCGACCTCGCCACCGGCTCGGCGCAACGCGCCTTCAGCCTGTCGACGGAGGCCCTTACCGGGACCGCAACACATCAGGTCATTGCCGGCAGCGAGGGGTTGCACGAGGCAGCGTATCGGCAGCTGCGCGTAGATCTCGACATCCGGGCGGCTGCCCCCATCGTCGAGGGTCATGTGGCGCTGGCGCGCGACCCGGCTCGAACGCTTCGGCTGCTGGGGATCGATCCGTTGGCCGAAGGGCTGGTGCGGTCTTACCTCGCCGCTAGCCTGGTGGATGCTCGAGCGCCCGACGAGACGAGCTCGTTGCCGCTGGGGGAGCTGATTGGGAGGCCGGGGGCGGCCGCGATCACTGCGGATACGGCGGTGTCGCTCGGTGTCGCTCGGGGCGGCTCGATCGATGTGCTAGTCGATGGTCGCGAAGAACAGCTGTCGATGGTCGCGGTGGCGGGTATCGACCACCCGGCGGGTCGTGGCGGCCTACGGGACGTGCTGGTGGTAGACATTTCCACCGCTCAGGAGTTGCTGGGCATGACGGGCCGGTTGACCCGCATCGATCTGCGGCTCGAGGGCAGCGGCAGCGCAGTTGCGCTAGAGCGTATCGTCGCAGCACTTCCTCCCGGAGCCCAGATCGTAGCGGCCGGCGCGCGCACCGATGCCACGCTTCAGATGACGCGCGCATTTCGCACCAACCTGCGTGCGATGAGCCTATTGGCGATGGTCTGCGGCATGTTCCTCATCTACAACACGATGACGTTCTCCGTGGTGCAGCGGCGCTCGCTGATCGGCGCGCTGCGCGCTCTGGGTGTGACTCGCGTCGAGATCTTTCGGTTGGTGATCGGGGAGGCCATGCTTGTCGGCGCGATCGGTACCGCGGTGGGGTTGATCGCTGGCGTCGGTCTGGGGCGTCTTCTTGTCGATCTGGTCACACGCACGATCAACGATCTGTATTTCGCGGTCGCGGTGCGTGAGCTAGCTGTGTCTCCGACCAGCCTCGGTGCCGGCTTGTTGCTGGGTATCGGTACTACGATCGCTGCCGCGCTCGTGCCGGCCCGTGAGGCGACGAGGACCGCACCGCGCAAGGCCCTGGCGCGCTCGGAAATCGAGGCTCGAACACGTGCGCTGACGCCGAGACTGGCGAGCGTCGCGGCGTTGCTCGTGGCGCTGGGCGCAGCCGCCATCGCCTATCCGTCGACGAGGCTCCTTCCGGCGTTCGCGGGGCTGTTCGCCCTGCTCCTGGGCGCCGCGTTGTTTACCCCGTTGGCCACACGAGCGATGTCCGATCTGTTGCGCCGACTGGTACTCCGCTGGTTCGGACCCGTGGGCACGCTGGCGGCGCGGGGCGTTGCCGCAGGCCTCAGCCGCACGGCCGTTGCTGTCGCGGCGCTGATGATTGCCGTGGCCGTGGTCATCGGTGTCGGCGTGATGGTGGCGAGCTTTCGGCTGACGTTGGTTCGCTGGCTCGACTACACGCTACAAGCAGATCTCTATGTGTCATCGGTCTCGGCACGCGGCCAGGCGCCGGAGCTGCTGCTGGGTGCGTCGGGCCGAGCGGCGCTCGAATCGCATCCAGCGATCGTCAGCCTTGGCACGATGCGCATGGTTACGCTGCCTGCCGGTAGTGCCGAGCTTGCCCTGATTGCTATCGACAGCGATGGCGACGTTGGGTCGACCTATCGGTTGAAGGCGGGCGATCCCGATGCCTGGGAGTCCTTCGTTGCCGGGGACGTGCTTGTGTCCGAGCCGTATGCCTCGCGGAACGCTACGGAGGTCGGCGACGATCTGGTGCTGCGCACCGAGCAGGGCAACCGTGCCTTTCGTGTGGCCGGCATCTACTACAGCTATGCCAGCGACCGTGGTGCGGTGCTCATGCATCGTGCGATCTACGATCGATGGTGGCTCGACCGGGGCATCAGCGGTCTGTCCGTTGTCGCGCATCCGGATGCGGCGCTCGAGGCGCTGGCGGCGGATGTGCGCAACGCATTTCCCGGGCAGCGCGTCGCGGTCAACACCAACCGGCTACTGCGCGAGCGTGCGCTGCGCATTTTCGATCGCACGTTCCTGATTACCGACGTGCTGCGGACCCTGGTGATCCTGGTGGCCTTTATCGGCGTGCTCAGCGCGCTCATGGCGATCCAGCTCGAGAACACGCGCGAATACGGAATTCTCCGCGCCACCGGCCTTACCCCGGCGCAGCTGTGGGCCATGGTGACCTCGCAGACGGGCATGGTCGGCTTCATCGCGGGGGTTCTGGCCGTACCGCTCGGCCTCGGCCTCGCCTGGGTCATGGTCTACGTCATCAACAAACGCTCGTTTGGCTGGACGCTACAGATGCACGTTCCAGTCGAGATCCTGCTACAGGCCATCACGCTGGCGATGGTGGCGGCGATTCTGGCCGGGCTACTCCCGGCAGCACGGATTGCGCGACTGCCGCCGATCGCAGCGCTGCGCGAGGAATGAGCATGCGCCGCCGTTCTGCGCGACCCGTCTCCCTGCTGTTGCTGATCCTGGCGGTCGGTTGCGCTGGGGGCACGGTACCGGCGCCTTCGCGGGCCCGTGTTTCGGTGACCGAGGTGCTGGGCGGTGACGCCGCCGGCTTCGCGCGTGCCGAACGGCCCCGAGAGTTCGTTTTCCCGCGGGATCACGCGGAGCACTCCGAGTTTCGCAACGAGTGGTGGTATTTCACCGGCCATCTCACCGATGGCGATGGCGACGCCTTTGGCTATCAGCTGACATTCTTCCGCACGGCGCTGTTGTCGGAGGAGCCGCAACGACAGTCGGCATGGGCTGCACGCAACCTGTACATGGCGCACCTTGCACTGAGTGACGTGGCATCCGAGGAGTTTCGTGTAGCCGAGCGCTTCGCCCGTGGCGCCATGGGACTCGCCGGCTCCACGGCCGATCCCCTAGCGGTGTGGCTCGAAGGCTGGCGCATGGACGCCGTGCCTGAAGTGCTCGGCATGGCACCGGGACGGCTCCCGGAACTGCGGCTGTCGGCCGCAGAGGACGACTTTGCGATCGATCTGCGCCTGGCGCCGTCGAAGCCGCCCGTCGCCCACGGCGACAACGGCCTCAGCCGTAAGGGAGCCAGTGCCGGAAACGCGTCGCACTACTACAGCGTCACCCGTCTACAAACCGCTGGCGTGGTTCGCCTTGGTGGGACGACCCACGAGGTCACCGGGTCCAGCTGGTTCGACCGAGAATGGAGCACGAGTGCGCTCGAGCCTCACCAGGTGGGCTGGGATTGGTTTTCCCTCCAGCTCTCCGATGGGCGCGATCTGATGCTTTATCTGATGCGCCGCGACGATGGCAGCAACGATCCTGTAAGCAGCGGAACGCTGGTCGGTCGCGACGGCGCCGTGGCCCACTTGGAGCGCGCTGACTTCGACGTGCAGGTTACCGATCGGTGGCGCAGTTCGGAGGGGGTCGTGTACCCGTCTGGCTGGCGGATTCGCGTACCGAGGGTCGAGCTCGAGCTCGAGGTAGAGCCGATGCTCGCTGACCAGGAGTTCGCCACTACGTTTCGCTATTGGGAAGGCCTGGTGCGTGCCCGGGGCAGGGCAGCGGGCGGGGCGATCAGCGCCCGCGGATTCGTCGAGCTTACAGGCTATCCGGTCAGATGACCCGAGGCTGTGGCTTAGCCGGCTTGCAGGATCTCGATATCATAGCCGTCGGGATCCTTGACGAAGATATAGCGCCCAGGATCGGGCTGAGAGCGACGATACCACCAACCTCGTGACTCTGCATCGCGAACCACCGCCTCCAGGTCGTCCGTGGTGAACGCCAGATGCCCGAACTGGTTGCCGGGTTCGTAGTCGCGCCCGTCATGGTTGTAGGTGAGCTCGACGTAGTAGTGCGCGTCGACATCGGCCAGGAACACCAGCGTCGCGTCGTTGATCTCGGACCGCCGCACTTCGCGCAGGCCGAGGAAGTCGCTGTAGAACTCGACCGAGGCTTCCACGTCCCGGACCCGAATCATGGTGTGCGCAAGCTTCATGGTTCCTCCGCGAGGGCAAGGGCCCCGACAAACCGGCCTAGGCGTACTCGCCAGACAGGGTATTTCGGCGTGCATCTCGGCACTAGCTGGCGAAGGAGCGTTGATCCCAGACATCCACCAGCCTCGTCTATGATGCCGCCATGGCCGACCGCTGGCGAGTGATGTTGTGGTTGTCTGTGGCAGAGCTTCTGGCGATGTCGCTGTGGATGTCGGCGTCCGCCGTCGTTCCGGCGCTCACTGCAGAATGGGATCTCGGTGCCGGCGAGCGCGCCTGGCTCACGGTGAGCGTACAGCTGGGGTTCGTGGTTGGGGCCCTCGGGCTGGCGATCACCAACGTCGCCGACCGCGTTGCTGCACACCGCCTGTTCCAATTCGGCGCTGTGTTGGGCGCGGCTCTGAACGCCACCATTCCTCTGATCGAGCCGGGACTGTTCGTGGTGTTGGTGCTAAGAGGGGCCACGGGCGCGTGCCTGGCTGGAGTGTACCCGCCAGCTATGAAGCTCATGGCGAGCTGGTTCGAGGGCCGGCGTGGCCTGGCGATCGGTACTCTGGTCGGTGCGACGACGATCGGCACCGCGTTGCCGCATCTGTTCACGGTGTTGCCGCTATCGACCTCGCCGGACGGCCTCCCTCCCTGGCGGGCGGTCATGCTGGCCGCGTCGGGGTCGGCCGTGGTGGCGGCCGCGATTGTCGCTCGAACGGTCCGTCCCGGGCCGCACCTGCCACCGGCGACTCGATTCGATTGGCGGCAGGCGGCGCGTAGCCTGCGCGACCCGGCGAGCCAACTTCGGCTACCTCGGCCACATGTGGGAGCTGTACGCCATGTGGGCGTGGGCGCCGATCCTGCTCCTCGAGAGCTACCACGCCGCTGGCTACGGCGAGCCGCTGGCACGCGTCGCCGGATTCGCTGCGATCGCGGTGGGAGGAGCCGGCTCGGTGCTTGCCGGTGCCCTGGCCGATCGGGTTGGCCGGACCGTCACTACGAGCGTCGCCATGGGGGTGTCTGCAGGCTGTGCCCTGCTGGCGGGCTGGCTCGGAGCGTGGCCGCTGTTGTTGACCGTGGTGTGCTTGGTTTGGGGCTTCACCGTGGTTGCCGACAGCGCCCAGTTCAGTGCAGCAGTCAGTGAGCTGAGTGATCCCGCCTACGTCGGTACCGCGCTGACCATGCAGACCGCGATGGGGTTCTTGCTCACGACGGTGAGCGTGCGCCTGGTGCCGTCGCTGGTCGAGTCGTTCGGTTGGGGAGCAGCGTTCGCGATCCTGGCGATCGGACCGGGAGTCGGCATCGCCAACATGTTGGCATTGCGACGCATGCCGGAGGCCCGGGGGCTGGCCGGCGGCAGACGCTAGCCGTACCGATCTCCGGAGAGGTGCGTTCTGGTATGACTTGATGGGCACCGATGCTCGAAGGCGGCCATGGAGGGTCACGAAAAGCTATGTTTGTGTAATTTGTGATGGTTTTTCCTTATTTCAACAGGGAAATAATGATTAACGAAAGTTCTTAAGCATTAATACTTTGTTTAAGTAACTAAGTTTAACTTCTTGATTCGCCATGATTGATCCCAATCGGCAATGCTCGACCGTGCTGCTGGTCGACAGCGACGCGCAGACCCGCGAGTTCGCGGCCACCGCGATATCGCCAGTCGCGCAGGTGAAGGAGATTGCATCGGCGGAGCAGGCGCTGGCTGAGCTCGATGGCAAGCGACCAGATCTGATACTCGCCGCCCTCCGTTTGCCGGAAATGGATGGCCTGGAACTGTGTCGCCGCCTGCGCGCCGAACCGTCGAGGCGTCAGTTGCCAGTGCTGCTGATGATCGACAACAGCGACGCGGCAACCTTGGAACTGGCGTTTCAGGCGGGCGCCACGGATTTCGTCGAAATGCAGGCCGATATCGAAACGCTGCGCCAGCGTCTGCGCCACATGCTTCGCGCCGGCACCACGGTTCGTGAGCTCACCGCCGATCGCGCGAGCTTGGCGGCGGCTCAGCGCATTGCCGGCGTGGGGAACTGGATGTACCTGGCAGAGGACGAGGCATTTGTCTGGTCCGAGGAGATGTTTCGGATCTTCCAGGTCGATCAGACGGCAACTGTTCGGCTCGAATCCTGGCTCGAACGGGTTCATCCGGAGGACGTCGACAAGGTCCGCCAAGCGCTCCAGGAAGCGATCGAGGGGCGCGGACCCCATCGACTCGACTACCGGGCGCGGCAGCGCGATGGAGACGCGCGACACCTGTTCCAGCAAGCAGAGATCACAGCCGATCGGAGCGGCGACGAACGGCCGTGCGGGACGGTACAGGACGTTACCGAGCGTAAGGTCGCGGAAGCCGAGATTCGGTTCCTGGCATATCGGGACACGCTCACCGGTTTGCCGAATCGACGGTTGTTCGTCGATCGCCTCGAGCACGCCCTCGAGGACGCCCGGCAAACGAGTCGACGCGTAGCCGTGTTGCATCTGGACATCGATCGCTTCCAGACCATCAGCGAGGGGTTCGGACCCGACTTCGGTGATCAGCTCCTGCAGCATGCAGCCAGACGGCTCGCCAAGTGTCTGCGCGCCGACGACACGTTGGCAAGGGGTGCGAACGGTGCGGACCCCACTCTGTCGCGGCTGGCCGGCGACGAGTTCATGGTCGTGCTGTCGAGACTCGGGGATGCCTCCGAGCCGCGTGATATTGCGCACCGCCTGCTGGAAACGCTGGCCAGGCCGTTTCGCATCGATGAAGCCGAGCTGCGGACTACGGGAAGCGTCGGCGTCGCCATCTTCCCCGACGACGGCGAGTGCTGCGACGGCCTGATTGAGCACGCCGGGATGGCGCTCGCCCACGCCAAGGCGCAGGGTGGTAACTGTCATCTCTTCTACAGCGATCGAATGGCCACCGACGCAACGTCGAAACTCGACATCGCCAGCCGCCTACGCCGGGCGCTCACCGGCCACGGCCTCGAGCTTACCTACCAGCCGATCTGCGACACCGACTCGGGACTCGTCGGCGGCGTGGAAGTGCTGCTTCGCTGGAACGATCCGGAGCACGGGCTGATGCCGCCGTCACAGTTCATCCCGGTGGCCGAGGAGACCGGGCTCGCCCTGCCGCTGGGCGAGTTGGTGCTCGAGCGTGCCTGCATGCAGTGGCGCGATTGGCTCGCCGCAGGGGTCGGACGGG
>DASCOT010000005.1:0-7587 GCA_036012155.1 Acidobacteriota bacterium
TCCGTATTCGCCGACGACGGTACGAGGTTCGAAGGGTACTCACGCCCCCAGGCAGTGCACGTAGCGCGAGCGTGGTTGTCGGATCCTTCGCTGTCACGGTCGAGTGCGGCCGGCTACGGTGCTCGGCATCTCGGGATGATCGCAGCCGATTCTCCCGACCAGTGGACCGTGCAGGGCCAGTATCGGGTTCTGGCGCCGATCCACAAGGTCGGGGTCGACGACGGTGCCGGCACCGTCATCTACATCTCTGATGTGAGCGGACAGGTGGTCCTCCGAACAACCCGAAGCAGTCGCTTCGCGGCCTGGTTCGGGGCGATTCCCCATTGGATCTATGTGCTTCCTCTGCGCAAACACCTGGACCTCTGGTCCAGCGTCATCATCTACGCTTCCTTGCTCGCCACGCTGGCGGCCCTGGCAGGGTTGGTGGTCGGACTCGTCCGATGGTCACCAACGAGGCGACACCGGCTTCCCGAGGGTACCCGGACGGGAGTCCCATACCGCGGCTGGAAGCGATGGCACTATCTCAGCGGCCTCGTCTTCGGTGTCACCACGGTTACTTGGATGTTCAGTGGACTCCTGTCGATGGGTCCCTGGGGGTGGAGCCCTTCGAGCTCCGCCACCGGTGAGCAGGTGCGCATCGTTGCCGGGGGAGCGCTGGACCTGAAGCGTTTTGATCTTCCGGATCCGGCTATGGCTCGATGCAGCACGGCGCCTGTTGCGGAGCTAGAGCTCGTACAGTTCCGCGGGCGTCCCTACTACTTCCTGCTGGCCGCCAATGGCAGCTCGATCCTGGTCGAGGATGGCGACGAAGGGTCACAGTGCGTGGATACCCTCGGCGTCGAGGCGCTCCTCGCTGCTGCGACTGCCGCTGTGCCGAACGCCAAGCCGTTGGCGACAGACCTACTCCAACGGCACGATGTCTACTACTACTCCCGAGCAGGAGACCGCCCCTTGCCCGTACTTCGGGTCAAGTTCGATGACGTCGAGAGAACCTGGCTATACCTGGACCCGCGCCGCGGCACGATCGCGGCGCGTCACACGGCACGTTCTCGTCTGAACCGCTGGCTGTTTCAAGGGTTCCATAGCTTCGATCTGCCGTGGCTGTATGAACGACGCCCCCTGTGGGATCTGCTGGTCATCACATTCCTGCTCGGCGGCTTGGCGGCGAGTCTGACGGGAACGGTGATCGGCTGGCAGTATCTGAAGGAGCTTTCTCGTCGGGGGCTCGGTCGCGTCGCAGACCGAGAAACCACCTAGAGTTACCGGTTGTCGGGCACCGCCTCCATCAGCAGGGCGAAGGCGTTCCTCAGCCCTTCGGCGCCGGGACGTCCGCCCTTGTAGTGGCCGAGGCGGACCACCACGAGGTCGTGGGACGGGATGATGGTGGTCGATTGCCCGCCGGCACCCTGCATCGAGTAGGCCTCTGCCGGGATGCCGTTGCTGCCGTTCTCGCTCTCGATCCAGAAGAAGCCGCCATAGATGGGTCTCCCATCAGCCACCCAGCCTGGCGCCGGGGTGCTGACGAACTCGACGAAACCCTCCGGCAGGATGAGCTCGCCGTCCCACACGCCGTCTTGTAAGTAGAGGTTGCCGAGCCGCGCCCAGTCCCTAGCGGTACCGAACTCGTAGCCTTGCAGGAGGAAATCACCGTAGGGATCGGTCTCCATCACCATGTGGCGGATGCCGATCTTGTCGAACAGCTCGCGTTGCGGGAACGAGTGGTACTCGTCGCCCCGTCCCTCCACGCCGAGCCGTATGAGGTAGTTGGTCAGCACCGGATCGGAGTTTCGATAGCGGCCAACCGTGTTCGGCGGGTACTGCTGTGGCCGCGTGGCGGCGTATTCGAACGAGTTGACGGTGCCTGTGTAAACGTAGAGGTGATCGGGATACCCCAGCGACTCGTCATAGCCCGGGTCAGCCTCGTTGCGGAAGCGCAGTCCGCTCGACATGCGCAAGATGTCGGATATGCGGATCTCGGCACGCGGGTCGTTGCCGTCCTGCCACTCGGGGATCGGTGCCGGCTGGTGCAGCTCGTAGACACCCTGCCGGATGAGAATGCCCATCAGCGTCGCTGTAAGGCTCTTTCCCATTGACCAGCTTTCGAGCGGCGTGCTCATGGTGATGCCGTCGCGATAACGCTCGCCGATAATGCGCCCCCTGTGGGTGACCACGAAGGCCGCCGTCATGCCCTCGGCGGGCTCGAACGCGGCATCCACTGCCTGCTCGATCTTTGCCGCATCGAGCTCGCTGGGCAGCGGCTCGTCTGGCAACACGTCTCCCATCGGCCAGGGCTGTGTCGACGGATCGGGGAGCGTGCTCGGGATGTCGATCGGAGTGAAGTAGACGTCGTCTGCACCGATCGGCAACGTCACGCATCCTTGATCGCCCAGGTACCTCGCGGTGCGTACGGTGCCGTCTGGTAGCGTCAGGTGGACCTCCTTCTTCTCCGTGTCGACGACGCGCTCGGTCACCTCGGCACGCTCCGCGTAGTGGCTGCTGAAGTAGCCGATGTTCTCGGCCGCGAAGTCGGCCTCGAGGCCGGTGATGAACACCGCCGAGCAGAGGATCTTGGCGAACCCCGAGGTGTGATGAGTGAGCGCATCGCCCGGGGGCCCGACGTACTCGGTATCGAGCTCGAGCGAGGCGGAGCGCGCGACTCGTTCCTCGGTGTTGGAAGGGACGCTCGCGGGTGCGTCGTCTGTGGCGGGGGCCTGACAGGCTGAGATGGCCAGGAAGAGGGTCAGACCGGTGAGGCGGAGCGTCATCGCCGGCGTCGTTCGGGTGTGCATGGGGAGCCTCCTCGAGTTGAGCGGACCTTCGGGGCTGCGGGGCGAGGATAGAACGTCAGATCTCGTCGCGGGGCCCCTTGTACTCCTGAATCGTGTTTCCTCCGTCGACGACGATCGATTGACCGGTGATGTAACTCGCCCCCTCGGAGGCGAGGAAGGCCACGACCTCGGCGACCTCGTCGGGCCGTCCCGGTCGGTGCATGGCCGAGTACCTGCCGGCTTCGAGCTCGGCCTCCGATGATGAGGCGGTGGCGATCCATCCGGGAGCTACGCCGTTGACCGTGATTCCCTCGGTGGCGACTTCGAGGGCCAGGCTGCGCATCAGGCCGTCCATACCGGCTTTCGCGGCACTGTAGCCGGGCGATCCGATGGTGCTGACCAGCGGCCCGGTGACCGAAGAGATGTTGATGATCCGTCCATGTCTCTGCGACTGCATCAACGGGATCGCCGCCTTGGTGGCGTTGAACGCCGTCTTCAGGTTAATAGCGATTGCCCGGTCCCAGTCGGATTCGCTCAGATCGACGAACGACCGGTCGGGGTAGGGCGATCCGACGGAGTTGATTCCGGCGTTGTTCACCAGAATGTCGAGTTGGCCGAATCGGGACACCACCTCGCCCACGAGTCGACTCACTTGCGCAGCGTCCGTGAGGTCTGCAGCGAAGGCTTCGACCTCGTCCACCTGCTCGACGCGCAGCTCGTCTGCCCGTGCGCGGATACGATCCTCGGTCGTCGAGGTGATGGCAATCCGGGCTCCACGGCGGCCGAGCACACGCGCGCATGCGAAGCCGATGCCGAGCTCGCTGCCGGCGCCGGTGATCAACGCCACGCGTTCGGACAGCGCCTTGCTCACGATTCCTTCGATGTGGTGGCGGCCCTGCTCGCCAGCCTGAACTTGGATTCGCTCTCCAGGCAGCTGCTCAGCTCGGCCGCAAACTCAGGGTACGCCTGCCCGTACGACGCAACGCACCTGCGCACGAAGTCTGCCCCTCCAGGGTAATGAGCGATCCACGTGATGTCGTCTCTGGCCACCGTCCAGTGAACCGGGGCGACGGTGCCGGCCCGGTACATTGTGAAGAGCGATTCCCAGAGGGGGAGAAACGAAGCCACAGCACATTCGAACCCTGGCCGCTCCGTATCGGTCAGCTCGTCGGGGGCGTGGAGGCCGGTGTGGAAGATCCGGCCCGACTCGAGGGCTGCCGTTGCTGACCAGGCTGCGCTGTACGCCTGCATGTAGGTGCCCGCTGCCGCCGTATTGGTGCTGCGAGTATTCTCGCGCGTCTGCTTGGCAACGTAGACGAGCGTCAACACCACGGCGACACTACCGGCGATTTGCGAGGCGACTCCTATCGTCTCCCAGGTCATGGTCTCTCCTCTGTGTGGTTGTGCGACAGCTGTGAAGCAGCTTTCCGGTCAGAACGTCGCACAGACGCGGGCTTCCTCCCACAGAACGGATCGGTGGTTGAAGCGTTCCTTGATCTCCGTGATGGCCATCTCCAGCGCCTCCACGAACGAATCGCGCTCCGCGAGCGGGTGCAGGATGACGATCGTGCGTCCGGCGCTGGTGCCGGCGCGTCCGGCGCTGCGCTGCCACCAACCTGTCGTTTCCAGCACGGTCGCGCCATTCGGGAAATGTCGGATGAGAACCTCGTTGACGAGCTGCTCCCAGCGCTCATCCGTAAGTCCGTCGGCGTCGCGGCCACTCATGTACAGCGCCGCACGGAGGTAGGGCTCTAGAGGCGCGGGACAGACCCACGGTGGCGTATCTGTGGAGACGCTGCGCGGCGTGCTGGCACAGGTGGCGAGGAGCGGCGACAGCGCCACGATCGCCGCCAGGGAGATTCCAGCCGCGGCCGCGGCTGGACCGCTCCGGGTGCCCCCCTCCGCCATCTCCGTACGCCGTCGAACGCATGCTTGCCCGGCTCTCACGCCTGCCACCGCGTCTCCCCACCAACCACCGTGCGCACCACCGGGATCTCCTTGATGCCATCTGGGTCGACGTCGTGAGGATCGGCGGCGAGCAACACGAAGTCGGCCAGCTTGCCCGCGGTGATCGAGCCCTTGAGGTTCTCCTCGAACGAGGCGTACGCACCGTGCATGGTGCAGATCTGCAGCGCCTGGTCGACGGTGATGCGCTGGCTCGGCCCCCAGATACGGCCGTCGTAGTCCTTGCGGGTCACCATGCTCTGGATCGCCATCAGCGGCTCGAACGGCCCCGGAGTCCAGTCCGACGCCGGCGCCACCGGAATCTCGTATTCCAGGAACGAGTTGTGGGCGAACATCCATTCCATCTTCTCGTGCCCGTACTCGACCCACTTGTGGCCATGGAAGTGGGCGTACGTGTAGAAGGGGGCCGGGATGACGCCACCGTCTTTGATGCGCCTCAGTAGGTCGGGGTTCACCAGTGAGCAGTGCTCGATGCGATGTCGCGTATCGTTACGCGGCCATAGCTTCTGCACGCGCTCATAAGCCTGAAGAACCATGTCGATGGTCACGTCGCCGTTGGCGTGGATCGCCACCTGCCACCCAGCGCGGTGGGCATCCTCGACCGCCTCGTGGATCTCCTCCTGCGACATCGTCAGGATGCCGTAGTCGTCGGGTCTTCCCATATAGGGGGTGCTCATGCGCATGGTGCGCTCCGACGCTGAGCCGTCGGCGAGGTATTTCACTGGACCGAGGCGTAGCCACTCGTTCCCCAGGCCGCTGCGAACACCTGACGCCCGGAAGCTCGGGTAGGCGCCGGCATTGGCGAACAGGTTGGCGCGGAAACCGAGCTCGCCAGCCGCGTAGGCGTCCTGGAAGGCAACGAATTCTGCCGATCCAATGCCCGCCGAGTGCACCGACGTCAAGCCGGTGGCGCTCATCAGCTCGGAGATGAGCTTCACTGCCGCCTGCCGCTGCTCGCGGCTGGAGGGGTCGGGAAGTAAGGCCTGGAACGGGTCGAGGGCAAGCTCTGCCAGCCGGCCGGTGAACTCGCCGCCTTCGCGATAGATTGTTCCGCCCCGCGGGTCCGGTGTATCGATGGTGATGTTCGCCGCGCGGAAAGCGGCGCTGTTGACCACTGCCGTGTGGCCGCCGCGGTGACCGACATACACCGGATGGTCCGGCACGGCCTCGTCGAGGTCTCGGCGATCCAGCGGGCGCCCCTCGCTGAGTTTGGTGTCGTCGTACATGAAGCCCACGACCCACTGCCCTGGCTCCGTCTCTCTAGCGCGCGCAGAAAGAGCATCTTGAATGCGCTGGATGCTCCCGAGGTTGGTATCGACACTGACGAGCGCTTGCAGGCCTCCCCATAGCGGGTGCGAGTGGGCGTCGATGAACCCCGGCGTGACGCACATGCCGGAGGCGTCGATCACTTCCGTGTCTGGTCCGACGAGGTTCGCAACGTCATCGGAGCGCCCGACAGCAACGAATCGGCTCCCGCGAACAGCGAACGCCTCAGCGTTGGGCTGCTGGTCGTCGCCCGTGAGCACGCGAGCGTTGGTCACCACGAGATCGGGCCCAACACCTTGCTCAACAGAGTTGCCGGCAGCCCCAACACTGGCCGGTAGGCGTGTTGCCCCGATTGCCGCTGCTGCGGCTGCACCCAGCCCGAGGAACTCCCCGCGCGTCATTTCGGACATAGAATCCCCTCACTCGGTTTTCGGCAAACGACACGCCGCAGCGCGTACTAGGCTGCCCCAGCCTCTCCGCTTTCGGGAGGGCACGTCAACCGAGGACAGCCGCGGAGACCTCATGCCCGACATTATCTTCACGATGCAGGACCTCAAGAAACGGGTTCCTCCCGATCGCGAGATCCTCAAGGGGATCTGGCTGTCCTTCTTCTGGGGCGCCAAGATCGGTGTGCTCGGCCACAACGGCGCCGGCAAGTCGACTCTGCTGCGCATCATGGCCGGCGTCGAGACAGAGTTCGATGGGCAGGCCTTCCCCGACAAGAAGGCAAAGGTCGGGTTCCTGCCCCAGGAGCCGGAGCTCGATCCGTCCAAGACGGTGCTCGAGAACGTCACCGAGGGGATGGCCGAGGTAAAGGACCTGCTCGATCGTTTCAACGAAGTGAGCGACAAGTTCGCCGACCCCGATCTCGATCCCGACGAGATGACACGGTTGCTCGACGAGCAGGGCGCGCTCCAGGACAAGATCGAGGCGGCCAACGGCTGGGATCTCGAATCGACCCTCGAGATCGCCATGGACGCGCTGCGCTGCCCGCCCGGCGACGCCGACGTCACGACGCTCTCCGGCGGAGAGATCCGTCGCGTTGCGCTCTGCCGGCTGCTGCTGCAGAAACCCGACTTGCTGCTGCTCGACGAGCCCACCAATCATCTGGATGCCGAGTCGGTCGCCTGGCTCGAGCGCCATCTCAAGGACTACCCGGGGTCCGTCGTCGCCATCACCCACGACCGCTACTTCCTCGACAACGTGGCTGGATGGATTCTCGAGCTCGACCGCGGCGCCGGCATTCCGTGGGAAGGCAACTACTCCTCGTGGCTGGAGCAGAAACAGCTGCGGTTGGCGCAGGAGCAGCGCAAGAGCCAGGCCCACGAGCGCACCTTGCGGCGCGAGCTCGAGTGGGTACGCATGGCGCCGCGGGCCCGCCAGGCGAAAGGCAAGGCGCGGCTGAACGCATACGAGGAGCTTCTCCACGAGGGCAACGAGCGTATTCCCGAGACCGTGGAGATCTTTATTCCGCCGGGGCCTCGTCTCGGCGACGTGGTGATCGAAGCGGACCATCTGAGCAAGGGCTTTGGTGAGCGATTGCTGATCGATGACCTGTCGTTCCAGCTGCCGCCCGCCGGCATTGTCG
>DASCOT010000006.1:0-15678 GCA_036012155.1 Acidobacteriota bacterium
GGATGGTGCTCGCCTACCCCAACACCTATGCGGTAGGCATGGCGAACCTCGGTCTGCACAGCGTCTACCGTCAGGCGAACGCCCATCCCGATGTCGTCTGTGAGCGCGTATTCTTGCCCGACGACCAGGCGCTGGCGGAATACGACCGAACCGGCATCAAGCTCTGCAGCCTCGAGTCGGGCACACCGATCGCCGACGTCGATGTGCTGGCGTTCTCTAACTCATTCGAGAACGACTACCTGAACATCCTTCGGATCCTCGAGCTGGCTGGCATTCCGTTGCGGGCTACCGCACGCGACGAACGCCATCCGTTGGTCGTCATGGGCGGGGCCGCAGTATCGATCAATCCGGAGCCGGTGGCGCCGTTCCTCGACGTATGCTGCCTCGGCGAGGGCGAGGAGTTGCTCGCGCCGCTGCTCGACTCGAGTCTGCAGGCGCCATCGCGAGCCAAGCTACTCGAGGACCTCGCCATACGGCCAGGCTTCTATGTGCCCTCGCTCTATGTGCCGCGCTACGAATCTGCGGACACCCGCGGGCCGCAGCGCTTTGCAGGCCTCGAGAATCACCCGCCAGCGAAAGCAACGATCACCAAGGCTCGCGCACGCTTAGACGGCGTCGATCGCGTAGCCTCGACGGCGATCCTCGCTCCCGATAGCGAGTTGGGTGATCGGGTGCTCGTCGAAGTGGCGCGCGGCTGCACGAAGGGATGCCGCTATTGCTGGGTCGGCTACAGTATTCTGCCCTTTAGAGTGCATACCGTGGACGACATCCTGAATGCAGTAGAGCCCTGGCGCTCGTATACCGATCGCGTCGGCTTGGTAGCGACAGCATTGCTAGATCATCCCGAGATCGAGGCCATTGCCATGGGCCTACGCGAACGCGGCTTCCGGGTGTTCAGCCCCAGCCTCATCATCTCGACCCTAAGCGAGCCGTTGCTACGTGCCGTCGTCGAGTCGGGGCAACGGACGATCACGATCGCGCCCGAAGCCGGCAGCGACCGAATGCGTCGGCTGATCATGAAGAAGATCAGCAACGAGGAGATCCTGACCAAGGCCCGCATGATCTTCCGCGCCGGCGCGTTGAACTTGAAGAACTACGTCATCATCGGACTCCCTGGCGAGACCGAGGCCGATCTCGAGGCCATCGTCGAGCTAGGCGAGAGAATGCGCGACATCATGGTCGAGGAGGGGCGCAGCCGAGGCCGCATCGGCAACATCACGATGTCGATCAACTGCCTAATTCCCAAACCCGGAACACCGCTACAATGGGCGCCTCAAATCGGCAGGCGCGCCTACCGCGACAAGCTCAGGTGGCTGCGTCGGCGCGCCGCCCGGGTTCCCAACCTGATCATCGATGCCATGCCACCGCGCTCGGCCGAGATTCAGGCGGTAATGTCGAGAGGCGATCGGCGTGTCGCCGAGCTATTGGAAGAGTGGCATCGCTGCGGCGAATGGGCGCCGGCCTTGCGTGCCTGGTCGACGGCGCACGAGGTTCCGCTGGAGGAGTTTCTGCGCCAGCGCAACCCGCTTGAACCGACACCCTGGGGGCACCTGCGTGTCGGCCCGGGGCTTCCGGCTCTGACCAACCAATGGCACAAGGCTATGGAAGTCGCCTCGGAGACGCCAGAGTCGCTGGCCACGGCGAGCTGAGCCGTGCAGCAGCCGACCATCTTGCGGGTTCCGGCGTTGCCGACTCCGCATGGCTTCGAGACCCGGCGCGGGACGTTGGTTGACGATCCCCTACGGCCTATGGTGCGCCTGCGCCAGGTCCACGGCTCCGAGGTGTTGCTGATCGACTCCTCCACCGAGATGGCGCCGTTCCGGAGCACCCGCGTCGACGACCGTCCCGCCGGCGACGCGCTGATCACCAGGCGCCGAGATGTCACGCTGGCGATCGCCACCGCCGACTGCCTGCCAGCGCTCGCGTTCGATGCGACAACCGGATCCATCGGCGCGGCCCATGCCGGCTGGCGTGGCGTAGCGCTCGGGGTGTTGCCCGCAATGATGGGCTCCATGGCACGCGAGTTCGGCACAGAGCCAGGAAACTGTGATGTCGCATTAGGTCCGTGCATCGGCGCTGGCGTCTACCGCGTTGCCGAGGACGTAGTCACTTCGTTCCGCGCCGCCGGTTTGCCGTCGACGGTGTTCGGGGAACCTCGTGACGAGGCCAACGCGGAGGGCAATCCGCAGCGCACATGGCTCTGCGACCTCGTAGGTGCCGCAACGTTCCAGCTACGGGCGTGCGGCGTCGATGCGTCGCGCGTGCACGCCAGTAGGCGGTGCACGTTCTCCGAGCCCGACGACTTCCACTCCTATCGTCGCGACGGCGACGCCGCCGGACGCATGTTGTCGGGTATCGCCTTGCCTACCTGAGCACCGGGCTCAGCATCGGGTCCCGGTTGTCAGCGCGCGGATTGCGCATCGAGCACGTCGTTGGCCAGCGAGTCCGCTTCGACGTTGCTCTCGCGGCGGACGTGCTCGAGACGGAACGTGCGGAGCGTTGCGGCGAGCTCCGATGCCTGTTGCCAGAGCGGCCGGAGCGTTGTGCTCTTGACTTTGTAGCGACCCTGCATCTGGCGTACGAGAAGTTGCGAATCCGAGCGCACCGTGAATGCCTCGACACCGTTGTCGGATGCCCATCGGAGTGCCGCGATCAGCCCTTGGTACTCGGCGTAGTTGTTGGTCTGCCGGCCGAGATACTCGCCAAGCGTTGCCACTTCGACTCCGGTGGCGTCGCACACACGTACGCCGTAAGCGGCGTGGCCGGGATTGCCGCGCGATGCACCGTCGATGTGAGCCACGAACATAGAATCGCCAGCGCTCAGTCGTCGGCCGAGACCTTGATCGTAGACGGCAGCTCCAAGGCATCCCGTGCGAACAGGATCCGTTGGCAGTTGTCGCACTGGACCGGCGTCTCCATGTTCAGCACCTCGAGCCAAAGCTGCGGACGCAGGCGGAAGTTGCACGCTTGACAGGTCCCTTCAACAGCCTCGCCGATCGCAACACCGTGACGGCGCGCCTTGACGCGCTCGTAGCGCGCGCGCAGTTCCGTATCGACCGTGCTCCTCAAGTCGTCGACTTCGCTGGTGAGCCTGGTGCGGTCGATCTCCAATTCAGCCTGGCGCTGGTCGATCTGCTCGATCTCATCCCGGGTTATGCGCTCGGCCTCGCCGAGCTCCTCCGTTCGGCGCCCAATCTCTGACTCGAGCTGATCGGCTCGCTCCATCTCTTCGAGGATCTTCGTCTCGATTCTCCCGGACGCCTTCAGCGCCTGGTTGATCTCCGCCTGCACGGCCCACAACTGCGTGTTGGTTCGCACGAGCATCTCCTGCTCGCGGTATTTGTCGATCTTGCCCTCGACGTCCTGCAGCTCGCCCTCTCTCAGACGGTGTGTCTTGAGGCTCTCTTCTCGCTCCGCCTCGGTCGCCGCGATGCTCGCTTTAGCGTCGATGATGCGCTGCTGGCGCTCGGTGCGCTCGGCGGGCAGGGTCGCCAGCTCCGCTTCGATCCGGCCGAGCCGGAGCTCCGCGTCCTGCAGGCTTGCCATTCGCGTCAGCTGGTCTCGAATGCTCAATCGTCAGTCCGACAGAGGAGTGCAGAACTCGAGGTACCGCGAGCAGCGGCAATCAGGCACGCCGTCGTAGAGCCGAGGCAGCAGCGCCGGCGTATCTTAGCACTCGGCAAACGGGCCACTAGTCGCCCTTCAGCGACATCGCACGCTCGAACACCACCCGGCCGTCGAAGACCGTCATGTCGACGGCAACCTGGTGTATCTCTAGCTGCGGCACCTCGAACAGGTTCTTGTCCATCACGACCATGTCGGCAAGCTTGCCGACCTCGATCGAGCCGCGCTCGTCCTCCTCGAAGGAAAGGTAGGCGCCCGAGATCGTGTACGCCGCGATGGCGTCGCCGAGCGTCAATCGCTCCTCGGGAAGCCACGACTCGTCCGGCGCCCCGTACGGGTCGAGGCCGCCGAGATAGCGGCGCGTAACCGCTGTCTCGATGCCTTCTACCGGTACCAGACTAGTCACCGGCCAGTCCGTTCCCCATACGAGGTTGGCGCCAGCACCGAGAATGGAGCTGTGCTGCAGTAGCCGCTGGCTACGCTCGGGGCCCAGTACCCGAGGCGCGAACACGACCTCCCAGTCGTCGCCCCTGCCCCACAGTGGCGACATGTTGGCGGTCACTCCGAGCGTCCGCAGTCGCGGCATGTCGTCCGGGTCGAGAAGCTGCAGGTGAGCCAGATGGTGGCGGCCGCCACCGGTGCCATTCATGCGCTGCGCCTGCTCGATCGCGTTCAACGATTCGCGCGCCGAGCGATCGGCGATGGCGTGGATCTGGACCTGAAAACCCTCGGCATCCAGGCGGGTAACGACCCTGCGTAGACGGTCTGGCTCCACGAATATCGGACCTCGGTACCCATCGTCCCTGTCCACGAAGGGCTCCAGCACCGAGGCCGTGTGGTGCTCGATGATGCCATCGAGCCCGATCTTCACGCAGGAGGCGCGGAGCTGACCATCGCCGAGTGCGGCGCGGCGCGCGATGAAATCGCGGATCTGCTCGCCGTCGTCTCGCTGTGGGCTGTAGCGCTGACAAGTTACCGCGCGGACCGTGAGCTCACCAGCGTCCTCGAGCTCAGCGAACTCCGCCTCGCTCGCCGCCGATGAGCTGGCGTCGATGATCGCAGTGATGCCCAGCCGGGCTATCTCCCGCAGCGCGGCACGCCGCGCCGCGATGCGGAACTCGTGCGTGCTTGGCGGAATGTGCTGCCGTACAAGGCCCTGCGCCGCCTCCTGGAGAATCCCGCTGGGCTCGCCGTTCTCATCGTGATCGATTCGACCGTTCGGTGGATCTGGGGTATCGGCGGTGATCCCGGCAATCTCGAGTGCCTTGGAGTTCGCCCAGCCCTGGTGACCGGATGCGTTGCTCATCAGCGCCGGGCGGTCACGCACCACCTCGTCGAGCATCTGCCGCGTCGGCACCCCCGAGGGCTTGAACGCCGCCTCCAGCCAACCGCGGCCGAGAATCCATGGTCGATCCGGGTTGGCATCCGCGTATTCTTGGATCGTCCTCAGCACCTCGGTGCTATCGACCAGATTGTCGAGCCGCGCCAGGTCGAGGCTCTGGCCACTCGGGTGCAGGTGCGAGTCCTGGAAGCCGGGCATGAGCATGCGCCCATCGAGGTCTACGACCCGCGTCTGGGGGCCTACGAACGCCTCGGCTCCAGTATCGGACCCGACGTAGACGATACGGTCACCGGCCACGGCGACGGCGCTCACCCAGCTTCGCGCAGCATCCACCGTGTAGACGTCGCCGCCGCGAAAGACCAGATCCGCCGGTTCCCTGGCCTGCAGTCCGGACGCTCCTTCGTCACCGGCAGCGGCAAGCGCCAGCCCGGCCAGCGTCAGGGCAAGAAGCCCCCGCCAGCGACTAGCCATCGATATACCCGCATGCGCCTTTTTGTCTGCCATCTGTCCCTCTGCGCTCTCTAGACTCGGGTTTCGGACGTTGCTGAAGAGGCTATTCCGTGGGCTCGGGGCGTATCTCATCCAGGTCGGCGGTCATCAATACACCGGCGAGCTGCGTCATGGTGTACGCCTGGTTCTCGAACAGCTCCTTGTTCCAGCGCTCGATGCCACTGGCGGTGGTCCAGTAGAGACCGAGAAAACCGCCGAGACCGTAGCCGGGTAGGTCGAGCTGATGTGCCGCGAAATCACGCTGCCCCTCGCGGAGCGGTAGCGCCCTGGAGCCCACACCCCACCACACCTGTTGGATGCCACCGTTGATCCCCGGACGCTCGGGCACCGCTACCTGTACTCGCTCCCAGCCATGCTCCTTGGCGGCGGCAACCGCTGCGTCGATGAGCACTTGGTTGTTGCGCGACCACAGATACGACTGCTCGGCCAGGCCCACCGGCTCGACGACGCCGTCGACTTCACGGTAATCCATCTCGCCCATGTGCTCGGCCTGCAAGATGGCCACGAGAGGCTCTCTGGCCTCCGGATTACGAGTCAGCCAGCTCACGTCGTACGACGCCCCCTCGGCCCCCGGATAATAGTGGCGGCTGTCGAGGAAGACGGCCAGAGTTCTGGGCCGATGCTCTTGCGGAATGTGCGAGAAGTACTTGACGATCGCCAGCAACCCCAGCGCGCCGTTATCCTGGGTAATCGATGGGCCATCGGCGTGGTTGATGAGCAGAACCTGCTCGTCGTCGGCTGTGCCGTAGTCGCGTCCTGGCAGGTAGGAGATCGTCTGGAAGGCTTCGGTCTCCTCGATCGTCGCCTCCAGCCGCAGCGTCGCCGTCTTGCCTGCCTTGGCATCCTCGAGCACCTTGGCGCCGTCCTCGCTGCTGAGGATCACTCCCGGCGACTCGTGCAGCGGCGGCACGCCGAACGTATACAGCCCCTCGGTGCGCTCGAAGGCCATGTCGTAGACGATCACATGGCCAGCGGCCCCACCGTCTACGGCGATCCGCCACAGGCTCTGGCGCAGCTGCCACCAGATGTCGAAGGTGATGGAGAACTCCGGCGGCACGAACTCAAACAGCTCCCAGTAGGTGTCGTCGTTGGCGCGCCACTCGTAATCATTGAACGTGAAGTTGATGATGTACTCGTCGTCGTAGGGCGGCTCCGGATGGGGTCGAGTCGGGATCACCACGATCTTGCCCGCGATCGAGTCGGGCGGGTTGTCGTGGTCGTAGTAGATCATCTCGGCCGTGATGCCTTCGGGGCCGGTGTTGCCCGAATTGGCAGCGTAATGGGCCACCCGCACCGGCGTGCCGTCCGACACCAGCGACCACCCACTGCTGTCCTTGGTGGTGTGCCAGCGGTCGTACATCCAGCTGTTGCGGTGCATGTCGACCACGCCGAACTCACGCAGCCCTTCCTCCAGAAAGGTGGTGTAGTTGACCCATTCCGGGCTGCCGTTCATCGCTGGCAGGTTGGCGCTCTTCACCAGCGCCCACTCGTAGCCCTCGTCGGCGGTCACCGCCCACTCCGGGTCGATGTTCGTGAACTTGTCGACGTACGGGTTGTCGGTGGCACTGCCGCAGCCGACCGCAAGCGAAGACAGCGCTACGATGAGGAGCCAGGTCCACCCGTGTGGGCTTCTTGGCTCCACTCGGAACGATGCAGTCCTGGTGACCGTCCTTAGCTCAGCGGCTAACACTCTCTGCCTCCTACTGGATTGGATCTCGTCCAGACCGGCGGCCATCAAGAGCAGCCAGGCGCGTCTCGTTGCTTCCTTGCGCCGTCGGTCTGAACGCCAACCCGAAGGCCGACCTACTGAGGTCGAACCTCGTCGAGATCAGCGGTCATCAACACGCCGGTGAGCTGCGTCATCGTATGCGCCTGCGCCTCGAACAGCTCCTTGCTGAACCGCTCGATGCCACTCGCCGTCGTCCAGTAAAGCCCGAGAAAACCGCCGAGGCCGAACCCCGGCAGGTCGAGGCAATCGTCGCAGCGACGATGGAACCGTCCGGCAACCCCCCACCACCGTTGCTGCAGCCCGCCGTTGATCCCAGGACGCTCGGGGGCCGATACCTGCACGCGCTCCCAACCATGTTCCTGAGCGGCGGTGACCGCCGCGTCGATCAGCACCTGGTTGTTGCGGGTCCAGAGGTACGACTGCTCGGCCAGCCCCACCGCCTCCAGTTTGCCGTCGACCTCACGGTAATCCATCTCCCCCATGTGCTCGATGTGCATGAGCGCAACCAGTGGCTCCAAAGCCTCCGGGTGGCGTACCGGCCAGCTCACATCGGCCGAGGCGCGTTCCGCCCCGGGGTAGTAGTGGCGTCCGTCGAGGAACACGGTGAGCGTCCTCGGCCGGTGTTCCTGGGGGACGTTGGAGAAGTACTTGACGATCGCCAGCAGGCCGAGCGCTCCGTTGTCCTGCGTGATGGACGGCCCGTCGGTGTGGTTGATCATCAGAATCTGTTCGTCGTCCGGCGTACCGTAGTCGCGCCCGGGAAGGTAGGCGATCGTCTGAAAGGCTTCCGACTCCTGTACCGTCGCCTCGAGCCGCAGGGTAGCCGCCTTGCCCGCCTTGGCATCCTCGATCACCTTGGCGCCGTCCTCGCGGCTGAGGATCACTCCGGGGGACTCGTGTAGCGGTGGCACGCCGAAGGTGAAGAGTCCCTCGGTGGTCTCGAACCCCATGTCGTAGACGATCACGTGCCCGGCGGCGCCGCCATCGACGGCGATTCGCCACAGTCCCTGACCCAGCTGCCACCAGATGTCGAAGGTGATCGAGAACTCCGGCGGCACGCGCTCGAAGAGCTCCCAGTAGCTGTCGTCGTTGGCCCGCCACTCGTAGTCATTGAAGGTGAAGCCCTGGATGTAGCGCTCGTCGTACGGCGGCTCCGGGTGCGGGCGAGTAGGGATCACGACGATCTTTCCGGCGATGTCGTCGGGTGGGTTGTCGTGGTCGTAGTAGACCATCTCCGCCGTGATGCCGTCCGGTCCCGTGTTGCCGGAGTTCGCCGCGTAGTGCGCCACCCGCACGGGGGTGCCGTCCGACTCCAGCGACCAGCCGCTGTCGTCGAACGTTGTCTCCCAGCGATCGAACATCCAGCTGTTGCGGTGCATGTCCACGGCGCCGTACTCGACCAGCTTCTCCTCGAGGAAGGTGAGGTAGTTGAGAAACTCCGGGCTACCGTTCAACGCCGGCAGGTTGTCGCCTCTTACCTTTGCCCACTCGTAGCCCTCGTCGGCGGTCACCGCCCAGCTCGTGTCAACGGTGGTGAGCTTCTCCGCATACGGGTTGCCTGTGCCGCTGCAGGCGGCGCCCATCAGCAGCAGAACGATCAATACCCATCTGGTTTGCTTCATAGCCTGCTTCTCCAGTCGCGTCCGGGCCGGGGCAGCCCCACGAGCGCGGCCCTGGCGAAGAACGGAGTCTCTGCCAAGCTCGGCAACGAAGGCTAGCGCCCCGCACACTCGCTGTCCACGAGGGAATGCGCCCGCACCCTCCTTCCCGATGGTGCGAACTCGTCGTGGAACCCGCATCTCCCGAACGAACGGACCAACCAAAGCGGCCTGTAGGCTCTCTCTTAGGGTCGCTCGATGGCTTCGGCAGATTCCGCAGGCAAGGTCACGCCCATGTTGAGGTCCAGGCCCGGTATCGTGGCCACAGGACGCTCCCGACCGCGGCGAGCATGACCGGTGGTAGCAGGTGTTTCCGCATCATCAATGACCAGAAACTACCGCCCGAGCTCGCTCGACGTATCGCTGGGCGTCTTCCGCAAGCAGCAACCGTTGTTGAACCAGCTGCATTGCCGCCATCGAGACCTGGCCAATGTAATCGTCGCTACTCGAATACCGCTCCTCCAGCGATAGCCGAGGATCGCCCTTGGCGAGTCGCTCGGCCTTGGCGTGTGGCAGCGCGATCGTGGATCCCGTGACGCTGCACAAAGCGCCCTCGGCGTAGCCCGGGCTGCGCAGATTCCAGCCCATGTAGGTGGCCAGCGGTACCTCGACGGCCGGCATGCGAATACCGGCGAGGTCGTGGCCGTCCTCGTCGACCGCCGGTACGAATACCGGATACGGCGCGCCCTCGGTCGGAGGTAGCGCACCGTAGTCCACCACGTGTACCTGGTTGATCTGTCCGTCATAGCCGACCCCCGGAATACGCGGATAGCTGAGCGCCGCCTGGCCGGGGGGCACGAGGGTTCCATCCGAGCGCGAAGGGAAGCGGCTTTCCGGAGGCAGGGTCCCGTTGCTCACCCAGCCGTCTAGAGCCACCAACAGGGCACGCGCCGGACCGCCGCGGTGAAGCGGATTACTCGGCAGCTGACAGTTCGCCACCGGCCCAGGTTGCACACCGAACGAGTTGGAGTGCGGCGTGCTGGAGATCAGATAGGCGCGCACGTTCTCGGGCAGCTCGAGCGGCTCGCCCGCCGTATCAGTGACGATCAGCGAGGAGCGTCCCTGAAAGAACTCGGTTGACGAGTCGACGTGCATCACCTTGGGGCAGTTGCCCGCCGCCTCACAGCGTGCCATTACGCCATCGCGCTTGCCGGTCACGGAATCGGTCAGCGTCCCGTAGGTGAACGGAAACTGATCCCCTGGCTGCAGATGCGACTCATGCTGGCGGGAAAAACGCCCGGCTTGCGCAAGGCGACGATTGATGAAGGTACGGCGCGCCCCGGCAACGTCGGGAATGATGCCGTCGAATACCACTCGTCCGGCCTCGTCCTCATTGAACCCCTGATACAGCAGGTCGCGTAGAAAGCGACCGCTCTGCGAGATGCCCAGGGCGTAGGCGCGCTCGATTCGCGGGATTCCACCGGGCGCCAGCGGGTTGGGGATGCCCGCGTCGTCGGCGACGGCGTGGCGCAAGAAGGAGACCACGTCACGAACCGACGCGAACGCCAACCCGGCGACCACCGCATCACGCGCCGTGTAGACGATCTCGTAGATGGCGCCAGCATCGAAGCCCGCCGGACGCTCGACCAGAATCTGCTCGGCACTGGTGAAGAACGTTCCGCCGCGCGTAATGGGTAGGTAACGGAACGACAGGTCCGGCGGTGTCTGCCGGATGTCGTGCGCGTACTGGCGCACGGTGAGTTGCGCGTCGCCGGGATCGAGCGTTGCCGACGGGTAGTTCAAGGTCGCGACCGCCGGGTTCCGATCGTGATCGAATATGAACTCCTCCCGGCTCAACCCCTCGATTCCTGGCAGCATAGGTGCTTCGAGGAACATGCGTGAATCGCCGGGCGGAGCATCCGGCTGCCAACCCGACCAGACAACTGTGTAGCCCTCGCGCATCAGAAAGCCGTTGCCAGCGTGCTCCGCCGAAGAGGGATCGTTGACGCGTGGCGCATCGTTCATCAGGCCGAGGCCAATTTTCCGGCCGCGATTGAGCACGTCGTAGAAGATGCGGCCGTTGCCTCGCGCCAGATCGATCGGTTTGAAGATAACCACTGTGGTCGTGTATCGCACTCGCCCCTCGGCATCTCGGCGGGGCAGCGCAAGATCGACGATCTCTGCGTTGTGCGGGTCCTCCGGATCCACCTCCATCGTGACCCGCAGCGCGATCTTCTCGTAACGGCCAGCCGCGCCAAACGCGCTCCCATCAAAGGTCGGCGACTCGACCGCGATCACCTCCACCCCGACCACCTCGCCGTACGCGACGCTCGTCGAGACCAGTAAGACAAGTTGAATGCAAGCGATCGCTGAGGCCTTCATGCGAGAGTTCCCTGCAAGTTTCTTTCGCGGGTGGAGAGAACCCGCTCGCCCGGCGCACCGATCGAACGGTGTGGACGATTCTCAACGCCGGGTCTGGCACAAGCAACCGGTTGGCACGAACCGGTGCCTATTGTCGGACGCAGCCGCCGGTGGCTCCCGGCGGCCGATCCTACAAGGTTGCCGACGGTGAGCGTCAGAAAGGAAGGTCCGGGAGATCGGACAGCACCGTCATGAACAGGTCGCGCGAGCGTCCAAGCGCTCGGGCACCGTCCGGCTCGAGATGGAAGTAACGCTTGGCGCGCCCCCCACGGGCGGGCGTTGATTCTCCCCTGCGAGTGCCGATGTAGCCCTTCGCGTCGAGCCTCCGCAGGGCCGCGTACACGTTGCCGATCGACACGGGCCGGCCAGTGCGCTGCTCGATATCGCGGCGAATCTGCATGCCGTAGGCGTCGTCACCCAGATGCACCAGGGTCGCCATCACCAGCAACTCGAACTCGCCCAGGTACTCGCCCTTGCTCATTGGATCAATCGGTCCTCAGCGCGCTGGCCGGCTCGACGCGCGTCGCACGTCGCGCCGGGATCCAGGCCGACAGTCCGGCAACGCCGAGTAGCACGGCGCCCACGCTGCCGTAGACAAGGGGATCAACGGCACTAATCGTCGGCTCGACGCTGGCCAGGATGCGCGCCAGGGCGAAGGCTCCGAACAAGGTCGATACCGCATTTATCCCTGCCATGCCGTCAGCGAAGATGCGCGCTTGCGTACGGACATCGGCCACCGGTTGCTCCGGATCGATGCCCCAGACGATGCGCCGAATCGGGGCTGCAACGCTCAACGGATCCCCGAAGGTCTCCACCAAGAGAGCTCCCGCATGGCCGGTATGCTGCGCCAGCGGCAGATACACCGACGGCACCACGGGGTTGGAGGTATCCGGGTACACCTCGTCGGAGACAACCCCGACGACCTCCAACCAGTCGCCGGATCCGCTCAGGCGAACCCGACCTCCAACCGGATCGTCCTCCCCCCAGAAACGCTCTACGGCTTCGGCGTTGACCAGCGCGACGCGCGCTCCGCCCACGTCATCGTGCGGGCCGAGGAGCCTGCCGCGGATCGGCCGTATCCTCATGATGTCGAAATACGCCGGCTCAACACTGGCCGGGAACGCCCACGGCACCTGTTCGGCCGTTCGCAGCTCCGCGCCCTCGATCTCGACCGTCGCGGTCCCGACGGGATCGGCCAGCGGCCGGGCATCGACCCACGCAGCGCGAACCACGCCGGGAATCGCCTCCGTTTGCTCCACCACTTGCCGGCGAAATGCCCGCACTTCTTGCAGATCGGGATAGCCAGTCTGGGGCAGCTCAACGCGCAGCGTAAGTAGGGACTCGGGGTCGTAGACGTATTCGAGCGAGCGCACATCCAGCAGCGATCTGATGATGAGGCCGGCAACGACCATCAGCGTGATCGCCAGGGATACCTGAATAGCAACGAGCAGCCGCCGACCGCGTAGCGTCGCCGCCGATCCCGAGGAGCGACCGCCTTCCTTGAGGGTCGCGGCGAGATCCGTACGTGCGGCACGCAGCGCCGGTACGAGACCGAAAAGCACCGGGGCACCGAGCGCAACGCAAAGCGTGAACGCCAGCACTGCCTGGTCAATCTCCAGCATCGAGAAGAACGTGGTGATACCGGAGCTACCGCCCGCGATCCACGTCAGCCCGATCAACGAGGCGTGCGCCACCCCTAGCCCCAACAATCCCGAAACCCCGGAAAGCAGGACGCTCTCGGTGATCAGCTGCCGCAGGATGCGTGCTCGTCCGGCGCCGAGCGCCGCCCGCACGGCCAACTCCTGGGTGCGCCCGGTGGCACGAGCAAGCGTCATGGTAGCGACGTTGGAACAGGCGATCAGCATGACCAGCGCCACGGTGATCGTCAGCAGCAGCAAGATAGCCCAGAATTCGTCGTCCGCGATGCCGTCGTAGAAGCCCTGGACGTTGGGACTCCAGCCGCGGTTGGTTTCTGGATAACGGTCGGCGAGGCCGTTGCCGATCTCCAGAAACTCGGCATGTGCCTGTGCGATCGTTGCCCCGGCGATCAGCCGACCCGTGACCAGCAGCTCCCGTTGGTCGCGAATACGTGCGGCCGGATCGAGCTCCAAGGGTGTCCATACGTCGATCAGCGCCAGGTCACCGAACTCCATGGCCTCGGGAACTATGCCGACCACCACCGTCGGATACCCGTCGAGCCTCATCTCCCTGCCGATAACCTCGGAGTCGAGTCCGTAGCGGCGCTCCCAGAACGCATGGCTGAGCATCACGGCGCGCTCCGCGCCGGGGCTATCCTCGCCGTCAACAAAGCCGCGGCCCAGCGTCGGCAAAACACCCCAGCTGCGGAACGCGTTGGTGGTTACCGCACCGATGACGACACGCGCCGGCTCATCGCCGTCGACCAGCGCTCCGGCTCGCTGCTCCAGTGCAGCCATGTCTCGCAGCAGTCCGGTCTGTTCCCGGTAGTCGAGGAAATCCGGCAGCGAAGGAGTCTGCCGTTGCACTCCCCGCTCGGGGTTTTGCATGAAGATCAGGACCAGGTCGTCCGTGTCCTGGAACGGCAGGTCGCTGAAGTAGATGACGCTCACCATACTGAAGATGGCGCTGTTCACACCAATGGCCAGGGTCAAGGTGAGCACGGTGATACCGCTGAACACCGGGGCTCGCACCAGCGAGCGGACGCCGTACTTGAGGTCTTGCAGCAGGCTGCTCATGACGGACTCCTTGTGCGCACCGGGCGGCAGCAAACGTTGCGGACGATCCAAGCCAGGGCGCAGGGATCGTAGTACCTGGCCCCAGTACCAGCGCCTGGCGGAACGCCGACCACTTGGTAGCCGATGGCGGCGATACTCCTCGCTGAGGTCACCCAGCAGCTCCTCACGCTCCGCCGCGGGCGAGAACAATCGCAGCAGCAGGGCCGCGAGCCACGGTGGCCGAGCGCTTGGCTCGGACGGTACGGGCGATTTGTTTTGCATTGCACAGGAAAGTACGGAGCGCGGAGTGTTTCGGTTTCATCTGCCGTCGACAGGTCGGCTAGCGCTCGACACCAAGCGGGCCGTTCCCGTACCCTTCGCGGCTCAACTCGAAGCAACGAACGGAGGATCCATCCAATGCTGATCAGTGGGAGAGCACACCTGGTAGTAGCCGTGGCGGTCCTGGCTGGCGTTGGTCTCTCGGCCGATCCCGCAAGCGCGCATCAACCTCGTGCGACCGCCAGTCTCTCCGGCTGTGACGACGCGGGCATCTGGGGTGAAGCCGTGCTGCGAGAAAAGCGCAGCAAGGAAGGCGTGAAGCTGGTCACCGTCCGCCTGAAGATGGGAGGCCTGCCGGAGGGCAAGCACGCGGTGCATATCCACGAGACCGCGGCCTGCAAGCCGTGCACGGCTGCCGAGGGGCACTTCGATCCTGGCCCCGAGTCCAACTCCAGCCCGGACGGCAACCATCCGTTTCACATGGGCGATCTGGTCAA
Organism: Acidobacteriota bacterium; assembly: GCA_036012155.1. GTDB lineage: Bacteria > Acidobacteriota > UBA890 > UBA890 > WLXD01 > DASCOT01. The sequence goes on from DASCOT010000006.1 coordinate 14,694, forward strand.
CATTGCCGCAAACGGCAACGGTCTCGGTCTGTTGACGACCCAGACGACCCGCGTCACGCTGAGCGACGAGCCGCTCAGCATCTTCAAGCCCAACGGCAAGGCATCGAGCGCTTTCATCGTGCATACCGATCCGGACAGCTACTGTCCAGACGGCGAAGAGGCCGGCTGCGCCGGTGGCGGGCGGATCGCCTGCGGCATCATCCGCCGGCAGTAGGAAAGCTCGCCTGGCGGGCCTGCTAGAACGGCAAGAACACCGGAACGAGCAGTACTAGTAGGACGAGTAGCAGGAGCGTCAGAGGAGTGCCAACGCGCAAATAGTCTCTCGATCGATAGCCCCCGGCCCCCATGACCAGCAGGTTCGCCTTGTGGCTGAACGGCGTCATGAACGCAGCTGAAGCCGCCAGGCTAACCCCCATCATCAGCGGATACGGGCTGAGCTGAAGTCGACCCGCCATCTCGAATACGACGGGGGCCATTAGGACCACCGCCGGAGCTCCGTCGAGACCCTGACTGAGTAGGCTAGCCAGAAGGATCAGGGTCGCCAGTACCGCGTGCGGCCCCAGCGAACCGGCGGTTGAAGTTACCGCGTCGGCAAGAAAGCCCGCCGCACCCGACCGTTCCATGGCGAACCCCACCGGTAGCACGGCGGCGACCAGGAAGATCGCCCGCCACTCGATTACCCGATACGCCTCCCTCATCGTCAGAGCACCGGCCAGAAGCACCAAGGAGGCGGCGGTGAAGGCGGCCACGTGGATCGGCTGCCATCCGGTGGCCACGAGCAGGATCATCAGCAGCAGTCCGCCAATCGCCAGCGGTGCCTTTGCGGTCCGACGGACGGCGCGCTCGGTGGCCGACAGCACTACGAAGTCGGGATCCGAGGCCAGCCGGGTGATCTTCTCCGGCGGCCCGTGCAGGAGCAGTGCATCGCCGAAGCGAAGCGGTACGCGGGCCAGATCGGCGTGAACGGGATGCCCCTCGCGCCAAA
>DASCOT010000007.1:0-4356 GCA_036012155.1 Acidobacteriota bacterium
TCCAGCTCGAAGTCGAAGAGCTCGCGCAGACCGGGCTGGAACACGAAGACCCATGAGTAGGCGCGCTCCAAGTAAGCCGGCAACCCGACATCGCCCAACTCGACGCGCCGCGCCGCACCGTCATCCTGCGAATCGCGCCCCGTCCGATAGTCTTGCAAACGTCCGGCAACGGCATCGGTCGGCGGCGCTTCGACACCCGCCGCCGTGGGGTCGGTAGCGCCGGTCACATTGGTGCCCGGCGCTTCCTCGAACACGTAGAAGTAGTCGAATCGATACGTCGTTCGCTGCACGACCCGATTCTGTACGGTGTAGCGAGTGTCGGTAACGCGCTCCTCACAGGTGAAGCTGAGGGCGTTATCGCGATAGAGGCCGGCGACCCGCCCCATGACATCGAGCAGTACCGCTAGCTCCGGCTCGGGTTTCGACTGACGACCGGCTAGCGGCGGCGAGAAGCGTGCACCCGCCAACACCAGCGTCGGCAGCACGGCGAACAGGAAAACGGCCGCGTGGCGTCTCTTTCGTGGCATCACATCTCGGGCGGTGGGGATTTCTCCAGTGTAGTCGTTGAGGAGGCGCGGAGGCATGGTGCTGTCGCCGGTCCACCGCATAGGCATATCTGGCTTGGGCCGCATGGTGGCGATGGACTACCGTTACGGAGCTTACCCGCGTTGTAAGAGCCCGTTTCGATCTGTCGGTGCTTGCCAGTGGAGACCCATGAAGAGAACCCTCGCTGTCCTCGCCTTGATTGCGCTCATCTCTGGTGTGGCCTACGGCAGCTACGTCTGGGGTTGGTATCGAGGCACTGAGTATCACTCCGTGGTCTCGGGCATGAGCGAAGCGAAAGTATCCCTCGACGCGGCTCGCTCGATTCGTCAGGCGGACCCGCAGCTGGCGCTGGAGCTGCTGGACGCCAATATCTCGTGGATGTCGGCATCCCTGAGCGACACGTCGCTCGAGGTGCCGGAGGCCGAGCGGGCGAACTACGAGATGGTGCTGGAGCGGCTACGCCACTACCGCGCCCAGTACGGTCGAACCGGCCAGTAACTGCCCATCGCCGCCGCCGATCGACCAGGCCGCAACGGTCGCAACACCGACGCTGACCGACCGTCGTCAGCCGAGCGTGTGCCGCAACACGGCCCGGGTCACCATTCGGAGCTTCTGCCGCATGGTGAACCGTCCCAAGTTCGTTCGCACGACGCCTTCGGTGAAGGCGCTCTTCCGTCGGTAGTCGATATTTGCATCCACGACTACCGGACGGCCGGTAGCGGCGATCTCGAGGGCACTTGTGATCGCAGCGACCACATCAGCATCGGTAGCAAGCCGCACGAACGCCGCTCCCGTCGCCGTCGCCACCCCCTCGACGTTGAGCTCTCCGAGCACCGTACAGGTCTTGCGGTTGAATGGCAGTTGTTGGAGCTGCGAGATCTGCGCCAACTCGCCATCGTGGAAAACGAAGAAGATCGCCCCGACCTTCAGTGTGGCGGCGGTCAGGATTTCCAACCCGGTCATCAAGAAACCCCCGTCGCCGACTACCGCCACCACCTGCGCGTCGGGGTTGGCGAGCTTGACACCGATCGTCGCCGGCACGCAGTAACCCATGCAATTGAAGTCGGTCGGCGAGATGAAGCGGCCGGGCGCGTACACCGGAAACTGCTCGGCTGCCAGGAACGTGTGGTTGCCATCGTCGACCACGAGAAACGCGTCGCGATCGAGTGCCTCGCGGAGCGCGCCGAAGAAGATGCCCGGGCTGACACGGTCGCTACTGGGCTTGGCCGTCCAGGCGGCAGCGAAGGACTCCTTCTCGGAACGAATCAGCCGCCGCAGCTCACCCGAATCGCGCGCTGCCGGCAGCGTCTCCTGCAGGGCCTCCAGGAAAGCATCGAGCGCCGCCGCTGCATCTGCCTCGATAGCAACCGCCGCCTCGTAGTTGCAGTTGAACACGGCGGAGTTGATGTCGATGTGGATCAGATTGGCAGGCACCTCCATGCCGTAGCTGCCGGTGGCAAGCTCGGCAAAGCGAACGCCGACGGCAAGCAGGCAGTCGCATCGTGCAAACGCCGCCCGAGCCGCTGGAACGGCGGAGTTTCCGAAGCCCATGCCGACATGTAGCGGATGGTCGGCCGGGAACGCGCTAAGGCCCTGCAACGTAGTTGCCACCGGGGCCGCCAGTTGCTCTGCCGCCTCCTGCAGCTGTGGAACCGCCGAACGAGCGCCCCAGCCGACGTACATTCCGGGCTTCGAGGCGCCGGCGAGCAACTCCGCTGCGCGAACGACTGCGGCCGGGTCGGGGGGCCTCGGCGACGCTGGCGGCGAATGCCGAGGCGACTCCGCGACAGCTTCGGCAAACATGAGAACGTCTGCGGGGATCTCGACCAAGACCGGGCCCGGCTCGCCCGAGGTGGCGATCTCGAACGCCTCGAATATCGTCGGCATCACGGAGTCGTGGGCGGCAACCAGAAACGCGGCCTTGGTGATGCCGTCGGCGACCTTCTGCTGATCGAGCTCGTGCAGTTGATACGACCGCCCCGTATCGCGCCGGATACCTCCAGAGAGCACCAACATCGGGATACCGTCGAGATACGCCTCGCCAATCCCACTCATGGCATGGGTGAGGCCCGCCGCGGGGACGATGACCAAGCAACCGACGCTGTCGGAAGTGCGGCTGACCCCATCGGCCATGAAGGCGCCGCCGCCCTCGTGCGTCACCAGGATCGGCGTGATCGCCTCCGATCGCGCCAGCTCGTCATAGAGCTCTGTGTTGTGCACGCCGGGAATCCCGAACGTGTAGCGGATTCCAAGCTGCTCGAGCGCGCGCACCGCCAGCCAGGCACCACTTCTCCGCCTCATCGGCACTCCCGGCGCACCCGGCGGGAAGGAGGCTGGCCGCTCGCCGCGGCTTGGTGGCCGCGCATCCTAGCCGGTGGCGATGGCTCGCGCGGCGGCGCGACCAGTGAAGACGCAGCCACCCAGGAAGGTGCCCTCCAGTGACCGCAGTCCATGAATACCACCGCCTCCGAATCCCGCAGCCTCTCCTACCGCATACAGCCCCGGTAGGGGCTCGCCCGCGTGGTCGAGAACGCGGCATTGCAGGTCCGTTTGCAGACCCCCCAGGCTCTTACGCGTGATGATGAACTCCCGGACGGCGATGAGCGGACGAGCCCTCGGGTCGTCGATCGGACGCGGTCTGCAGGTTCGTGCGCGGTCGCCCCGGTAGCGGCGAATCTGATCCAGCCGCCTCAACTGGTCGTCGTTGTGCAGCTTGCCGCGCCCGATCGCGTCATCGTAGCGACCGACCTCGCCGGCCAGCGTTTGTGCGTCGACGTCATCGCTGCCAGCCAGGCCGTTCATCTTCTCGGCCAATTCCGTCAACGAGTCGGCGGTCACGAAGTCAACGCAATGGTCAACGAGCTCGCGCACCAACGCCGTGTCACCGCGAAGGGTGGTCAGCAGAAACCGCAGCAATCTGCGCTCTCGCATCGCATGATTGAACTCCGCGCCGGAGACTGCGAGCTCCTTCTTGGCGATGCGCCAGTTGAACACCTGCCACGAGTACTGGCGCTCCTGCTTGCAGACACTCTGTACGAGGTAACGCGTGTCATACTCGGCCATCATGGCCGGCGGCCCGAGCCGCTCCCCGCGCCAGTTGAGCCACAAGGCCGACATGGGTGGCACCAGGGACACACCGTGATGCTCGTGCTCCGGCCGCCAATGGTGCACGCCCGCAGCGTAATGCCACATCTTGTCGAGGTGCGTGATGTTGGCGCCCAGGCGAGCGGCAGCGCCGTGGAGCTGCCCGTCCGCGGCCGGACACGAGCCGTTCAACAGCAATTGCGGCGGCTCGTTCCAGTCGGCATGCCAGTGCTTTCGAACCAGGTCCAGGTTTCCGCAGATTCCGCCCGCCGCGATGATGAGGCAATCGCCCTCGGCGGCAAACTCGCCGACATGCGGCGCGCTGTTGCCATGCTCGGTGTCGGTATCGTGCGTCTCCACGACGCCCGAGCAGCCGACGAGCGCTTTGTTGACGCTTTCCAGGTCGGTGACGCGGTGACGATGCAGCAGCAGCAATCGGTCGCGGTGTGGGTGGCTCTCGAGCCGATCGAGTAGGGTGCGCACCAACCTCTCGCCCGTACCCCACACGATGTGGAACCTTGGAAGCGTGTTGCCGCCGCCGTACAACCCTCGCTCGACCCAGTGCACCACCGGGAAGAACCTGACGCCGTGACCCCGCAGCCAATCGTAGACCTGTTCCCGACAGCCCGAGACGTACGCCTCCGCCCAACGGCGTGGCCAAGTGTCCTCGGCGCCATGCTCGCCGAAGCTCAACCAGTCACGCAGCGCCAGATCGGCGCTGTCGCG
>DASCOT010000008.1:0-4824 GCA_036012155.1 Acidobacteriota bacterium
CGATTACCCGTAGACCGAGGCGGCGTGCGCTCATCGAGCCGTTGTCTTCAGTCGAATCGCGATCTTCGCGATCGTTGCCGCCGCGCCCACCGGTCAATCGGCCAACGAGGATCTCGGCCTCGTCGGGACGCTCGGTGAGCAACACGGGAATATCGACCTCGGCGTAGCCGTCCTCGTCGTTGCGCAGCACGTTGAGCACGATCTCCTCGCCCGGCGCCTTGTTGGCGACGCGCTGCAGGAAGTCGGGCTGGCTCTCGAGCGGCAGGTTGTCGGTGCCGACGACGATGTCGCCGGGCTCCACGCCGGCAGTGAGCGCCGGACCATCGGGAGTGACCGTGTTGATGATGGCACCGCGCACCATCGGATCCAGCTCGTAGCCCTCGATCAGGTCACGCGACAGCGCCTGGACGGTTACCCCGAGGTAGCCGCGGATAATGTGGCCATGCTCGCGCAGCTGATTCATCACGCGCCCGGCCAGGTTGGCAGGAACCGCGAAGCCGACGCCGCTGAAGGTCGGGTTGAAGCCGCCGCCGGTGGCGATTGCCGTGTTGATCCCTACCACCTCGCCACGCAGGTTGACCAACGGTCCGCCCGAGTTGCCCGGGTTGATCGCCGCGTCGGTCTGCACGAAGTTCTGATAGGCGGTTTGTTGCATGCCGCCGAGGTTGGCGCGACCGAGCGCTGAGACGATGCCGGCGGACACGGTGTTCTGCAGGCCGAACGGGGCGCCGATAGCCATCACCCACTCTCCCACCCGTACCAGGTCGGAATCGCCGAGGGGCGCGAAGGGCAGGCGCCGCGCGTCGATCTTGAGCAACGCGATGTCGGTGCCCAGGTCGGCTCCGACGATCGTGGCCTCGTGAATCTGGTCGTCGGTCAGTGTTACGCGTACCGAGTTGGCCAGATCGGTGGCTGCGGTCTCGGTGTTGAGCACGGCGACGACATGCGCGTTGGTGAGGATGTAGCCGTCGGCACTGACGAGCACGCCGGAGCCTTGGCTGCGGGCCCGATCTTCGAACTCGAACTCGTCCTGCTCGGGCTCCTCCTCATCGCGTTCGCGATCGCGACCGAAGAAGTTGTCGAAGAAGTCGTTGAAGCGGCCGCCGCCGGCTTGCTCCTGCTGCGGACGCTCAGCCTCGATGAAGACCACTGCGCGGCTGGTCTCGTCGGCCACATTGACGAACAGTCCCTGCGGCACCATGTCCGGCATGGGGGCATCGCTCACCACGGCGGGCTTCGTTTGCTGCGGTACGGTACCGACGGCCGGCGCGACCCCGGCCATCGCCAACCCCAGGAGCAGCCCTCCGCCGACCAACGTGGCGGTCGCCACCACGCGTCCGGTCCTGTTCCAGATGCTCATTTGCACTGTCCTCCTCGGCGAAATTTCATGATTGCATGCGTTCGGTGGGGGGCGAGTGCCCCTGCTCTGATGTCTTAGACGGGACACCTCGGCGAATAGACGATCCCGACGGCGCCCCCTCTGTAAGCAAGCTTAGCGCGAACCGCCCCGATGGACCATGAGCGCCGTGCTCGCGGCGGACCTGAATGTGCTGGGGTCGCCAATTGCGGCGAGGCGGGGTCAGCCGCAGCTCGTCGCAGGCTAGCTGCGGTCAGCGACCGGGACGTAGGCGCGGGCATCCGGACCGATGTACTCGGCGCGCGGGCGAATCAACTTATTGTCCGCGTATTGTTCCATCACGTGCGTCGTCCAGCCGGAGATGCGTGAGAGCGCGAAGATCATCGGAAACAGGTCGGGGGCCACTCCCAGGTACGAGTAGAGGCTTGCCGACCAGAAATCGACGTTGACGGCGAGTCCCTTGCGCTCCGCCACGACCTCCACCAGCCGCTGAGAGATTCCCACCAGGTCCGCGCCGCCGCTGTCCTGGTTGCCCTGCAGGGCGCGCGCGTGATCGCGCAGGTGGCGGGCTCTCGGGTCTTCGACCTTGTACACGCGATGGCCGAACCCCATGATCTTTTGCTTGGCTGCGAGCTTGGCGTCGACCCACTCCTCGACCCGCTCCACGGTGCCGATCTCGTCGAGACTCTCGCGAACACGCTGGTTGGCGCCACCGTGCAAAGGTCCCTTCAGGGTGCCGACTGCCGAGGTCACGGCCGAGTGCATGTCGGAGAGCGTCGCCGCGGTGACCTTGGCCGAGAACGTCGAAGCGTTGAAGCCGTGGTCGGCGTGCAACACCAACGCGACGTCCAGGGCGCGCGTAGCGGTGGCGTCAGCACGCTCGCCGCTGAGCATGTACAGGAAGTTGGCGGCGTGGCCCAGTGCCGGATCCGGCGCCACTGCCTCGAGGCCCAATCGGCCACGGTGAATCGCAGCCACCAGCGTAGCGAGTTGGGCCGTCAGACGTCCCGCCTTGCGCTTGTTGGCGGCGGCCGACATGTCCTCGGCATCGGGGTCGTACTGGCCGAGTGCCGAGACAGCAGTTCGCAGCAAGCCCATCGGTGTGACGTCGGGTGGCGCTGCGGCGATGAAGTCGAGAATAGCCGGGTCGACCGGGCGCTGCGCGGCAAGCGATGTGGTGAAGTCGGCAAGGTCGGTGCGCGACGGCAGGTCACCGTTCCACAACAGATGGACGGTTTCTTCAAAGCACGAGTGCTCGGCAAGGTCGTGAATGTCGTAGCCGAAGTAGCGAAGGGTGCCGACCTGGCCGTCGATGAATCCGACCGATGACTTGCCAGCGACGACGCCGGCAAGCCCGCTGGGCTTCTTCGGTTCGTTTTCGGCCTTCGTGTCGGCCATTGCCCGCTTCCGTGCACACGTGTCGGTGGCGACAGCTCGTTCGCGCCGCACCCCCACACGCTGAGCGGCGCCCGAACCCCGTCTAAGCTCATCGTACTGTCTAGTCGACGGACCCACAAATCGCTTTCGCGGCGCGCGCCCAGTCACCCACGTTCGCCTTACGGCTGCGGCCTACGAAACGGTCAACGCCGCTGGAGTTGCTCCATCAGGGCTGCCAGTCGGGGCGAGATCTCTACCGGATACGATTGCGGATCGCTCAGTCGGCGAACCCCGACGGGGAGGCTGCCAACCTGATCGGCGGCGCGGCTGCGGATCTCCTCGAGCGCCGGGGCGCGTCGCAACAGCCGACCATTGGCCATGTAGGGCACCAGCAGGGGCGCACCCGGCAGATCCTCGTCCTCCATGCCCACGGCGTCGCCGATGAGCTCTCCGTCATCGCCGCGTCGGCGCCATATCTGCTTGCGGCCCGGCAGCGATACCTTGGCCGCGCTGAGCTTGATGACCGGAATCTCGTTGCCGGCCTCGTCATCGCAGGCCACCAACTTGTAGGTGCTCGAAAGGGTCGGCGCGTCGCCGCTGGTGCCCAGCTGGGTGCCCACTCCGAAGCCGTCGATCTTGGCTCCGTCGGCCACCAGCTTGGCGATCTTGTGCTCGTCGAGATCGCCACTGGCAAAGATCTTCGTGTCGGTAGCGCCGCCCTCGTCGAGAATCTCGCGCACCTGTCGGGAAAGCTCGAGCAGATCGCCGGAGTCGAGTCGCACCGCAGCGAGGCGCTGTCCGCGCTCCGCGAGCTCCGGCAGCAGCTTCACTGCTATGCGCGCACTTTCCAGTGTGTCGAACGTATCGATGAGCAATGTGGGGTCGCCAGGGTAGGAGCGTGAGAACACCCGGAACGCCTCTTCCTCGTCGCGGTGGAACATCACGAACGAGTGCGCCATGGTGCCGAACATCGGGATCCCGAACTGATCGTTGGCGAGCACGTTGGAGGTGCCGATACAGCCACCGATGTACGAGGCTCGCGCTGCCAAGAGGCCAGCCTGAGGTCCGTGATCGCGGCGCGGCGAGAAATCGATGACGGCCCGGCCGCCAGCCGCCTCGACGACCCGGGAGGCCTTCGAAGCGACCATGGACTGAAATGCCAAGGTGGTCAGCAGGTAGGTCTCGAGGATCTGTGCCTCGATGATCGGTGCGGTGATCCGGAGCAGGGGCCCGGGCGGGAAGTACACCGTCCCCTCCGGGATCGCGTCGACCGAGCCGGTGAAGCGCATCGACGCCAGGTAGTCGACGAACTCCTGTCGGAAGTGCCCGCAGCTCTCGAGATACCCGAGCGCTTCGGGGCGGAAGCGCAGGTCGCGGATGTAGGCGAGCGCCTGTTCGAGTCCGGCGGCGATCAGGTAGCCGCGCTCGGGCGGCAGCGCCCGCACGCTGAGATCGAAGGTCGCCTGGCGCTCGACGATGTCGGCCTCGAGGAACGCCTGAGCCATCGTTAGCTCGTACAGATCTGTCGATAGCCCCATGCGTTCGAGGGCCATGAGCGCGTGTTTCATAGGCGTCTGTAGGCGTTGTAGCGGGGTCGAGGATTGGCCGGTGTCGGCGTCGAAGAGCCCGCGTCCTGCCTGAAGAGGTCGGGGACTCTGTCGGTGCCAAAGCTCACGGGTCCAGTCTGCCCTACGGGTGCTGAACCTGCACCCATGGCGCGACACGGCTATGCGACATTCCGCATGTTCAGTCGCCTGGTATGATGCGCCGGCGCCAGTGTGGTCACGAGACCCGCCCATCGGCGCCCACCTTCAGGAGGCAGCAATGGGCAGACATTGCCAAGATTATCGAGGTCGTGGGATCGTCCCCCAAGAGCTGGGACGAAGCGGCAGAGAACGCCGTGCGCACGGCGTCCAAGACCATCAACAACATCACCGGTGTCGAGGTCGAGCACATGACCGCCAAGGTCGAGGGCGGCGAGATCGTCAGCTACAAGACGACCGTGAAATCGCCTTCGGCGTCGGTAGCTGAACCAGCGATAGCTAGCGATCTTCAAGGCCGCGCCCGCCGCCGCGCGGCGCTGGGTGCGG
>DASCOT010000009.1:0-16950 GCA_036012155.1 Acidobacteriota bacterium
GGCTGCGCCGACAAGGCTTCGTCGGTCATGTGAATGACGTCGCGCTCCCAGGCCTCATCGAGGATGGCGCGGAGCTCCTCTGCCTCATCGGCTCCAGGCGGGAAATCCTGGTAGGAGTACGCCGCCGGGGCCCTCAAGAAGCTCTTTCTAGGCAATGCCTATCGAGGTCGAGATGGTGAACGGTCAGGCAGTAGCCGGCCTCGACGTTGTGATCTCTGAGGCATCGTTCACACACCCAACGAGCCCGGCGCTTGATAGCTAGCGCAATCTCCGGCCAGTTGGACGGGTAGTCGTTCACGCCCGCACCCGCCGCGACACCCAGGGTGCGTATAGGGCGCGACATGAGCACCCCCGAAATTGGGCTGATACCGTTTTGATACCGATTCGGGCTCCTGGAGGGGGTATTTCTGGCAAATTGACCCCGGAAATAGCCCGGATTTGTTGATGCAGATGTAGCAACGGTTCACCAACTGGCATTGGTGAGCTCACCCTTTTCAGGAGGTGAATCCGATTCGGTGCGAGCGCCCTGTGTATCGGTATGCAGAGCTGCTCTCCATTGTGCCGAGGACCCGCACCCCAAGAACGGTCGTCGGAACGTGTGTAGAGCACTCCTGATGTCGAGTTCGCAGTGTGGCATCCTCACACTGACAATCCCATGATCATGTTGCCACTGAACCAGATGCGCTCGAATCCTGCGCGGCGCAGGAACACTGTGCGGCGCTCCAACGGGTTCCGAGGCGCGAGCGTGCCGAGAGCCAGTTGTGCACGAAATGCCTACTGCTCTACACTTGATCTCGGTCCTTGAGGAGTGTTTCCTGGAGGCTACCCCGAGGCGCAGGCGGGGCTTGTTGATGCAGATGTAGCCTCGGTTTGTTACGATCAGTGCTGCGCGCGAAAGTCGCTGCCCCCTCGCTGCCTATCTGGCAGCGTCGCCCCTCGCGGAAAAGTCAACTGGAAGGTGTGCGAGATACGCGATGATCGAGGTTCAACAGCTAACCAAATTCTACGGGAGCCACGCCGCGATTCGCGACGTGAGCTTCAAGGCCGATCGTGGAGAGATTCTCGGATTCCTGGGACCGAACGGGGCCGGAAAGACCACCACGATGCGAATCCTGACCGGCTACATGCCGGCCACCAGCGGAACGGCAAAGGTAGCCGGGTTCGACGTTTTCAACGAATCTCGTGAGGTGCGGGCCCGGGTTGGCTACCTGCCGGAAAATCCGCCCCTGTACCCCGAGTTCACTCCCCTGGCCTTCCTCGATTTCGTCGCCCGGATCAACGGCGTCGGGCGAGCTCAGCGGCGCCCGGCGATCGAACGCGCTCTTGATGCTACGGCGATTGCCGACGTCGCCGGCGTCCCCATTAGCACGCTGTCGCGTGGCTATCGGCAGCGTGTTGCCATCGCCCAGGCCATTGTCCACGAGCCCGAGGTCATCGTGCTCGACGAGCCCACCATCGGGCTCGACCCGAAGCAGGTAATCGGTATCCGTAAGCTCATCAAGTCACTCGCAAGCGATCGCACGGTGATCCTGTCGACACACATCCTCCCGGAGGTGACGCAGCTCTGTGACAGAGTGGTGATCATCTCGCGCGGCCTGATTGTTGCTGACGACACCACCGATTCGCTAACGGCAAGCGAGGACCTGGAACATGTCTTCCTGCGGGTCACCACCAGCGACGTGGCAGATGATGAGGTGGCTGCGGCCGAACACGCCGAGGCTGCCATGGACGAGCCCCTCGCTGCCACGGCGGAGTCCGATGAGTCGAACGGGGAGCCCGACGGCAGCGCTGCGGATGCGGCCGACGACAACGGAGGTGAGGGATGAGCAACGTATGGGCACTCGCCTACAAGGAGCTGCGAGCCTACTTTCTGTCGCCCATCGCCTACGTCGTGCTCGCCGGCTTCCTGCTGATCACCGGATTCATGTTCTGGAACATGCTCGCGCAGTTCTCCCGATTCGTGGCGATCTACTCGTCGATGCAACGCCCGGACATGATGCAGCAGATGAACCTCAACGACATGGTAATAACGCCGCTTCTCGGCAACGTCACCGTCGTGTTTATCTTGATCATGCCGCTGGTGACCATGCGCCTGTTCGCTGAGGAGCGCGCCCGCGGCACCGACGAGCTCTTGCTGACATCACCGATCAGCACCCTCGAGATCACCTTCGGGAAGTTTCTTGGCGCCGCCTGCTTCCTGCTCGTGCTGTTGGGACTGTTCTTCGTGTACCCGCTGGTCTTGATGTACTTCGGTGATCCCGAGGTACCGCGGATCCTCACCGGCTACCTCGCGCTGCTGTTGATCGGGCTGGCGGCGATCGCTCTCGGCTTGTTCACATCGACGTTGACCGACAGCCAGATCGTCGCCGGGGTTCTTGCTGGCGGCCTGCTGCTGATGCTCCTACTCATCGCCTGGCCTGCCGATGCCGTCGGCGAACCGTTCGGTGCGGTATTGCGGTACATGTCGATTACGGACCATTCAAGTGATCTGATGCGCGGACTGGTCAAGGCAGAGGACATCATCTACTACGCCAGCGTCGTGGCCATTGGTCTCTTTCTTTCGCAGCGCTCGCTCGAGTCGCTGCGCTGGAGATAACGCGGATGGGGGACTATCGGACGTTCGGCCCGCTCGGCGTCATCGTTCTTGTTTTCGGACTGCTCGCCGGTCTGCTCTCAGGCGATTGGTCGTCGGTCTACGTGCTCGCTCACCTGATTCTCGGCGCCATGATGCTGGCGCTGTACTTGTTCACCCACGTCGACTCACTCAAGGAGTCGGTCGGCGGACGACAGGCCAAGTACGGCACCAACGCCATCGTGTACACGTTGCTGACGCTGGGTGTGATCGTGGCGGTGAATTACTTCGCCGCGCAGCGATCCTGGCGCTGGGACCTCACCGAGCAGGGCATCTTCTCCCTGGCGCCGCAGACCACGCAGCTACTCGATGAGCTCGAAGTCGACGTCGTGGCGCGCGGCTTTTACCGCGATGGCGAGGAAGGAGCCACGCGCGACCTGCTCGACGGTATCGCCGCGCTGACCCCTCGGTTCAGTTACGAGTTCATCGATCCGGACAAGAGTCCCGAGCTCGCGGAGCGGTACGAGATCAGCCAATACGGAACTCTTCACATCGCCGCCGGCGACGAGACTGCCAAGATCACCGAGATCGACGAGGCAGGAATCACCAACACCCTCATCCGTCTTACGTCGGCCCGGCGAAAGGTCGCCTACTACGTCTCTGGGCACGACGAGCTCGACCCGGAGGATTCGACGGCTCCGAGGGGGTTCGGCCTGGCTAAGGCAGCGCTCGACAACGAGGGCTATGACTTCGAACCGCTGGTATTGGCAACCGTTCCGGATGTGCCCGCCGACGCCGACGTCCTCATCGTCGCCGGGGCCGAGCGGCCTTTCCTCGAGCGCGAGGTCGAGACGTTTGGGCGGTACTTGGGGCGCGGTGGCAAGGCGATCGTGATGGTCGATCCACAGCGTGGCGACGAGCTACGCCCGCTGCTGGCGGAGCACGGCGTGGCGCTCGGTGACGACGTGATCATCGAGGAGTTCGTCCAGCTTTTCGCAGGTGCCACCCTGGGCGTCGAGCCCGTGGTCGGCAGCTACGGCACACACGAGATCACCAGCGGATTTCGCGAGCGCACGATCTACCAGCTCGTTCGTAGCGTCGCGGCGATGGCGGAGCTCCCCGAGGGCGTCGTCGTCGACGAGCTCGCCCTGACGAGCGAAAGCTCGTGGGCAGAAACTGACCTGGAGCGCTTGTTCGACAGCGGCGAGGTGGAGCGCGATGACGACCGGGGCGGCCCGCTCGCGGTCGGAGTGGCCGCAACCGCTGCGGCCGACACGCTCGACTGGACACCGTCGCTAGTCGACTCCGTCCGCGGTGGCGAGGTGACGCCGTCGAGCAGCAGCACCGAATCCACCGGGGACGCCCCGGCGGATCTCGAGGGACGGCTAGTAGTGTTCGGCGACTCCGAGTGGATCAGCAATCGCTACATCAACAATTTCTTCAACCAAGATCTGTTCCTGAACGCGATCAGCTGGTTGGGGGGCGAAGAACAGTTGATCTCGATCCGGCCACGACAGACGCGCGCTTCGAGCGTCATGTTGACGGCCAACGAGAGCCAGGTTGTCTTCTACATCGCCGTGCTCCTGCTCCCGGAGCTGATCCTCTTCTGCGGCATGTTGGTCTGGCTCAACCGGCGCAGGTAGGCACAATGCAGATCCGTAACACGTTGATCATGGCCGTCGTGTTGATCTTCGTCGGCGGCTTTGTCTACTTCTACGAGGTCCGCGGTCGAGCCGAGCGGGAGGAGGCGGAGCGGCAAGAAGAGCTGTTGGTGCACTTCGACTCCGAACAGGTAACCGCGCTCGAGCTCACCACCACCAGCGGTACCGTGCGTGCTACCAAGACGGAGGGCGAATGGGCCATCGTAGCGCCGATAGCGGTGGCCGCCGACGGTGCCGCTATCGATTCGCTGGTAGATCGTATGGAAAGCGGCAAGCACGAACGCTTGATCTCCGAAGCAGCGGACGACCTGGCTGCCTTCGGGCTTGCGGAGCCCGTCGTGAGGGCCACGCTGGAGCTGTCGGACGGTGAGCGGGCGACCTTGGCGATCGGCAACGCCACCCCGGTCGGGGCCAACGTTTACGTCACCGCCGGCGAGAGTGGCGCTGTGCACAGCGCCCTGGGAGGCATCAAAGATGCCCTCGACCAATCACTCTTCGATCTGCGAAACAAGTCGGCGTTGGCGTTCGACGAGGACGCGGTACGCGGCATTGATCTTTCGCGCGGAGCATTTCGCGCCGCGCTCGAGGCGGCTCCGAGTGGCGACGACGAGGAGCTGCAGTGGGCGGCTACGGCACCGTTCACTGGCGCCGCCGATGGCGACACCGTCGACGACCTACTTTCGACCCTGCACACCGCCGAGGCAACCGCCTTCGTGATTGATGCGGTCCCCACGCCCGAACAGCTCGCAGAGTACGGTCTGGCGGACCCCGCGGCGACGGTTACATTGCGGACAGACGACGACGCATCCCACGGCCTGGTGGTCGGCACAGCAGCACCCGACGACGCGGGCTTCTACGCCATGCGTAACGGTGGCGCATCGGTGTTCGTTGTCGAGAGCGAACTGCTTGATGACCTTCCTGGGACGGCAGACCGCCTGCGCAACAAGCAAGTTGTTGCTCTGCCGCGAGAGCGCGTCCGCACGCTCGCGGTGCAGCAACCCGGAAGCCCCCCGATCCACATCGAACGCGCCGGCGCCGACTGGAAGATCACCGAGCCGCGACAACTGGACGCCGACTCATCGGTCGTATCGCGACTGCTCAGCGCCCTCGAGGATCTGCGCGCCGAGGGGTTTGCCAGTGCCAGTAGCTCAGCCGTCGGCACCGAAACGGTCGTTACGGTGGGGCTGAGCGCGAACGGCGACGAGGGCAGCCCGGCCGCGGAAACGATCGAGATTCGCACCGGCGGCACTCGGTCGATCGTGCCACTCTCGGAGGCCGGCAACGAGGAAGTCGAGGAGGTCGAGGCGACCTACGTGCGCACGTCGCTCGCCGACACCGTCTACTTGGTACCGACCGATGACACGTCTAATCTGAACGTCGACCTGTTCGAGCTACGGGTCAAGACGCTGGTCGAGTTTACCCAGGCCGACCTTGATGAGATCCACATCGAAACGACCAGCGGCAGCCATGCATTGAGCAAGACGGGCGATGACTGGTCGCTCGCCGACGGCGGCTCGATCGAGGCCAGTGACGTCTCCGACCTGCTATGGGACCTCAACTACCTGCGCATGGAGGGTGTCACCACCGAGTGGTCCGATGCCGCGCCTGATCTGGCACCGTACGGTCTGGCGTCGCCCCGCTACCAATTGCAGGCATCCATCGATGGCGCAGTGGTGGCCGACCTCAGGTTCGGTAGCGAGAGTTCGAGCTCGGAGCCGGACGCCTCGAGCCGAGCGTACGCGATCATCGCGGGCCATAACGCTGTCTACGAGATCGCCGCGTCGCTGGGCGATGCGCTCGATACGCTGGTGGAGAAGCTGCAGGACAGCTGATACGGTCGCCAATCTGCCAACTTGCCGATTCCCGACCCGACCATCATGGACAACGATCCCGCGTCGCTCTCGAGCCCCGAACCTCGTGCCGCCGCATCGCCCTTGGTTGCGGCATCCGTACAACTGCCAGAGCTGACGATCAAGGGCGTTATCCTCGGGATCCTGCTGGCCATCGTGCTGGGCGGTGCCAACGCCTATCTGGGCTTGTTCGCCGGTATGACTGTCTCCGCATCGATTCCGGCTGCTGTCGTGTCGATGGCGGTGTTGCGTGCCTTCCGCAACTCGAACATCCTCGAGAACAACCTCGTCCAGACAGCGGCCTCGGCCGGTGAATCGCTGGCCGCCGGTGTCATCTTCACCATCCCGGCGCTGGTGCTGATGGGGCACTGGGACTCGTTCGATTACTGGCAGGTGACAGCGATCGCTGCCGTCGGCGGAATCGTAGGTGTGCTCTTCAGCATCCCCCTGCGGCGCGCCCTGGTGATCGAGGAGCAATTGCGCTTCCCGGAAGGCGTGGCGACCGCCGAGGTCCTCAAGACCGGTGGTGTAGCCCGCGGCACCGACCTCGACACCGCCGGCCTGGTCGACGACGGCGTCGACGACAACACGCAGCGCAAGAGCATCCGTGCGCTCGGCTTCGGTGCGCTCGGCGGCGCAGCGATGAAGTTCGCCGAGGCCGGCATGGGCTTGTGGAGCGGCACGCTGACGGTGGGCGGCAGGGCGCTCGGAACCATCTGGGTGCTCGGCATCAATCTCTCGCCGGCACTGATTGGCGTGGGCTACATCGTCGGTCTGAACATCGCCACCGTGGTATTCGCTGGCGGGGTGATCGCCTGGGTTCTCGGCATCCCGATCTACGTCTGGCAGACAGGGATGCCGAGCGGTGACGCGGTTGACGCCGCCTACGGCATCTGGAGCAGCCAGATCCGCTACCTGGGCGTGGGGGCCATGGTCGTTGGCGGTCTCTGGGCGCTCATCAAGCTCATAGGGCCGGTACGTCGCGGCATCACGTCGGGAATCGCCGCCTACCGAGCCGCACGGTCCGACCCGGGGGCCCGCGCCATCCGGACCGAGAACGACGCGCCGATGAACTACGTGCTCATCGCCACTGCCCTGTGTGCGCTCCCGATGTTTGCGGTGTACCAGATAGTTCTTCAGCACGCCGGAATCTCGGCGCTGCTGGCGGTGGTGATGCTCTTCGCCGGTTTCTTCTTCGCTGCCATCGCGGGCTACATGGCCGGGCTGGTGGGCTCGTCCAACAACCCGATCTCCGGAGTGACCATCGCCACGCTTCTGTTTGCGTCTTTCATGCTGCTCTGGTTGCTCGGACCGGACAATCCGGTGGGGCCTCCCGCCGCGGTGTTCGTCGGCGCGATGGTGGCCTGCGCGGCGGCAATTTCCGGCGATACGATGCAGGATCTCAAGGCCGGACACCTGGTCGGAGCCACGCCCTGGCGACAGCAGGTCATGGAGTTGGTGGGGGTGGTCTCGGCGGCCTTCGTGATGATGCCCGTGCTGTACCTGTTGCAAGCGCGCTACGGCATTGGCCCACCCACGCCGACGCAGCCCGACTCGCTCACCGCACCGCAAGCAACCCTTATGGGAAGCGTCGCCACGGGCGTGTTCGAGGGCGGCTTGCCCTGGACAATGATCATCATCGGCGGAGTGATCGCGGCACTGATCATCGTGCTCGACAAGACGCTCGAGACGCGCGAGGCGAGCTTCCGGACGCCGGTCCTCGCGGTCGCCGTCGGCATCTATCTGCCTCTCGAGCTCACGTCCTCGATCTTCATCGGAGGGCTCGTCTGGTGGGCGGCGGAGCGGGCCGCGGCGGCGAAGGGCGGCGAGCAATCACTGGGTGGCCTGCTGCTGGCCTCGGGGATGATCACCGGTGAGGCGCTCATCGGCATCGGCCTGGCGTTGCCGATCGTGCTATCGAGCTGGTCACCGGTGTTCGGGGCCGACATGTTCCGTGTCGCTTCGGCACCATTGGGCGGGTGGCCTGGTTTCGTCTTGCTGAGCACACTGGCCTACGCCATGTACCGGGTGTCGTCGGGTCGCCGCTGATGCCTCCAGCGACAGATCGGACCATGACATCGCGACCACCGATCGGCTCCAACGTCCGTAAGCTGGGCGTGGTCAGCCTGCTCACCGATCTGAGCAGTGAGATGCTGTACGCGGTGATCCCCCTCTACCTAACCGACGTCCTGGGCGCTCCGATCAGCATCGTCGGACTCATCGAAGGCGCAGCCGAGAGCACGGCAAGCGCTCTCAAGGCAATCTCGGGCTGGCTTTCTGACCGCACCGGGCGACGTCGGCCGTTCGCGCTTGCCGGCTATGCGCTCTCGGCGATCGCCAAGCCACTGCTGGCGCTGGCCGGAAGCTGGACCTGGGTGCTTGGCGCCCGGCTCATCGACCGGACCGGAAAAGGGCTGCGAGGCCCGGCCCGAGACGCGCTGATCGCCGACTCCACGGCGCCGGAGCAACGCGGCCGGGCCTTCGGCTTCCATCGCGCGATGGACACGGTCGGCGCGGTCATCGGACCGCTCGTCGGACTGGTCGCCCTCTCCGCCTTCGGCCTCGGCTACACGGGACTCTTCTTGCTGGCAGCCGTGCCGGCGGTTGCCGGCGTTGCGGTGCTCTCCGGCGTGAAGGAGATTCGTGCACCGCTGCCCGCCTCCGGGACAACAGGCACCGGGGCTGGCGTCTCCCCCGAGCTGTTGCGGTTTCTGGTGGTCATCGGAGTATTCGCCATCGGCAACAGCAGCAACGTCTTCCTCTTGCTGCGAGCACGCGATTTGGGATGGTCGCAAGAAGGCGTGCTCGGGCTCTACGTCATTTACAACCTCACCTACGCTGTGGCGGCACTGCCCGCCGGGTCGCTTTCCGACCGCATTGGTCGGCGACGCGTCCTGCTATGCGGGTTCGCGCTCTCCGGTCTCGTCTATGCGGGATTTGCCATCGCCGATGACGGGCTTTATGCCATACCGCTGTTGGCCGGCTACGGACTCTACGCCGCGGCGTTTGCCGGAGCCGGCCGCGCCTACGTAGCCGATCTTGCGCCGCGCGGCAATATCGCCACCGCCATGGGTCTTTATCAGGCGGTCACCGGTGTGCTCGTTCTCGCGGCCAGCCTGATCGCTGGAGCGCTATGGGATCGATACGGCGCTCATGCACCGTTCGTCTTCGGCGCAATCATGTCGATGGCGGCGGCATGCTTGTTCCTCGCCATTTGCCGCGAGGAACGCGCCCGATAGACGTCGCGCCTACTCGTCGTCAGCCGCCGTTCCGAAGGCCTTCAGCACCTCTCGGGTGAGATCCCAGTTGTCGAACCCCTGCCGCCCGTAGTCGAGGCCGCGACGGACGATCACCAAGTCATGCGACGGCACGACAATCGCATACTGTCCCCGGTTTCCGGCCGTCGAGTAGGCGCCGCGCGGCACATCGGTTCGATCGTCCGGCACCAACCACCATTGGCCGCCATAGAAATTGCCGCGCTCCGCCGTGGACGGAGCCGGCCTACGGACGAACTCGATCCAATCCTCGGACAACAGACGTCGGCCGTTCCACACCCCGTTCTGCAGGTACAGCAGGCCGAACCGCGCCAAGTCCCTGGCGTTGGTATAGACCTGGCTGCTGAGGATGAAGTCGCCGAAACGATCCACGCTGAGCAACGTGTTGCGCATGCCGATCGCATCCAGCAGAGCGCTGCGCGGAAACTGCAAGTATTCCTGATCGTCGCCGATCGCCAGCTTCATGGCGTACACGGCAAGCAGGGTGTCGTAGTTCTCGTAGTCCCAGTGAGACCCCGGCTCACGGATCAACCCGCGGCTGCGAGCTCCGCGGATCGAGCTGGCACCGGCCCAGTATGCTTGGCCCGAGCCCGTGGCGTACTCCAGGCCGGCATTGTCGACGGTGTTCAGTCCGCTCGACATGTTGAGGGCGTGCCGCAGCGTGATCCGAGATCGGGGATCGGCGTCGGCGTCGGCCGCCTCCGGAAGCCACTCGAAGCCGAGCGGAGCATCGAGCTGCAACCGCCCCTCGTCGACCAGCATGCCGATCAGCGTCACCGCGATGCTCTTTGCCGTCGACCAGGTGCGTGTGCGCGTGGTCATGTCGACACCGGGCGCATAGCGCTCATGGACGATCTGGCCGCCATGAACCACCAGCAGGCTCAGCGTCACCTGCTCGGGCGAATCGCGGTTGAATGCCCAGTCCGATGCCGCCTGCAATCTCGCGGGGCTGAGCCCCGCAGGGTCCGCCACGTCGGTCACCGTGTCGCCATCCGGCCACGGTATGGAGGCGGCGTCGCCGGGTGACACCGGCGTATCGAGGACCGGCAGGCTGTCGATGTCTTCGAAGGTCTGGTCGGGCGCCATGATCACGCAGCCCAGTCCCTCGCGGAAGGCGGCACGCATGACCGGGGTTCCGCCGGGCGCACCGATCGCCACGGAGCGACGGTCCCAGTCGACGACATAGTCACCACCAGAGGGCGTGCCCACGGGCTGCCGCAGATAGGCAAGCTCTTGAGCGAAAACCTGTTCGAGGGTGCGATTCGAGGTAAACAGGCCGTTGCACATGAAGATGGCCTGCTGGCCGTGCTGGATGATGTCGCGGTTGACTCGCCAGTAGTCGTAGGTTTCCGCCTGCTGGGCGCTGGTAGCTGCCGGAAGCAAGAGAGTGAGAGCTGTGAGGTGGATCAACAAACGCTTCATGGTCTTTCCCTCCTGCTTCGTCCAACCGGGCGGGACATTCTGCACACGCCGGAGATCATTGGCCCGAAGGCCGGCCCGGGGGCACTCGTTGCACGCCGGGATTCTACTGCCTTATGTCTCCTTTCTCATCGACCTCACGACAAGCCCGCGGCAGATGTAGACAGTAACGCGGTACCAGGTCGGCGTGGGGCGGCGTGGCTTCACGATCCGAGCGGTGGTCGACGAAGCGGCAGCCCAGTAGGCGGGGCACGTCGGATCAAGCACGATGGCGCCGTTGGGCCACGGGACGGACCCGATCGGATCCGTACGCTAGATCAGGACCGCATGCGGGCACCGGCCGGGTCGAAGAGCGGCTCCTTCAGGAGCACAGCTTTCCTCCGAGTACCGAGGATCTCGATCTCGAAGCGATCGCCGACCTCGGTGAGCTCAGACGGCACATAACCGAGAGCGACCGATTGCTGCGACCAGTGGGCGTAGCCACCGGAGGTGACCCAGCCTACGACTTCTTCCTCATGCCAGATCGGTTCGTCACCGATCACGTCGGCATCGATAGCGTCGACGGTGAAGGTCACCAGTCGTCGGGCCGGGCCGGCATCGCGCTCCGCAACCGCCGCGTCTCGCCCTACGAATTCACCCTTGTCGAGCTTCACGAATCGCCCCATCCCGGCCTCGTAGGGCCCGTAGATCGGGCGGAACTCACGGGACCACGAGCCGAAGCCCTTGTCGAGGCGCAGGGAATCCAGCGCCCGAAGCCCGAACAACCTCAGCCCATGCGGTTGGCCGGCCGCGCTGAGGATGTGGAACAAGGTGCGCAGGTATTCTGGCCTCACCCAGACCTCGTAACCCAAATCGCCGGTGAAGGTAATGCGACCAACCATGGCGGGGATCATGCCCACGTCCATCCGGCGGAACTCGAGGAAGCCGAAGGCGTCGGCCGACACATCGGTTGACGTGACCGCCTGTAATACGTCTCGAGACTCCGGGCCGGCGATCGACAGGCCCACGAGGCCGGCCCCCTCGGCGCGGAGCAACACGCTGCCGTCGTCGGGCAGGTGCTGATCGAACCAACGCATGTGGTACTGCTCGGCGGTGCCTGAGCCGAACACGTAGTACGAATCCTGATCGAGCGCCGCCACCGTGAAATCACCGATCAGCTTTCCTCGGTCGTTCAGCATGGGGCTGAGCCCCATCTGCCCTGGCGTCGGCATTCGGTTGGTGAGCAGGCTCGAAAGCCAGGCGCTGGCACCCGGACCGTTGACCGCGTACTTGGCGAAGTTCGAGATCTCGGTCAGGCCGACACGCTCGCGGACCGCTCGACTCTCCTCGCCCACCACGTCGTGCGCGTTCGAGCGCTTGAACGTGATGTCTTCAACCGGGTCGTGGCCGGGACGCTGAAACCAGAGCGGGTACTCCAGCCCGAAGGCGGAGCCCCATACGGCGTTCGCCGCGCTCAGCTCATCGTAAATGGCCGTCGTCTGCAGGGGCCGCGCCGCCGGGAGCTCCTCGTTGGGGAAAGCGATCTTGAATCGGCGCGAGTAGAACTCCCGCACCTTGGCGTCGGTGTAGGCTGGCGTAGCCCAGTCGCCGAAACGGGTCGGGTCCATGCCCCACACGTCCATGCCCGGATCACCATCGATCATCCACCCCGCCAGCGCCAGCCCGACTCCGCCGCCCTGGCTGAATCCGGCCATCACGCCGCACGCTAGCCAGTAGTTGCGGAGACCACGGACAGGTCCGACGAGCGGATTGCCATCGGGGGTGAAGGTGAACGGGCCATTGACGACCTGCTTGATTGGGGCGTCGGTGAAAGCGGGAAAGTGCGCGAAGCCGACCTTGAGCGAGTCGGCGATTCGCCCCAGATCGGGGGGCAGAAGCTCGGTGTCGAAGTCCCAGGGTGTGTCGAGTGGTGCCCACGGCCTGCCGCCCTGCTCGTAGGTGCCGATCAACATGCCCTCTCCCTCCTGGCGCAGATACAGCTCGCCGCCGAAATCGAGCGCTCCGACGAGCTCGCGCCCGTCGTTGGCTGCTTTGTATGCGGCGATGTCGGGCAGCGCGTCGGTCACCAGGTACTGATGCTCCATCGCCAGCACTGGCAGCTCGAGACCTACCATGCGCCCTACCTCGCGGGCCCATAGGCCGGCGGCGTTCACGACATGCTCGGCGTGGATGGTTCCGGCCTCGGTGACGACGTCCCAGGTCGAGTCGGCGCGCTGCACCAGCTCGGTGACCATCGTGTGGAGATGGACCTCGGCGCCCGCCTTCTGCGCCGCTCCGGCGTAGGCCTTGGGCACTCCCACGGTGTCGACGTGGCCTTCGAGAGGATCGTAAACCGCGCCGACGAAGTGCGACGGGTCCATCATGGGGAACAGGCCCTCGGCCTCCGCCATCGAGATGAACTCGGCCTCCATGCCCAGGTATCGGCCGCGCCCGAGGGCCATCTTCAGCCAGTCGAGTCGCTCCTCGCTGTCGGCCAGCATCACACCACCGGTGAGATGCAGACCACAGTCCTGGCCCGAGACCTCCTCGATCTCGCGATACAGCTCGATCGTGTACTTCTGCAGCCGGGCGACGTTCGGGTCGCCGTTCAAGGTGTGGAATGCCCCGGCGGCGTGCCAGGTCGACCCGGCGGTCAACTCGCGCCGTTCGAGCAGCACGACATCGCTCCACCCCGCCTTGGTGAGGTGATACAGCACGCTGCACCCGACCACACCGCCGCCAATGACGACGACCTGCGCTGTGTCCTTCATGCGACCTCCTGGTCATCAACCTCGACGCCGTCCTCGGCCGAGCGACGAACCACGAATACCGGACTCCGTGGTGCTACGACAAGGGTGCGGCTGAGCGCTTGAAGCCTATCGCCTGGCCGGCCGAGCTGCACCTCGGCGCGGGCTCCCGGCGATCACCACGGGCGACGGACCCGGCAGCCCAGGCTCAGCTGTAGCCCAGTGTCGCCGACAGGACCGCGGCAGCATCGCGAACCGCGGCGCCCGCACGGCTCCGCGCCTTGCCATTGAGCCGACCGGTGGGTCCGCCGATCGATATAGCCGCCAACGGACGCCCATGGGCATCGAGAATCGCCGCACCCACAGCACTGAAACCCACCTCGAGCTCGTCGACGGCGGTAGCGTAGCCACGCTCTTGCGCCAGCTTCAGCTGCTCGTCAAGCCGCCGCTTGCTGGTCACCGTCTCGGAGGTCAACCGCGGCAGTCGATCCGGTAGCAGCGCGGCGCGTTCGTCAGGATTCAGCACGGCGAGCAGCGCTTTGCCCGTGGAGGTGGCATGGAGTGGCACCGATATACCCACCTCGTGAGTCACGCCGACTAGTTGGCTGGCGAAGGCCTGATCTACTACCAGGACGCTACCGTTCGACAGGACCTCGAGACTTGCAGTTTCACCACTATCGGCCGCCAGAGTCCGCAGATGAGGATGGGCGAGCGTGCGCAGCTGATCAGAGCGGCCGGCTCGCATTGCGAGCTGGATCATCCCGGGTCCGAGTCGGTAGACGCCGCCCGGCTCCCGCGTTACCAGATCTTCACTTTCCAGTGCCGCAAGCAGGCGATAGGTGGTCGTGCGAGCGAAGCCGACCTCGCGGGTCAGCGTAGCGAGATCCACCTCGCCATGCTCACTGAGCGCCTTGAGCAAGCGTACCGCTCGGAGAACCGACTGTGCGCCTGCGGGCGCCGAACGCACGTTCATACGGTTGCGCTCTGTGCGACGATCCGGGGAGTTGCGGTCGGCCTGGGGTAGAGGCCGCCGCCGCTAGCCAAGACGCCCGTTCTTCCAGTCGGCGCCGACCCGCGCTGCCGCGTTCTTGCCGGGAATCCCGGTGATGCCGCCTCCCGGGTGGCACCCCGGTCCGCCCAGGTACAAGCCGTCCACCGGAGTGCGGTTGTCGTACCAGCCGGCGATCGGCCGCATATAGAGAAGCTGATCCATCGACATCTCGCCGTGGTACGGATGCCCTCCCCCGATGCCGAGCTTGTCCTCGAGATCGGCCGGCGTCGTGATGTCGACGTGCTGTACCGACGAGGCGAAGCCCACCGCATGGCTGTCGATCGTATCGATCACCAGTGTGCCGAGCTCATCGCGCTTCGAGTCCCAACCGGTGCCGCTGAACGCGTGTGGGACATACTGTACCCACGCGTGCATCACGTGCGTGCCTGCCGGTGCCAGGGTGGAGTCGGCAAGGCTGGGGACGGTGATATCCACGACCGGGTGCTCTGGCAGGCGGCCGTACTTGGCAGCGTCGAACGCCTTTTCCAGGTACTCGAGGCTGTCGCCTATCTGCACGCGCCCACCCCAGGCCGACTCGTCGAGTCCATCGACCTGTGGCAAAGCACTGGCCGCGATACGCACCGAGGCGACGGTGCCACGCATGCGTATGTTCCGCGCCGCAGCGACGTGGTCCGGGTCGAGCCATCCGCTGTCGAGCAACCCCGTGAGTGTGGTGCGCGGGTCGACTGCCGACAGCACCGCTCGACAGGGAATCTCCTCGCCGTCTTCCAGGACCACGCCGACGGCACGATCCTCATCGACTCTGATTCGGGCCACACGCGCCGACGCGCGCAGCTCGGCACCGGCGGCCTTGGCGGCCGCGGCAAGCGCCTCCGTAACTCCACCGCTGCCGCCGGCGGCGAACATCGGTGCGCCAAGAAGCGGCCCGCCCCACGCCGGGCGGTGATAGAGAAGCGTGTAGCCGCCACCTGGCGACCACGGGCCTAGCCACGACGCCGCCAAGCCACGCCACGCCACCGCGGCGCGTAGGCGCTCATCATCGAAGCGCTCCTGCACGATATCGCGCAGCGACATGGGCAACAGCCGCATGGCCTGCGGCATGTCGCGCCGCCCGAGACGTCGCATACGCCAGCCCAAGGTGAGCATCTCGAACACAGAGCCGACCCCGGCCGCTTCGATCTCCGGCAGAGCGCCGCCCATGATCGGCTCGAGGGCGCTGGCAACGCGGGCGAGCAGCCTCTCGAACTCCTGGTAGGCACGCTGGTCAGCTTCCGAAAGCTGCGACGATGCGCCCTCGCCGGTGATCTGCAAGGGCTCCGACGCGCCCAGCACCGTCGCCTGCGCGGAACCGGAGACTGTCTGCAAGCCATGCTTGTTCAGATCCAGGTCCGAGACGACCGACGGATGCAACATGTTGACCGTCGGAAACACCATCGGCGCTCGCAGGCCGGAGCCGAACTCGACGCTCGCCGCGGTGCCACCGAACGTGTCCTGTGCTTCGAGGACGGCCACGCGACGCCCGGCGCCGGCCAGATACGCAGCGGCGGTGAGCCCATTGTGGCCGCCGCCGATGACAATCACGTCGTGGAAATCACTCATGCGCTCAGGCCGTGTCGGCGATGATTCGTTGTGCTGCGAGCTGCCCGGGCGAGCCCATGATGCCGCCTCCCGGATGGCAGCCGGAGCCGCACATGTAGAAGCGTCGCAGCGGGGTAGTGAAGTCGGCGTACCCTGCGACCGGTCGCAGGAAGAACAACTGCTCGAGCGTCAGCTCGCCATGGAAGATGTTCCCCTGTGTAAGGCCCATCTGCTGCTCCATGTCCCAGGGCGATAGCACCTGCCGGTGCAGGATGATGTCCTTGATGTTGGGGGCGAATTCCGACAGCGTGTCGATGACCGCGTCCCCGAATGCTTCGCGATTGTCCTCCCAGTTGCCCTCAGCCAGCTCGTACGGCGCGTAGGCACAAAAGAGCGACATCACGTGCTTCCCGGGCGGCGCCATCGTCGGATCGATGAGCGACGGAATCACGATGTCCATATACGGGTTGCGCGAATGGCGCCCGTACTTCGCATCGTCGTAAGCGCGCTCGAGGTGCTCGATGTCGGGGCTGATCGAGATCGCTCCTGACAAGTAGGGAATACGCTGGTCGGCTGACAGGTGGCGCAGGCAGGTGAAGTCGGGCAGTGCATCGAGGGACAGGTTCACCTTGCCCGAGGAGCCACGGATCTTGAAGCGATCGATATCGGTGCGGAACTCGTCGGGAAGATGCTCCGGCTCGACTAGCTTCTGGAACGTACGCTTCGGGTCGAGGCTCGATACCAGCACTTTGGCGTGGATCTCCTCGCCGTCCTCCAGCACCACGCCCGTGGCGCGGCCACCCTTGACGAGCACACGCTCGGCTCCCGCCTCGGTGCGGATGTCGGCACCATGAGCG
>DASCOT010000010.1:0-22722 GCA_036012155.1 Acidobacteriota bacterium
GTCGATGACCGCCGTTCGCCCCAGCATCTACACGACCTGCCCCGAGTTCGCGCGCGACCGGTCAGAGTCGATCACCGAGCGCGTCCTCGAGACTGCTCGGTGGTGTGAGGCCCACGACCATACCGGGATGCTGATCCGCTCGAACAACCGCCTCGTAGACCCCTGGACGATCGCCCAACTCCTGCTGCACGAAACCGAGTCGCTGCGACCTGTCGTCACCGTTCAGCCGCTATACATGCACCCGTATGCGGTGGCAAAGAAAGTAGCAACACTGGCCAACGTCTACGGCCGGGCCCCCGATCTGTACCTGGTCGCCGGCGGCTCCAATACCGATCTCCTGGCGCTTGATGACCGGGTACCACACGACGACCGATATCGTCGCCTGACCGAGTACGCCGAAATGATTGGCGCGCTGTTGTCGGCACGAAGCCCGATTACGCATGTCGGGGAACGATACCGGGTGTACAAGCCCGCGACGCTGGCTCCACTCGCCGAAGCGGAAAAGCCCCGGTTCTTCATTGCAGCCAGCAGCACCGCGGGCCAACGCGCTGCACAAGAGCTCGGCGCACTGTCGGTATCGTCGCTGGGCTTTGGCGACGGTACCGACTGCGTCTTCCTGGGCATGGTGGTACGCACCACCGACGAGGAAGCCTGGGAGGTGGCCCGAGCCCGCTTCAAGGCTGATGCTGCAGGCCGGCTGGCTCACCGTCTGGACATGGCTTGGAACGACTCGAGCTGGAACGAGCGCTTGAGCCGCCTGGCGGATGCAGAATCCACCCATCGAGAGGACCTGTGGCTCGAGCCGTTCGAGAATCGGCAATCACGCAGCGCCTATCTCATCGGCGACTCTCGGGCGGTGGCACGTAGCCTTCAGGAGACCCTCAGCGCTGGAGCTCGCGGCTTTTTCCTAGAGCCGCCACATTGTCGGGCCGATGTGGAGCACTCCAGCGAGGCGCTCGCCAGAGCTTGGACCCGCTTTCAGTCACCCCTCACGCTGACCGCCTGACAGGCCCCGACTAGGCGCGTGCCTCGATCGCGTCCGTGAGTCGGCTGAGGCCCTGCTTGGTGAGCATGCGCGCCGTCATGTCGAGAAGGCGCTGCCCGAGCCCGGCGAGACGACCGCCAACTTGCACGTCGAGATCGTACTCGAGAAGGGTCTCTTCACCGTCGTCGCGTAGCCGGATGTTCCCACTACCCTCGACAAACCCCGGGCCACCGCGTCCTTCCATGCGCATCGAGTAAGACTCCGGCGGACACAGGTCGTCGAGCTTCACCCGGCCCTCGAAACTACCCTGGACAGGACCCACCCCGAGCGTCAGAGCACCGGCAAACTCGTTCTCCCCCACCCGCTCGAGTCGCCGAAACCCCGGCAACGTGCCCGCCAGGACCTCCGGGTCCAGCAACGACTCCCAGACGATCTGGCGTGGCGCAACGATCTTCTGTTGGCCCGCGACCTTCATGATGCCTCCATTCTACGCCGTACCGGGTTCGGGTAGACTGCGCCGGAAAATGGGAGCAGCGCATGGCCGAGTTGGTATACAGCATCGACGAGCAGCCGGACCATTGGTGGGAGACGTTGCTCTACGGGTGGCAGCATACCCTCGTCGACATATCGCCATTCGTTCTTCCGTTGGCAGTGGCAACAGCGATCGGCCTGGATGATGGTGCGCGCGCCGCCCTGATCAACTACTCGCTCATCGCCATGGGGCTGGCGACTCTGATTCAGACGACTGTCGGCAATCGGCTGCCGATCGTTCAGGGTCCGTCGGCCACCCTCACCGGCACGCTCGCCCCGGTGGGTGCTCAGCTCGGGCCCGCGGCAATGTGGGGAGCGGCGTTCGTCAGCGCCGCCGTCGAAGCGCTCGTCGGCAGTACCGGTACGCTCGGTGCCTTGCGGCGGTTCTTTCCGCCGGTAGTGTCGGGAGTGGTCGTCCTGACGATCGGGCTATCGCTCGGGCAACTCGCGGTGCGACTGAGCGTTGGCAATGGTAGCCTCGCCAACCTCGGGTTCGCGGTGGCGACCATCGCGCTGGTGGTGGTGCTGCAGGTTGCCGGGCGCCAGGTCGCCGGCGGGTTGCTCTCTCGAGTCGCCATCTTCGTGGCGATCTGGGTCGTGGGCCTCGGCGGTGGCAGCCTATTGGGGCGCGTCGACTGGAGCCTGGTGGCTACGATGCCGTGGTTTCAGGTACCCCGGGTGTTCCCATTCGGTGGACCGGGGTTCGGATGGGAGTTTGGCGCCGCCGCGATCGTCGCAGTCTTGGCCGGCTATCTCGGATCGATGGTGGAATCGATCGGCGACTACGTCGCCACCTGCTCGGTGGTCGAGGAGCCGCTCACCAAGCGCCACGTCAACCGCGGCATTGCGGCCGAGGGAGTGGGATGCCTGCTAGCGCTGTCGGTGGGCGGACTGCCGTGCACGAGCTACACGCAGAACATCGGCATCATCAAGGCGACCGGTGTCGGCAGCCGCGCGGTCGTCCGTCTGGCTGCCGTCGTTCTGCTCCTGTATGGGCTGTGCCCCAAGTTCGGCGCCCTCCTGGTGGCACTGCCGCGGCCGGTACTTGGCGGGGTATTCGTGATCGTTTGCGGTCTGATCGCGACCACCGGCATCGCCATGCTGGCGAGCGCCCATGAAGATGATGGCGCAGCGCTGCTCGCTGGCATCACGCTGGTAGTCGCGCTGGGACTGCCGGCGTATGTCCATTCAGTGCTCGGCCCCGTGTGGCTCGACTCGCTGCCACAGTTGGCGCAGCTGTTGGTGACCAACTCTGTGGTTCTGTCGGTGCTGCTGGCGGTGGGCCTCAACGCCGCGTTGCGCGGGCTGCCCTCCGCCCCCGATGTGGCGCGGCGAGCCGACTAGAGGCTAACCACGCTACGCAACGAGCCTACGGCTCATACTTGGAGCAGCGCCGGAGCCCCGATCGGTCGCAGGCTCTGTACCGCGGCTGCTGCGGAAAGAGCGTGTCCTTCGCCACCGGGGCCCGCGACAATCTGCATGCCTACCGGCAGCCCGCCGGCGTCGAGGCCTGCCGGCACCGATGCTACGGGGAGTCCCGTGAGGCTCAACAGGAACGTCGGGGCGACCCAATCGATGTACGTTTCCATCGGCTTTCCGGCGATGCTCTCGGGGTAGTTCTGCTCGACCGCAAACGGCGGTATCGCCATCGTCGGGGTGAGCAGATGATCGAAGCGACGGAACAGCTGGCGAAACTGCTCCCACACACGCCCCCGGACCTGCTCAGCGGCCGCGAACTCCATCGTCGGGGTACCCAACCCGGCTTCGACGTTGTTGCGCAGATTGTCGCCGAACTCGGCGCGACGCTCGAGACGCGTATGGTGTTGCGCCACCATCCAGTAGCCGCGCAGTGCCAGGAACGCGGCACGCGCGTATGAAAGATCGAGCTCGATCTCCTCGACGGTTGCTCCGGCGGCCGCCAGCGCGTCGATTGCCTCGCGGCACACGCGCTCCACATCGGGATCGATGCCGATCGAGGCAATGTCGCTACAGTACGCCAACCGCATGCCCTTCACGGGGCGGCTTTGTACCAACTCGACGAAGTCACGATAGTCGATCGACTCCCCGATGGGAGCGAGCGGGCTCGGCCCGGCGACCGCCTGCAAGGCCATCGCCAAATCCTCGGCCGTACGTGCCATGAGGCCCGTGGCCTGCATCGTGTCCCACGGATAATCGGATGGCCACGTCGGAACCAGGCCCGGGGTCGGTCGGATACCCACAACCCCACAAAACGACGCCGGAATGCGCAGCGAGCCACCCAGATCGGTCCCCTCGGCGATATCGATCATGCCGGTCGCCAACCCTGCCGCCCCGCCTCCCGTCGAGCCGCCGGCGGATAATTCGGGATTCCACGGATTGCGCGTAGCGCCGAACACCTCGTTGAAGGTGTTGGCGCCGGTGGCGAACTCTGGCGTGTTGGTCTTGCCGAGGATGATGGCCCCGGCATCGCGAAGTCGTTGCACGACAACCGCGTCGACCTCGGCGATGTTGTCAGCGTACAGCGGGCTGCCGCAGGTATGGCGCAGACCCCGGACGGGGGTGACGTCCTTGATTCCCACCGGCAAGCCACAAAGCGGGCCGGCTTCCTCGCCGCCCTGAAGCCGCGCTTCGAGATCGCGGGCCTGGTCCATTGCCGTGTCCGACAGGGTCACCAGGGCATTGAGCGTGGGGCTCATCGCCTCGACACGACGCAACGCCGTCTCGATCACCTCGACCGGCGATTGTTCGCCGCCGGCAACCTTGCGAACGGTCTCAGACGCACTCGGCAACGACGGTCCGTCAGAGCTCATGCCGATCCTCCTGCGAGCTGGTGCCTACTCCTCGTCGAACGCCACGACACGGCAGAACGCCGCCTCGCCCCCCCGGAACTTCCACGGAAAACAGCCCAACGTGATCCGGCGGTCATGTAGCACAGGGTTCGCAACGTCGGCGCCGAGATTCTCGATATGCATACAGTTGGAGGGGAACAAAGCGTTGTGGGTGAGCTGGTAGTCCGACTCGGGGAACAGCTCGGCGACCCCCTCCGGGCCCCCGAACTTGTCTTCGCAGGCCTTCCGAACGCGGTCGCAGTGATTGAACATCCCTTTGCCGAGGAAGCGCCCGATGGGAAGATTCATGGGGTGATCGGTCGAGATCGCGTCGACACCCCAGATATGGATCTCGCCGCCAGGTCGCCGAGTGACATGCGGCGCTCTGGTTCGCCCTCGACGCGAACCTCACCATCGCCGAGCACCAGAGTATCTTCAGGTGCCTCCAGGAGCTCGCGGGCGAGCCGCAAGATCTTGGCGCGCACCATCTCGGCCGCCGCATGGCAGGCGTTGCCGGCAACCACCGCGCCACGGCTGGCGAAGGTCCCGGTGCCCCAGCTGAACTCGCGCGTATCACCGGTAACGACGCTGATGTCGGCTACGTCGACGCCAACTTGGTCGGCAACGATCTGTGCCAGCGAGGTGTAGTGGCCCTGCCCCTGTGTGCCGACTCCGGTAGCCACGTTCACCTTGCCGCTGGGCTCTATCGAGACACGGGCGCCCTCGTAGGGGCCGATGCCCGTGCCCTCTACGTAGGAGACGATGCCGATGCCGACGTGGCGTCCGGACTGGCGCAGGTGCTGGCGCTCTCCGTCTTCGAACTCACGATAACCGATCATCTCCACGGCGCGCTCGAGTGCCGGCGCATAGTTACCGCTGTCGTATGTCAGTGAAGAGAAGTCCTGATAGACGATGCCGTGGTCGTGCGGAAAGTCGTCCTCCTTCAGAAAGTTCCGCCGCCTTATCTCTACACGGTCGATGCCGAGCTCACTGGCGGCGATGTCAAGCAGGCGTTCCATCACGAACACGCCGTGCTGCCGGCCGGCGCCGCGCACCGGCGTCACGATCGGTCGGTTGGTAAACACGACGCGGAACTCGGAGTGGTAGTTGGGTACGTCGTAGCAGCCCAGCAGGGTGCACTGGCTGTTGATGGGAATGGTCAGCCCGTAAGGGTCGTAGGCACCCGTGTCGTGCAGGAAGTCGTCGCGCACGCCAAGGATGCGTCCGTCGGAGCTCAGCGCCATCTCCGCCTCGTGAACCTGCGAGCGCTCCTGTGTCGTGGCGTAGAAGTTCTCGCTGCGATCCTCGATCCACTTCACCGGACGGCCGAGCTGCATCGAGATCCAGGGAACGAGCATCTCTTCCGGATAGAACATCATGATCTTGGGGCCGAAAGCGCCACCGATGAAGGGCGCAACCACGTCAACCTCACGCTCGGCCAGACCCAACACTCGGGCAAGCCCGTTGCGGATCGGGATCGGAGCCTGGGTGGTGTCCCAGATCGTCATCTTGCGAGCCCGTGCGTCCCAGCTCGCCACTACGCCGCGGTTCTCGATGGCGGCGGCGGCTCCGCGATCGTATTCGAAGCGGCGGCGGACGACGAGATCCGCGGTTTCGCTGGCCGCGGCGTAGTCGCCCTTCACCTGGACGCAGTGCGCCGCGAGGTTGGACCCCAGATCCTCGTGGACGATAGTCGGCTCGCCGCGCAATGACGCCTCTAGATCGACGACCGCCGGCAGCGGGTCCAGATCGACGGCAATGTCTGTCAGCGCGTCTTCCGCCAGATAGCGGCTCTCCGCAACCACCACCGCGATCGGCTCGCCCGAATGAAGTACCTTGTGGCGCGCCAGGGGCACCTGGGTGCGCTCATTGAAGACCACGCCGTCGATGGGCGGTGGCCCCACGAGTAGCGGGCCGTGCTGCCAGTAGTCTCCGAGATCGGCAGCCGCGTAGACAGCCACCACACCCGACCTCTGGCGGGCGCGGGACAGGTCCACGCCGTTGAGGCGGGCGTGCGCGTAATCGCTGCGGACGAAGGCAACGTGCAGCATCTCCGGAAGGTCGATGTCGTCGATGAACTGTGCCGTTCCGGTGAGAAGACCAGCATCCTCGTTACGAGGTAGACGTCGCCCGAAGAACCGACCGCTCACGTCCCGGATTCCCCTTCGTCGGCGTGCATGCGGCGGGCCGCCAGCGCCACTGCGTCTACGATGTGCTGGTACCCAGTGCAGCGACAAAGGTTGCCCGACATCGCCTCCCGAATAGCCTCCTCTGAGGGTTGCGCACTGCCCTCGACGAACGGCAAGAGGGTCATCAAGAACCCTGGTGTGCAGAACCCACACTGCAGCGCGTGCGTATCACGGAACGCCGCCTGGAGTGGGTGCAACTCCCGCCCGGCACCCGGCGCGAGTGCCTCGACGGTGCTGATCTCGAGCCCTTCGGCCTGAACAGCGAACATCAAGCACGACCGTATCGGAGCACCATCGAGTAGCACCGTGCACGCCCCGCAGACACCATGCTCACACCCGACATGCGTGCCGGTAAGTCCCAGATCACCGCGAAGAAAGTCCGATAGCAGCAGGCGTGGCTCCACCGTCCGCTTGACCTCGCGGCCATTCACCCGCAGCTGGACA
Organism: Acidobacteriota bacterium; assembly: GCA_036012155.1. Lineage (GTDB taxonomy): Bacteria > Acidobacteriota > UBA890 > UBA890 > WLXD01 > DASCOT01. The sequence goes on from DASCOT010000010.1 coordinate 6,957, forward strand.
TCCACTTGATCGGAACTCGATCCTGCTTCGCTCACGGCCGCAACTATACGACCGACGCCGCCATCGTGCGGGAGCCTCCCGCGAACGCGCGCGCGCCAATCGGCCCGCAGACTGGAGCCGTCCGCGATCGGCCCCTGTGCGCAAGCCCCGTCGTCAAAGACCCTCCTTGGTCTCCGCCACGAGCCGGTCGACCACCGCCGTGAAATCGTTCGTCTCACTGTAGGTCGCCAATTGACGATCAGCGCTCGTCCCGCACTCGAGGATGGTCTCCGCGTAGAACACCTCCTCTCGGATGTCGAGCTCGTCGACGACATCCTCGACGAACTCGAGCATCTCGCCGACGAGAAAACGCGTCGGCACCGCTTCGCGCTTGCCGAAGTCGATCAGCTTGCCGTCGAGGCCCCAACGCACCGCACGCCACTTGTTTTCCTCGATGAGATGGTGCCGGTAGCTACGCCACGACTGGTTGTCTTGGCGTAGTTGGATGAGCTTGGCGACTATGGCGAGGACTGGCGCAGCGATACAGATCGTCTCATCGACGCGCGTGCAGATGTCGCTCTGACGAAACTCGAGCGTCGGGAACTTCGGATGCGGCCGAATGTCCCACCAGATCTGCGTAGCTTCCTCGATGCTATCGGTGGCGAGGAGCGTGTCGACGAACGCCTGATAGGCGCTCCAAGAACCGAACTCGGGAGGCAGCCCGGAGCGCGGCAGATTCTCGAAGACAACCGATCGATACGACTTGAGCCCGGTATCGCGACCGTGCCAAAACGGCGAGCTCGTCGACAACGCCAGCAGGTGCGGAAGAAAGTACCGCGACTGGTTCATCACATCGATCATGAGCTCCTTGTCTTCGATGCCGATGTGTACGTGCATGCCGAAGATCAATAGACGACGCGCCACGTCCTTGAGGGCTTGCTCCTGCTTCGCGTAGCGATCCGCGGAGGTAATCTGCTGCTCGCTCCACTGCGAGAAAGGGTGCGTGCTCGCCGCCGCTACCAAGAGATCATTCGCGTCGGCGAGCTCGCAGATGGTATGCCGCAGCCGCACGATCTCCTGCCGTGCCTCCTTGATGTTCCGACACACCTGGCTCCCCACCTCCACCTGCGACTGCATGAACTCCGGCTTGATCTGGTCGCGCAGGATCTGTTGCCCTTTGTCCAGGAACTCCTGAACGTACGAGCGCAGCTCGCGGCTCGCCGGATCGATGATCTGATACTCCTCCTCGATCCCGATGGTGAACTCTGGTAGAGCCATGGGTATTCCTGTCCGCCTAGATTGCCGCGGCGCCAAGCCTCGTGTCAGACGGAAGCATATTCGAGTTGATCACGAATGGCTTCGATGACCACGTCGGGATGCTCGCGATGAGGGGCGTGCCCGCCACTGACCAGCTTGATCTCCAACTTGGCGCGACAATGCGCCCGGATGGAGTCGATCTGGGCCAGGGTCCCATATTCGTCCTCGGTACCCTGGATAACGGTAGTCGGACAGCCGATCTGGGCCACCGACGACTCGATGTTCCAGTCGCGGAACTCGGGTCGCAGCCACGTTTGATTCCAGCCTTCGAAGGCGCTGGCGGGGTCATCCTGGTGCCTGGCCAGGCGAGTGCGGAGATCTCCCGTCTCATACTCGACACGTGCGTCGCGGGCGCCCTGGACGGTGCGCTCCTCTACGAAGACATGCGGGGCGAGCAAAACCAGCCCCGAGGGCTCCTCCACGGGATCAGACGCCGCGTTCAGGATGGCGATCGACGCCCCGTCGCTATGACCAACCAGCAGAGGCCGCTTCATGTCCAGGGCCGCTACCAGCTCCGGAAGCTCGTGCCGGGCAGCACGGTGCATGAAGTCGACCGGCCACGGAAACGAGCTCGACGGTGTCGAGCGCCCGTAGCCGAAGCGGCTGTATACAAGCACTCCAGCGCCGGTCGCATCGGCAACCGCGGACGGAAAGTCTCGCCAGGACGACACTGACCCCAAACCGTGATGCAGTAAGACGACGCTCGGTGCCTCACCCGGCGCCGGGCCCAGCCACTCGTATTCGATTCGCCTCGCCAGCTCCAGGAACGGCACCGAATCAACGACCGGGGTTATCCATCGTCGGTTCGCCGCAGTTTCTCGGCACGCTCACCGATCAGCTCGACGACCCGGGCCACTCGCTGCGCCCGAACTGACGCGCTCTTGGCACCGCCCACGAATCGCATCATTTCCCGACGAAGCCCCGGCGGCAGCAACTCAACGGCCACGAGACCACCTTCGACGTGCTCTGCAGCTTCGAGGATGTCATCCGGCAAGACGTCGACCGGAGCATCATCGACCCGTAGCTCGACAAGCACCCTGTCCCCCTCACCGACTCCGGCGGCGCTGCGCAGCTCATCGTGCAGAAACAGCCTGAAGCCGCCGCCACCACGACGCATCAGCGTAGTGGCACGATCTCGCCCGCCGACAGATACGACGACCTGCGGATACCGCCAATCGTCGAGCGCGCCGGCTACCCGCCGGGGCACGTCGACACATCGCAGGATCCCCTGACGGTAGATACGCCCTTCGAACGCCCAGGCGGCAACGTCAGGCATCGGTCAATGGGTGCCCTCGTGGGTGTGATCGAAGAGCTCGTGATGCTGTCGCAATAGGTCCTTCCCGTAATCGTTACCGTTCGGGGTACGTACCACGGCGTGCACATGGTTACGGCTCGGAGCGTCACCTTCGAGCGCGATCGGTCGTTGATGATCGAACTCGATCAAGATGACCGGGCTGTGCACCCGGTAGTAGAACACCGCATCGTCGTCGGTCGCGCCCGCCCAGCCGAACCAGGTGTCGTCGAGATGCTGGCGTGCCTCCTCCATACGGACAGCGGCGTGCTCATCTCGCATGTCGCCCACATACTCGGCGATCAGGTCAATCAACAAGCCTCGTTGTCGGTCGTCTAGGGCGTTAGCACGAATCCCCTCGAAGCGCATTTCGAAGTTGTCGCGAAATGCCGCCGTGAACACGTTGCGCGGCAACTCGTCGGCGATCATGGCCATTGTCTGCAGCTCCGCGCTCAGCGACTGCATGAGTGCCAAACCGCGGGCTTCTTCATCTTGGAACACGCGCGTGCTAGCGTACTTGCCGCCCGCCGCGTACGTCGGCTCGGAGCCCAGGAAGGTCGGCGTCATGACCACCTGGTCGCCCAGTACGAAGTAATTGATCACCAGATGATGTCCATCGAGCTGCCAGCCCCACGGCTCCGATTCGGATGGCGCGCCCATCACGGTGAAGAAGTACAACCCCTCCCCGTACTCTTCGAAGTTGTTCACCAACTCGGCGACCGTGGTGTTGAGGCGCATGATGTCGCGCGCCCTCCGGAGGCCCTTCGCCGAGAGGCCTGCTCCCAGAAGACCGTAAGCTGCGGTGCGTTGAGCCTCCGACATGTCGCCGAAGCTCACGCCACGACGATCGTATCGATGAACGTTGTTCCAACGTCTCCACTCGACGTCGTCGACGGCGAACGTCGTCTCTCTGCGTTGCTCTGTGTCGAGCGTATTCAAGAACGCCGCCGCGGCCGCGACCACCGGCGCAGTGGAGACACCCGTGGCGCGCAACGGAAAGAGGTCGGCGACAACCGAGCCATCTACGGTGATCCCACGGAATGGCTCTGCCAGCGCGGCGGCCTCGCCGCCCCCCTGCATCGCCGGGGATCGGCCGAGCGCGTAGCCGCCGGCCGACGCTGCGATCCCGACAACTGCGACCATTCCCATCAGGTTTCTCATGATCCGCTCCCTTTCAGAACGCCGGCTCCCGCACGCCGTGCTACCGATCAGCAGTCTAGCAAGCCGCTCGCCCGGATTTCATGAAGCGTTGCAGCCAAGCGGTGCAGATCCGCTTCATTGTTGTACAGATGGACCGACACGCGGATGCCGTCTCCACGCGCCGATACCAATACCCCGTGGCTGGCCAGCCCATTCTGAAGGCCGACCGGATCGGCACACCGGGCCAGCACAATGCCCGACGTTGTGCCTGGCCGTGCCGGGCTGAGCACCGCTAGCCCGGCATCGACGAGCACGTCGCACAGCAGATTGCTCAGCTGCAACACCCGCGACTCAATGACAGCAGCGCCGAGTTGGTGTTGAAGCTGTAGCGCAGCGCCGAGTGTGAACACGTTCGGGAAGGGTGGATGCCCGGCTTCAACCGCGCGGGCATCGGGCGTGACGTCCAGCGCATCCGACACCAACGCGTAGGGGTCGCGCGCGCTGCGCCAGCCCACCTGCGGGTGGTTGCCGGCATGACGACTGTTGACGTAGAGGAACCCGATCCCGTAGCCGGAGTTGAGCCACTTGTAGCCGCTCGATGCGAGGAAATCGACATCCCCTCCAGACACGTCCACCGCCATGGCCCCGAGGCTCTGCGTCGCATCGGCAACGAGCACCAACCCTCGCTCTCGGCAAAGCTCACCAAGAGCGGTGAGGTCGTGTCGAAAGCCAGTTCGGTAGTGCACCAGACCGAGGGTGACGATGCGGGTCTGGGGTTTGAGCGCCGCCACAATGGCGTCGAGTGTCACGCTCCCGTCGTCATCGGTGTCCAGGAAATCCACCTCGTAACCGAGCTGCAACCACGGCCATGTGACGGAGGGGAAATCACCACGAAGGGCGAGCAAGAGCCCGTTCCGAGCAGCTTCCGAGCCACGAGATTGAGCGCCGACGATGCATTGTTGGTGAATCCGATCTCGTGGCTGTGTGCCTGGATCAAGCGCGCCACGGAGCCCCGCACGCTCTCGACGCGGTCGAGCCATTCGTCCCAGTGCACGTCGCCATCTCGCACCGTCGCGTCGTAGTAGGAACTGCCCGCTGCTGCCGCTGCCTCCGATATCGGACCTCCGGCCGCCGTGTTCAGATAGCAGCAGCTAGTGGTGGCTGGAAAGGAAGCGCGGACGGCGGCCCAGTCGGTCATCATCCCCCGTCCGGAGGCTGACGTTGTCGCGCGGACGGAAACACCGGGGCCTGCTGCACCAGGGCGACGGTGAATCTCGGCTTCAGCCCGGTCATGTCACGACTCTCCGATAGATCTCCTTGTCGGTCGCCCCCTCGGTGGAGATCAACAGAACCTTGGCCGCAGCATCTAGCCCCAAGCGCTCACGGATCGACGCGTGCGCGGGGTCGGCGCACACAGTCTCGACCAGCCCCGTGGTTACCGCGCCAGATTCTCCAGATACCACCGGCGCATCGCCGACAATCGGAGATGCGAGCCGGCGCATGCCCCTCCTGGCGACCTCGTCGGCACAGGTCACCCAGCCATCAACGTGTCGATGGAGGATGGTCCATGCAGACGAGCTCAGTTGTCCACACGACAGGCCCACCATGAAGGTATGTGGCGTGTTGTCGAGGCGCGGTGGCGATGCCTCGTTCCGCTCCATCGCCGCCATCCCGCACCCAGCGCCCTCCGGCTCGACCACGAATACCGCCGGTCGCTCAGCGCCGAACCGCTCGACCAGGTACGCGGTCACCGATGCCGCGAACGAGCCCACGCCACATTGCACGAAGACGTGTGTCGGCAACTCCTCACCGAGCTGTTCGATAGCCTCGTGAATGAGCGTCAGATACCCCTGCATCACCCAGCTCGGGACGCGCTCGTATCCGGGCCAGGCCATGTCTTGCAGTAGCTCCCAGCCATTCGCTGCGGCGTCGACGCGAGCCCGTTCGACGGCGTCATCGTATGTCCCTTCGACCCGGATCGCCTGGGCCCCGAGACGAACGATCGCCTCGAGGCGTGCGTCGCTGGCCTCGCTAGGCAGATACACGACCGATGCGTGGCCGAGACGCGCGGCAGCCCACGCTACAGCACGCCCATGGTTGCCATCGGTAGCAGTAATGAATGTCAGCGGCCGCTCACCACTCCGCTCGACCACCCTCGAGATCGCCCAGCTCGCCCCCAGCGCCTTGAACGCCTCAAGCCCGAAGCGGTGCGCTTCGTCCTTCACGACCAAGCCTCCGACACCGAGCTCGGCTGCCAGCTCCGACAAGTGTGTCAACGGAGTCGGGACATAGCCGGGCAGGTCACTGTGGAACGCGTGTGTCTGCATGGCTGCCGCCACGTCGAACGGCATAGTGGCGTCGTCGCCAGAACGACCCGCAGCATCGCTATTCACCAGCAGCCGTACGCGCAGCGTCATCCCGCGGGCTCGCCGCTGCCTCCACAACATCGACGTTCGACCGGCATCTCGGACCCTCCTCGACGGGCGACCACAGCAGACGACGCACGATACCGGCCTCTATATGGCCCGGTTTCGAGTCCTGGATGCAACCGCCGGCACAGTCGCGCCGTGCTGGATACAGCTAGAATCTGATGTTCGGACACTACCAGGTTGTCAAGTTACAGACTGCTACGGGCTAGGCGCGGCCGAGCTCGAGTCTGGTTCGCGGCTGGAGACACTCAATGCGCGGAATCATCGTGACACTGGCGCTGGTGCTTTGCGTAGCTCCGAGCGCGCTCGCACAACAGGTACAACCGGTCGTCCACGTGCTCGACAACGGAATGGCGGTCTTGCTAGTGCCACGGCCCGGCGACCCGAACATCTCCGCTGGCTGGGTAGCCAAGGTCGGCTCGGTGAACGAGCACCCCGGCATTACCGGAGTGGCACACCTGTTCGAACACATGATGTTCAAGGGTACCGACACCATCGGTACCATCGATGCCGCCGAGGACCGGCGAGTGATCCAACACCTGGACGGGCTCCGCTCCGAGATCCGCAAGCATGAGCAGGAGCTACTGCGGCGACAGCGGGTTGGCGAGATCGATGATTGGCGCCTCCCTGAGCACCGCTCGCAAGCCCACAAAGATCTCCTCGCCGATTTCGAGAGCGCTCTGGGAGAGCAACGCGGGCTGATCATCAAGGACGACTTCGATCGCATCTACACGGGCGAAGGAGCGTCCGCCATGAACGCTGGCACCGACAACGACTTCACCGTCTATTTCATCAACGTGCCCGCGAACAAGCTGGAGCTATGGTTCTGGATGGAGTCAGACCGCCTGATGAACCCCGTCTTTCGGGAGTTCTACAGCGAACGCGACGTCGTACACGAGGAGCGCCGGCTGCGCACCGACAGCACCCCGACCGGCCTGCTCGACGAGCAGTTCGAGGCCATGTTCTGGGAATCGTCGCCCTACTCGTGGCCAGTAGTCGGCTGGCCCAGCGATCTGTACGGATTGACTCGCGAAGAGGCGCTCGAATTCTTCGATGTCAACTACGCCCCCAACAACATCAGCGCGGCGCTTGTCGGAGGATTCGATCCGGATGAGGCCATCGCCCTCGCCGAGCGCTACTTTGGCCGTATTCCACGCGGCGACCGCGAGCCCGAGCCGGTACGCACCTGGGAAGTCGAACCGCAAGGGGAAAAGCGGATGATCGGCTACGCCGACACCAACCCACAGGTGCAGATCCGCTACCACGGGGTCGCCGACGGGCACGTCGATGAGCCGGCCCTACTGGTCTTGGGACAGCTCCTCTCGGGACGCACGGGCCGACTCTTCAAGTCCCTGGTCGAGGAACAGGGGATCGCTACGTCGGCATCGGGCGCGCAAAGCGGACGCAAATGGGACGGTTACTTCCAGATCCAGGGCATCGCCAAACAAGGGCATACGCCGGAGGAGGTGGAGTCGGCCATCTACGCAGAGCTCGAGAGGTTGAAGACCGAGCCGGTTTCCGAGCGCGAATTGCAGAAGGTTAAAAACCAGAACGCTGCTGCCGAGTTCCGACGGCTACAGAGTAGCTTCGGTCTGTTGCTACAGCTGTTGATCGCCGAGAGTTATCGCGGATGGGAAACCATCAATACGACCGGGCCCGCGTTGCAAGCAGTTAGCGCAGCAGATATACAGCGCGTCGCCAATACCTACTTCGAGCCGGCAGCACGGGCGGTTGCCATCTACTACCGCAACCCGAGCGCCGAACCCGAAGACCCGCGGCTCACCGGCCTGGACGATCAGGAGCGACAGCAGATCAGCATGATGCGTCAGCAACTCTCGGCAGCCGAGCCTGCCCAGCTCGACCAGTTGCGCCAGCAGCTCGCCCGAATGTCGGGCATGGCGGCGCAAGTCCCGGACGACAATCAAGACATGTTCCAGCTCATTCTGGAGCTGCTGGGCGAGCGTATCGAGGAGCTGGCGGGAGGGCAGCGATGAGAAGCAGCCGCAACGGATACTTGCTCACACTCGCAACGATCGGGCTGCTAGTCGTGGCGACGGATGCCATCGCGCAGCAGGAGATCGTCGCTCACCCGCTGGAGCTCTCCTTCCCGGAGCTTGATTTTCAGCCCCCCGACGGAGCAGCGCTGCGTCACGAGCTCGGTACGGGAACCGTCGCCTACGTGGTGGAGGATCATTCGTTGCCACTCATCAACATCGCGATCTTCATACGCACCGGCGAGTACACGAGCCGCGCGATGATCAACCCGGGTGTTGCAGGCCTCGCCGGGAGCCAGATGCGTGCCGGCGGCACGGATTCCTTGACGCCCTCGGAGCTCGACGAGGAGCTCGACTTCCTCGCCGCGCAAATCAGCACGCGCATCGGCTCAACGAGCGGCAGCGCCAACATGAACTGCCTGGTCAAGGATCTCGAGATCTGCCTCGACATGTTCTTCGAGATCCTGCGTCAACCTCGCTATGACCAGGAACGACTCGACCTCGCCAAGAGTCAACAGTTGCAGCGGATGGAGCAACGCAACGACGACACAGGAGGAATCGAGCGACGCGAATGGAGCCGACTGCTCTACGGCGACGACCATTTCAGCACCCACGCCACCACCGAGTCCGAGCTCAACGCGATCAGACGCGACGACTTGCTCGCATTCCACGACTACGCGATACATCCGGGAAACTTCATCTTCGCCATATCGGGGGACGTTCACACCCGAGAAATCCTCGACCAGATCGACGCACGGTTGTCGAACTGGCCGATCGCCGAGGCACCGGGCAGCGTGCCGGAACCGAAAGCCGAGCCGCAGCCCGGCCTGTACCTCATACACAAGGAAGACGTGAATCAGGGTCGCGTATCGATCGGCCACCGCAGCACGGTGATCAGCAACCCCGATCGCTTCGCACTGCAGATCATGAACAACATCCTGGGAGGAGGCGGTTTCACCTCGCGCATCATGTCGCGCGTGCGCTCGGACGAGGGGCTCGCCTACAGCGCCGGTTCAGCTTTCGGACTCGGCACGCACTATGACGGCAGCTTCCGTGCCTTCTTCCAATCGCGCAGCGAAGCGGTCGCCCGTGCTACCGGCATCGTCATTGAGGAGATCCATCGTATTCGAACCGAGAAAGTGAGCGACGAGGAGCTGGCCAACGCCAAGGCCTCGTTCATCGATACCTTCAGCCGCAACTTCGCGAGCGCCGGACAGATCGCTGGACTCTTCGCCAACCTGGAGCTGCAGGGCCGCGACATCGACCTGGTATCCACCTACCGAGATGACATGGCGGCAGTGACTGCTGATGATGTGCTCCGTGTGGCACACGAGTACCTGAATCCCGACCGGCTGGTGATCCTCGCCGTCGGTAACACCGACGATATTCTCGCCGGTGATCCAGACAATGCGACGTTTTCGCTCGAGGCGATGGCCAGCGGCGGCAGCGTCATTCGAATCCCGTTGCCAGACCCGATGACGATGGACTATGCGGGGCAGTAACACCCCGGCTCGACGATGATGAGTGCTCAGCAGACGGTAGCTGTCCTCGGTGGCGGCTCAGCCGGCTTCACAGCTGCCCGAACGGCTGCTCAGCTCGGCGCACGCGTGGTCTTCTTCATGGGCGACAACGCCGACATGGCGTCGCTGTGCGTGAATCGGGGCTGCATGCCATCGAAAGCGATGTTCGAGCCAATCGACGCCATGCACCACGCCCGCCGCCAGGGCCTGCTGCGCATCGAACCGCTCCGGCCCGAGGCTCATCTGGCGCAGATTGTCGCCTGGAAGGACCGTGAGATCGCCCGTTTCCGGGCCTATCGGCAGAGCGCCATCGCAGCGTGCGAGAGCGAGTCGTTCGTCATCGTTCGCGCCAACGCTCGGTTCGTCGATGAGCACACCCTCGAGGCCGAGGGTCGAACCTACTCGTTCGACCGCGCCATCATCGCCACCGGTTCGGTGCCGCGACGACCTGCAATTGACGGCCTTTCGGAGCTCGAGGGCGAGGTCTGGACCAACGACGACATTCTCTCCAACACCGTATTGCCCGAGTCGCTTGTGCTCATCGGCGCCGGCGCCATCGGGCTGGAGTTCGCGCTGCGCTACGCGCGGCTCGGAAGCACGGTGACCGTGATCGCGCGTTCGCGGCCACTGTCGGGATATCCGGAGCGCTTCGGTCAACGGCTGGCCCAGATCTACGAGCGCGAGGGCGTACGCGTGCTGCAGGCAACATCACCGCGTCGAGTGCGACGGGACATCGAGGGAATGTACGTCGTCGAGACCGAAGGACCGGACGGATTCGAGCCCATCACCGCATCTCGCGCCATGCTGGCGGTCGGCCGCCGACCGGCCATCGACACGCTCGACCTCCACCGAGCCGGAATCGATCTACTCGGTAGAAAGATGGCCGTGGGCGAGGACCTGCGCGTCGAGGGCACCGACCACCTGTTCGCTGCCGGCGACGTGATCGGACGACGTATGGTCGTGCACCAAGCGCATATCGAAGCAGGCATCGCCGCGGAGAACGCGGTGACCGATGGCACCCGCATCTGGGATCGACGCTCCGATATCCAGGTCGTGTTTTCCGATCCGGAGTTCGCGTACGCTGGCATGACGCCCGCTTCGGCAGTCGCGATGGGGTATCAGCCGCTGCAAGGGTCCAAGGATTCGCGGCTGGTCGGCAAACTGCACCTGGGAGGTGACGACCACGGCTTTGGCGAATTCATCGCCGACGTTGAGAGCCACCGCCTGCTCGGCGCCGGGCTGCTATGCGACGATGCCAGCAATCTGATCCATCTCCCCGCCTACCTGATCGATCACGGTCATACAGTTCACGATGGTGCAGCCGCCGAGTACTATCATCCGACTCGCATCGAGATCGTCTCGTCGATCCTCGATTCGATGTCTGGACAACTCGGCGGAACACCTCCCACGCGTCCCGACGAGCGCAGCGGCTAAGGGATGTCGACGGACGATTTCGACCCACGTTTGGGACCAGCAGTCGACGGACTCAATCCGCCGACGTTTCAGCACCCCCCCTGGACTGTCGGGGTTGTGCTGGTGTTCGCCGTAGTCGCGCTGCTGTTCGGCATCTTGGTGCGCCCGATCTGGTTACTCGTCGGCTCACCGTTCATCCTCACATTGTTCGTGTGGATAGGGGTTCGGTTCACGCAATGGCAGCGGCGGCGCAGAGCATAGAAGTGGGCGGCGGCGGACGTATAGACTGTCACTGGGGCGACGCAGTCTAGCTATCTTGGGGGGACGCTGGCAGCCGTAACCGGCCGCCGGAGGTTCGGCAAGGGGGATTCTGATGCAAACGGCACGTACGGTCGCAGTTCTCTGTGCGCTCTCGATCGCCGCGGCGCCCGTTGTCGCCGCCCAGGCCGCCGATACGCGCATTCCCTCGGGTACACGTACGACCGTTGCATTGCGCGGCTGGCTCAGCTCGGCTGACGCCAACGTCGGCGACACCTTCGAGGCCACGCTGGTGAACGACATCCTCGTCGAGGGCCAGCTGGTGGTCCCGGCAGGTGCCACGTTCGTCGGGCGCGTTGCGGACGTGGAGCGGGCGCGCGGTATGAGCCGCGGCGGCAAGCTGACGCTCGTCATCGACCGTCTGGCAAGCGGCGACGGCAACTCGACAGCGGCGCTGGCCACCGTGACCGGCGTCGCCGAAGGCGGCGAGCTCGAGGGCCAGGACGACAAGGGCAAGCGGGCAGGTATCGGCGGCGTGATCGGCGGCGCATTGGGCCCCATTATCGGCGGCACCGCGGGGCTGCTCGTCGGCCTCGTTGTCGGGGCTGGCGGCGCCATCGCCGCCGGTCGTGGCGATGACGTCGAGCTTCCCGAGGACACCTATCTGCTGGTGAAGTCCGACCGTCAGGTCGAGGTCACCTGGACCTGGCAGCCCCAGAGCTAGAGGCTGCGGGGCACGGCCACCGTGCCGCCAGCATCGACGGCGGCACGGTCGCCATCGCGCCGACGTGCGCTACTGTTTGCCGATTTGCGCCCTGAGCGCCAGGAGCATCTGCTCGATGTTTTCGCGGTCCGGCGCATCAGGACTGAACTCCAGGTAGCTTTCCAGCATTACGATCGACTTGTCGTATTCCTGGGTCTGCAGATACGCAAAGCCTAGGTTCTTGCGGGCCGTCGTGAAGTCTTCCCGCAAGGCCAAAGCGCGCTCCATGTGCTCGATACCCTCTTCTACATGCTGGAGCTGCAGCATTACCGCGCCGGTGTTGTACTGGAGCTCCGCGTTATCGAGCGACTGGGCCGCCGCTATACGGAGGTGCGGCAGCGCCCCCTCGAAGTTCTTCTCGGCGGTGTAGGCCTGGGCCGCCAGCTGGTTACCGGAGAGGCTGTTCGGTCTCAGCTTCAACATCTCGGCTGTTGAAGCCAGAGTGCCCTCATAGTCGTCTTGCTCGAAGCTGGCCAACGCCATGAGCTCGTGAGCGCTGACCTGCATCTGCTGCGCATCTTCGTCACGGGCGACCGGCTTCAGTCCCTCCAACAACGCAGTGAGTGAGGACTCCATGCTGGTCCATTCCTTCGCCTCGTAGGCGGCCTTGCCATCCTCATAGAGCTTGTTGAGGCCGTCATAGTCCACCAGATCCGGAGGTACACCCTCCTCGAGGACGGCATCGTAGGTGTTGGACCCCTGGGTGAACCGTACGCCGGTGTCGTAGATGGTCTCGAAGCCTTCAGCCTCGACGCGCAGGTCGTAGTCAATATAGGAGTAGAAGCCACGGCCTTGGAACAAGCCATCTTCGTTCGTAGTCATGACACGCTCACGCCCCATCTCAGGGTCCGTGACGATCACCCGCGCCCCGGCGAGTGGCACCCCGAAAGTGTCTATTACCTTGCCGACGAGAGTACAGTTGGGGGTCCCCTGAGCCACCACCGGTACTACGCTCGTTAGCACGATGCCAACGGCCAGGACGGTGGTCGACAACATCAAGAAGCATCGTTTCAGAGAGAGCATCCAAGCCTCCTGTCGCCCCGAGTCAGTTCACACAAAGTCAGTGTATATGTACCTTAGCGCACCCGCCTCGATGCCGAGGCCCAACTACGCGGAACCCGCACCGAGTACGGCCACGGGGACGCATGGCACCACGGCTATGATTCTGTCACCGCCGTACCCTGGAGCGCTAGCGCGACGGTTGCGCAGTGAATATCAACGATGTCGGCCACGGCGGCCGAGTATCCTCCCGCCATCACGCCCGCCACCGGAATGCCGAGCTCGCCGCACCAGTCGAGCACGTACCGATCGCGCGCCGCCAAACCCTCCTTCGATAGCGCCAAGCGCCCCAGTCGATCCCCGGCAAAGGGATCGGCCCCCGAGACGTATACCACCAGCTCGGCTGCGTGATGGGCCGACCCGTCAGCCAACGCGCCCGCGAGCGCACTCAGGTACTCGGTGTCAGCCACGTCGTCTTCCAACGCCACATCGAGGTCACCGGCCTCCTTGTGGAATGGGAAATTGCGCCGCCCATGCATCGAGAACGTGAACACGCTGGGGTCGTCACGGAAGACCGCCGCGGTCCCGTTGCCCTGGTGCACGTCACAATCCACCACGAGCACCCGTTGCACTCGCTGCTCGCGTTGATGCACCCGGATCGCAACCGCCACGTCGTTGAACACGCAGTAGCCCTCACCACGGTCGGCGAACGCGTGGTGCGTGCCGCCGGCGAGATTCACCCCTACGCCGTGGTCAAGCGCTGCCGCGCAAGCGCCAATGGTCGCGCCGACCGACCGTCGTGACCGCTCGACGAGCTGGGGCGACCACGGGAAGCCGATGCGACGGATCTCGCGCGGCGTCAAACCACCTTCAGTAACACGCCGCACGTACTCGAGCGTATGCACCATGCAGAGTTGCTCTTCCGTGGCGGCCACGGGCACTTGGAGATCGCTGTGCGAGACCACACCGCTGTCGAGCAACCGCTCGCGTAGCTGACGGTATTTGGCCATCGGGAACCGGTGTCCGGACGGCAGCGGCAGAACGAACTCGTCGCTATAGAAGAGTCGCACTCAGCGCCTACCTAGCATTGCAACTCTGGGGGCCTCGCCGCCCTCACCGCGGCAGCAACGAAGGGCGAAATACTGAGGCCTGCTCCAGCATGCGGTCCTTCTGTCCACCGGTGAATCGCAGCATGCATCGATCATCGGAGTAATCCATGAAATTGGTAGTTGGATCGCGCCGCGACACATTGGGGCACGAATCCTTGCCTACCGGACACCCCGTCGTCGGCACACCTTCCGCCGGGGTATCGTCAACTCGATCACCGGGCTCTGTGCAGCCGCCTTGAAACGTATGGTAAAGGCCCAGGTAATGGCCCACCTCGTGAGTCAGGGTGTCGCCCTCGTTGAAGCGGGCAAAAGTGCCTCCAGGCATCGACGCGTGATGGATGACAACCCCGTGCATTGGGTCGGTTTCCCGCCAGTCGCTGGGAAACCATGCGTAGCCGAGCACGGAACCCGTTGGCCGGCAGCTGTACACGTTGAGTGTTGTCGCCGGATCCACGGCGTACTTCTTCTTGAAGCTCCGTTCGACGCTGTGAGCCAAGCACCCGGAGGCGAATCGGTTGTGGGTGTGGCGGATGATCTCACGGAGCTCGAACCTGAACCCCTTGCTGGCAAAGGCATCATTGAGGATGGTCATCTGGGCATCGACCTGCTGGTCCGTAACGTCGAACGCTCCGTTCCTCTTTCGCAGAATGTGAAATGCCACGGGAACGGTGATCTTCTCGGCTCGCTGTGCCACATCGCGTGCCGATGACGCGCCGACGCCGATCAGGTCGATGAGATCCTTCTCGGCCTCGCTGACCGGCCGCGTGGCGCAGCGCAGAGGCGCTCTCGTGTGGTCGAGAGAGCCCACCGAGTTGCGCCTGACCAGTTCCGCGCGGTCCCAGTCCATCGCGTGGTTCCGGAGCGCTTCGTGCGCGGTTTGCTGTTGCGCCGCCGCCGACAACGACAGAAGCATGCACGAGAAACCGATCGCTACAGCGAGCTTGTGCATCCGGATATTGTCTCCTGAGACCGATCGAGAGGGGAGTTCATAGCTTACAGGGTTGGCATCGGGACCGGCATTTCAAACGCCCTCGCAGATGTGAGCTGAGCAGGCCTATGAACCGACTCACCCCATTGGCGACATCGAGGACCGTTCGACCGGTCAACGCTGCATCGCCAGCAGGTCAGGCACGGTCACCATCCTGAACCCTCGTCGCGAGAGGTTCGCAACCATCCAGCGCGTCGCCGTTACCACATGGCCCCGAGAGCCGCCGCCGTCATGGAGCAAGATGATCGAGCCCGGTCGGACCTGTGTGAGGGTTCGCAGCGCCACCCGCTGAGCCGAACGCGTGCTCCAGTCACTGGCTTGTACCGACCACAAGATGACCGTATTGCCGCCGCTGGCCGGAATGCCGTGCGACCCGCGCAGCCGCGAGTCCATGGCTCCGTATGGGGGTCTCAGTAGCCACGGGCGCAGCCCGGTCGCCATTCGGATCGCCTCGGCGGCGCGCTCGATTTCAGCGCGGATCTGTTGGTCAGCCAGCGTCGGCAGCGATCGATGTGAGAACGAATGATTACCCACGGCGTGCCCCTCGCGCACGATTCGATTCGCCA
>DASCOT010000011.1:0-5058 GCA_036012155.1 Acidobacteriota bacterium
AGGAACGCGATGAAGTGCACGACGACCGCGCAAATGCCCGACTTCTTCAGGGAAACCGTGCGCTCCTCGCTCTTTTCGTCGAGGTACCCGCGGAACACCGCCGCGCCCGTGCCGGCGGGCGTCGAAGGCGCGCTTCGTGTCTCCAGGCGCATCTTCGCCCAGCGCCGAGACTTCTCGTCGCGGAGCTGAAGCTTCTGGTACCGATCGCCGCCGAGATTCATGATTCAGATTGCCCGTTAGACCGTTCGACCACCCATAACCGATTATAGGTGGGCCTCAGATGGAGGTCTATGACACGGTCCTGCCGGTGTTTGAGTGTTACCCATAGGAGCTGTATTCTCCTTTGCCAGGCAGAAATCGATGGTTTCGTCGGCGCAGCCGATAGCCGTCCTTGTGGGTGACGACACGCAGCATGGCAACCGCCGTCAAGAAGCGCCCGAAGAAGCGCTCCGCATCGATCGCCATTGTCCGCCGCGACGACTGCACGGGGTGCGAAGCCTGCATTATCTTCTGCCCGGTCGATTGCATCGACCTCGTTCAGGCTGACGATAACCCGGTGGAGAAGTACGTTCTCATCGACAAAGAGACCTGCATCGGCTGCGTGCTGTGTGCGCGCTACTGCCCCTGGGATGCGATTGACATGATCAAGCGCGAGCCTTTCGAGCAGCTCGGCGACCTGGTCTTCATGTAGCCGATAACGCAACGACGGCTACGACAAACCGGCGACAACGCATCCCTCACCGCCCATCAGTAAGTGCTCGCGAGCGGTATCGTCGTCGTCGCGCTCGTGAAACGCCTCGGCCAGCGCACAATGTGCAGCCGGGAGTAGGTAGGTCGACGTACCGCGTAGCTCATCGACGAGCTGCAGCGTGTTGATGGCACGATCCAAGTCACCGCGCTCCAGGTATTCGCGCCCCAGCCGAAGGTACAGATCGGGAATCGGTGGCCTCTTGAGCGCTGCGGCGATGTACACCTCGAAGGCGGCCTGAGTCCGCCCTTGGTCCTGATACATGACCCCGAGGTGATAGTAGGGCGTACCGACATCCGGATGAACTTCCAGTGCCTGTTGATAGTAGCGCTCGCCGTCCTCGAAGCGACGCACCGACGCGGCAGCCTGGCCCTCACGAACCAACATCATGGCGTACAGCTCTTTAACGCGCAGGTTGTCGGGCTGTTCCTCGTAGAGCCGTTCCAAGCTCTCAAGAATAGGAGCGCGGTCACCTCCGCTAAACGCCCAGACCTCGCCGAGCAGCAACGTGTACTCGAGGCGCGCCTCGAAGTCATCGGCGAACTCCTCGAGATGCCGTTGGTACAACCCGATGGCTCGCGCTTGGTCACGATCGTCGGCAGCCTCGCGCGCCAGCTCGAGCGCCGAACGCTCCTCTGCGCAAGCGATCCCCAGCGCCGCTACCAACAGAGCCACCAACAGTGCCGGCCGCGCTCGATCGGGTCGCTGCGATCGCCGAGCCCTGAATCGAGGTAGTGCCTCAGGGCTGCACGATGCGGCTTTCGGACGAGTCATGATCCTCCTCCTGACGTACGCTTTGATAGGCCGCCAGCACGCCGCGGTGTATCAACGCACGTGCGAAGGGGTGGTCGGAGTACAGATCTGCAACGTCCGTGAAGCCTCGCGCGGCAGCAAGAGCAAGCTGTGCTTGGCGTTCGTGCTTCATCGCTAGCAGCACATCCGTCATCTGCTCCAACCGCTGCCTGTAACGTTCCCGTGTGGCGCTATCGAAAACCTCGGCGACGCCACTGATCTCGCGATCTACCTGCTGCTTACGCTGCTCCTCGTCGACCACCAAGGTGCTGGTTTCGGCACGGCGAACTCCGACAGCGGCGCTCTCGACCGCCTCACCAAGGACCGCCCAGTTCGCGAAGTAGGGCTCGCCGAGCAGGTCGGCCGACTGGGCCAGCAGATCGCGCTGCTCGGGAGTGCGGCCCCCCGACGGCTCCTCCGGCGAGTCAGCGGAGGCCATTTCCCCTGCCGAATCGACCGTGTCGCTCTCCTCTTGCTGTATCTCCGCCGCCGTCGAGAACAGCTCTGCCGCCAGCTCGTCCCGCCACACCTCGTACTCGGGCGGCAGGGCGGTACCGGCAGCGGCCGCCAGCGCTTCGCCGGTGCGCAGGATCGCCACCGCCTGTGGTAACTCGAGCTGTGCGATGAGCAGCGCCGGGTTGGCCCGGAGCCGCTCGATGTGAGATCGGAACCCCTTCAGAGCCACGGACATCATCTCCGACTTCCGCAGCCCCTGCTGATCATCGATAACCGCCTCCAGTAAGCGGTAGCCGCCCTTGCTGGAAGGCGCCATCACCCACAGGATACGGCCGCCGGACCCGTCGATCCCGGTGACGAAGGCACGTGAGTCGCGATGTACGTCGGGAGCTATCTCAAGCGAGAACGCTTCCTGAGTTGGCCTACCCCCTGCCACGTCGACACCAGTCGATCGCAACCGATGCAGAGCACGCTTGGCGGCCTTCCGCAGCTTGCGATCCTCCCCACCCACCAATCGCTGCAGAACCGGCACGGCGCCTTGCGCTCCTGAAGCACCGAGGCGCTCGACGATGGCGGTGTCCATCCGAGGATCGAGCCCGAGGACCGATTCGAGGAGGCCAGCATCAGAGCACGGTCGCGCCAGCCAGGCGGCCAACACGGGCTCCTTCCACGCTTCCGGCAAGGCCAGTACGGTCTCCAGGCTCTTGGCGTCGGGGGACTCGACGAACTGGCGCGCTATGCGCAGCGTGTCCTCGACCTCCTGCGGGATCTCGACACCCACGTCGCGGAGCAAGCCTACCGCCTCCTCTTTGGCGTTCAGCGGTACTGGACGGCGCAAGGCGAGCGAGGCGATCTCGTTCGCCAGCCCGCCGGTCCCGGTCACCCGCGCCAAGCGGATCGTGGCAGCAAGCCGCTCCGGCGAGCAACTGCTCACCGCGGCGCGGAGCCCCTCCTCCACACCCGCGTCAGACCCCAACTCTTCCTTGATCTCTTGCTCGGGCACATCGCCATCGAGTCCGCACTTGTCGATGCGGCCCACGGCACGACGAATCGCCTTGACGAGCTCTTTCGAAGGCCTCATGGCTGGCTCGCATAGCGGGCGTGGATGATCTTGAGGCCCTCGAGGGTAAGCAACAAATCAACGTGCTGTATTAGCTCGCACGCCTCGCCTACGCGAACCGCCCAACCACCGGTCGCGATTACCGTCGGCTCGCTACCCAGCTCCTGGGTGATGCGGCGGAGAAGACCATCCACCAGATCGGCATAGCCGTAGAACAGCCCGGATCGCACGCTGCCGACAGTGGATCGACCGATGACCTGCTGTGGCCGCATCACGTCGACTCTCGGAAGCCGCGCCGCGCGCGCGAACAGCGCGTCTGCCGACACCCCGACACCGGTGGCGATCACCCCTCCGAGGTACGCGCCCTCACCGTTGATCACATCGAAGGTCGTGGCGGTACCGAAGTCCACTACGACCGCAGGAACGCCGTACTTCTGTCGCGCCGCCACTGCGTTGACGATGCGGTCCGCCCCGACATCCCCCGGCGGGTCGTAGAGAATCGGGAGATCATCAACCAGGTCGGCGGTCACCAGCAATGGCTCGACCCCGAAGTAGCGCTCCGACATACGGGCCAGCGCGCCCGTCAAAGGCGGGACGACACTGGCCACGACAATGCCCGAGATACGCTCCGCTGCGATCTCCTCACGCTCCAGAAGTGACAGCGACAGCAAGCCCATCTCGTCCGCAGTGCCATTGCCGTGGGTCGCCAGCCGCCAGTCAGCCCGTAGAACAGCCTCATCGAACACGCCGAACTGGGTGTTCGTATTGCCCACATCGATTGCCAGAAGCACGTACGCCTCGTCAGATGTCGTCGAATCGTGTCAGCGTCTGAAAGTCACGGTACCGCGCTGCGATCTCGTCGACGCAGAGCCCTCGAATCCCGTCAAGGCTGAAACTCTCGACGCAGAACGAGGCCAGAACGCTGCCGGCTACGATCGCGCGACGCAACCCTTCCGTCGTGTGATCCCCGGTGCTCGCGAGATGACCCATGAACCCGCCCGCGAACGTATCCCCGGCACCCGTCGGGTCGGCGAGCTGGCGAAGGGGGAGCCCCGGGACGGTAAACACGTTTCCTGTCAAGAAAGCCGTTGCGCCGTGCTCGCCGCGCTTGATGATCACGTTGTCTGGTCCGAGCTGACGAATGGTCTCGGCGGCTTCGACGAGGTTGTAGGCACCAGCCAACTCGCGAGCCTCCTCGTCGTTGATGATCAGGATATCGACGTGCCGCAGGGTCGCCTTCAGCTCCTCGAGTGAGCCTTCGATCCAGTAGTTCATTGTATCGAGGGCCACCAGCTTCGGACTCTCCACCTGCTCCAGAACCGACTGCTGCAGCTGCGGCGCTATGTTGGCGAGGAACACATACGGGGTAGCTCGGTACTGTGTAGGCAACTGCGGGGCAAAGCTCTCGAAAACGTTCAGCTCGGTGAACAGTGTTTGGCGCTCATTCAGGTTCCAGGAGTACTCGCCACCCCAGCGGAACGTCGGACCCGCAGCGCGCTCTATACCGCGCGTATCTACGCCGCGCTCCGACAGCACGGACTCATGCTCCGCACCGAAGTCATCGCCAACTACAGCCACCACCTGCACAGGGCAGAAGTATGAGGCGGCCACGGCGAAGTACGTGGCCGCTCCGCCGAGCGCATCGTCGACGCGGCCATACGGAGTAATCACCGTATCGAAGGCAACGGAGCCAACTACCACAATGCTCAACTTCGTTCTCCTGTTTCGAGCTCGAGAAGAAGCGCCAAACGGCGCCGCTGGCTCGCCGACAAGTCTTCCAAGGAAGTCATGATGGCCCTGGCAACCTCACCCTCACACGATGAAGGCGCGTCTGCCGGGAGCAAGTCGATCGCTCCACGGATGACCCGCTGGGCGCTCTCGACGCTCTTTCTCAGATTGGCAAGAGCTATCTCGGCGGTGACGTCGGCGTGCTCTTCGTGCCAACAGTCGTAGTCGCACACCATTGCCAGGGTGGCATAGCCGACCCCGGCCTCGCGAGCCA
>DASCOT010000012.1:0-28315 GCA_036012155.1 Acidobacteriota bacterium
GCTAGCCCGCTACGCTTCGTCCGGCTGGTCGTCTCGGGGGAGGCTCAAGCGCACCAGCCGAGCCCGTCCTTTTTTTGCCTCGAGCACTTCCGCGGTGGCGTCGGCGAACTCGACCATGTCACCTGCGTCGACGACTCGAAGCAGCTTCTCACGCAGTAGGCCGGCCAACGTGTCGGCCTCGTGCGAGTGTAGATCCAGGCCGGTCCAGCGATTCACTACCTGCAGGAGAGCGCCGCCCTGCACCAGGAACCGGCCGGGGCCGTCGGGTACGACGTCTGGCTCCTCCTGATCAAACTCGTCTTGTACCGGGCCGACAATCTGCTCGAGCACGTTCTCCAGTGTTACCAGGCCTGAGACGGTGCCGAACTCGTCGAGCACGAAGGCCATGTGTTGACGCGTCGCCTGGAAAACGCGCAGCAGCCTGGCGATGCGCAGCGTGTCGGGGACGAACCGCGGAGGGCGCATCAACGACTCCACGCGGGTGTCGCTGTCGGCGGGTATTCCGGGAAGGTCGCGCGTATGGAGCACCCCGACCAACTCATCGAGCGAACCACGGCAGACCGGATAGCGACCGTGCTTGGTGACGCGCACCTTGCGGATGATCTCGCCTATGGGATCGTCAACGTCGACATAGGCGATCTCGCGGCGGGGCACCATGACTTGCCGACAGGCAATCTCGTCGAACTCGAACACCGCGTCGATCAGCCGGTGCTCCGCCTTGGTGAGCTCACCGTGGGCATGGGCATGGCTGAGCAGTCGGCGGATCTCCTCCTCGCTGTGCAGCTCATCGTGTTCGGCCCCGCCCTCTACCCCGAGTCGTCTGAGCAGGATTGATGTGACCGAATCGAGCGCGATCAGGAACGGGTAGGCGATGATGTAGAAGGCTTTCAGCGGCAGGGCGCACCATAGCGCCATTTGCTCCGGGCGCCGGATCGCGAAGATCTTCGGGGCTTGCTCACCGATCACCAGGTGCAGCACGGTGATCACGCTGAACGCGATCGTGAACGAGGTCGTGTGGAGCACCGTCGTCGAGGTAATCCCGACAGAGTGGAGCCACGGCTCCAGAAGCCGTGCGATCGCCGGCTCGCCCACCCAACCGAGGCCGAGAGATGCCATCGTGATGCCCAGCTGGCATGCCGACAACGAGCGATCCATGCGCGTGAACAGCCACTGGGTTGTCCTCGATAGCAGGCTGTCGTGGCCGGCAACGTCGCTCAGGCGACCGGGCCGCAGCTTCACGAGCGCGAACTCGGCTGCCACGAAGAAGCCGTTCAGGACGACTAGAATCGCTGTTACTGCAACGAGAGCTATATCCACGCTCGGCCCACCTCCGGCGCTTGTCTACCGCTGCGGATTCGCAGCGGTGGCCACCCGTCGAGAGCTTACAAGATCACGGACCGAAGTGGTCCACCTCGAGCATCGTATCCGGGACATCTGGGGTCGCGAGACGCTACGATCTGCGGTGGGGCTCGGCGTACCCGCAACATTGATCGACAGGAGATGAATTCCTTGATCCTCTCGCTCACAACGCTTCTGATCCTCGCAAGCCTGGCCACCGCACCCTTTCAGGAGGCTGTCAGCTCGTCCCCATCAGCTGAGCCAGGTCGTTTGAGGCTCACGGAATCGGCGATCGAGGCACTGCTGACGCGCATGCTGTTCGACGAGGAGGGGCGCTGGCATCTGAAGGAACCGAGCGACTGTGGCTATGCCATCGTGCAGAACCACTCGGTAGAGCTAGCGGCAGGGCTGATCGGAATCCGCGCTAAGCTGTTTTGGAGTGAGGCCAAGCACCTGTTCGGCGAGTGCCGCGGTCCAAGCACCAACTTCGAGGTCCTCGCGACCGCTGTTCCGGCGGCTGGCGGAGCTACGTTGGGCTTGCGCGATATCCAGGTGAGCGCTCCCGATGGCGGCGTGGTTGCTGCAGCAGCGCTGGCGCTCCTCAAGAGCAAGATTCCGAGCTCGCACGAGGTGGACGTAGCGCTGCTGTTGAGCGAAGCGTTAACGAGCGCAGAGATGACCGACTTGCTGGTGGTTGACGAGTTTCAGGCGACCCACGCGGAGGTTGGTGACGGAACGCTCGACCTCGGCTTGGCACTCACACTGACTAGCCGCTATTGAGCCAGTCAGACTGCTCAGAAGCTCTCGATCCAGTCTTCGGGGACACCGTACCGCCGAGCCCGCTCCATGATGTCGGCGCGCGATACTCCGAGCTCCGACAACGCGCTCAGCAGCTCGTCGAGCATCGTTCGAGCCTCGTCCTGCGATCGAACGGGTTGCCGGAATGCGGCGATCAGGCGTGGCAACAGCGGCAACACTCGCTCGATGCCCTCAATCTCGGTTCCGACGTTGCTGAGCAGCCCGGTAATGGCGCCGGGCTCGGAGCCCAGCAGCCCGGAAAGCGCGCCGAGCGATTCCGGCGCCATCAAGCCAGCGATGGCCTGCGGCAGCGTCGGCTGAGGAACGGGTGCGGCAGCCTCCGTGAGGCTCCCTTCGAGAGTGGCCGGCATGCGAACTCTGGTCGCCCGGGCCGGGACACTGCCGAGTTGCGCCGGGCCGACATGGTCGTCGACCACGACTCGCTCGACGACGGAAACCGGGATTGATTGCTCCCCGCCGTACTGAGTGAACACGACCTGCTGACCGTCGACTCGGGCGAGCGCTGTGCGAATCACGCGCCCGTTCTTCAGATAGACACTGTCGGCGGAAGCGTTCGAGGCGCTGGCCAACACACCCAGCGACAACACGACGAACAGCGGGCGCATTCCGAGCATAGTCATGCAGAGATGCTCTCGGTGATGACACAGGCGCGCAAGGCAGCGCGCGCCGCTGACCGCGATTGTCCGCTCCTGTCCATGAATTCGGAGGTTCTCGGCGTCGGCTCCGTCGCCGCCATGGCTTGTCCTTCGACCCGGTCGCGTGGACCATGTCGTCATGCTCGACCACCGGTATCACCTCGCGCAGTTGAACATTCTCCGTATGCGAGCGCCCCTGTACGATCCGCTCATGCAGGGGTTCGTCGATCGGCTGGAGCCGATCAATGCGATCGCCGACCAGGCACCCGGTTTCGTCTGGCGTCTGCAGGGCGAAGAGGACAACGCCACCGCGATCCGTGCCTTCGAGGACGATCGATTGATCATCAATATGTCCGTCTGGACGTCGATTGAGTCGCTCCGCGACTACGTCTACCGTGGTCCCCACACCGAGCCGCTGAAGCGCCGTCAGGAATGGTTCGAGGCAATAGAGGGTCCAACCAGCGTGCTGTGGTGGGTGCCGGCGGGGCATCTGCCGACCGCTGTGGAGGCGCGCCAGGCGCTCGACCACCTGCACCGCGATGGTCCGACGGCGGCGGCGTTTACTTTCAAGGACTCGTTTCCACCGCCGGAGTCACCGTCGAGGGCAGGATCGATTGGCCTGGCCGGGGTGCGGTGAGCTAAGGTCTGCCCGTCTCGTAGTGGCTCCCAACCGAAGGGTCGATCATGTGTCGACGAACCGCTCTGCTGATCGCGCTGTGCTTGGTGGCAACGCCCTCGCTGTTGGCGCAACAGCCCACGGTCGTTCCAGAGCCCCACACCGACCTTGAACAAGGCCGTAGCCTCTACGTAGCGTACTGTGCGCGCTGCCATGGGATGACCGGCGGCGGCGGAGAGGGGCCGAGCCTGGCCCGGCGCGAGCTACCGCGGGCTGCGGACGATGAGGCGCTGATCAGCGTGCTTCGCAGCGGGATCCCGGGCACTGCGATGTCCTCCACCTGGTGGCTGGGCGATCGTGAATACGAGCCCCTGGCAGCGTACGTCCGGTCGCTTGCACCGGCCACGCCGGCGGTCGATGACCTGCGCGGTGACCCGGCGCGTGGTCAGCGATTGTTCGAGGGGAGCGGCGGGTGTATCGACTGCCACACGGTGGGCGGCTTCGGCACGAATCGGGGCCCTGATCTGACCACGATCGGTTCTCGCCGCGGCACCGTGTTCATTCGCCAGGCCATCCTCGAACCGGCGGCGGCCCTGCCACGCGGCCTCACAGCGGTCGGTCTCGATTTTGTCGACTATCTAGTGGTGCGGGTAGTCGATCGTGATGGGCGCGAGGTGGTGGGAGCGCGACTGAACGAGGACTCCTACACCATTCAGGTTCGCGATCTGCGCGGCCAACTGCACTCGTTCTACAAGCCACAACTGGCCACGCTCGAGAAGCACTTCGACCAGAGCCTGATGCAGAGCTACCGTGACCAGCTGTCGGAGACGGACATCGACGACCTTGTGGCCTATCTGACGACGCTGGGAGGTTCTGGATGAGGTTGTCGTGCGTGTTTCAAGGCGGTCCGGCGATCCACACGGCGCGAGCCGCGCTGTTAGTCACGGCGGCACACCTGCTGACGGTCGGCGTGCTGTCAGCCCAACAGGTGCCCTACGAGCGACTCAAGCGCGCCGCAGAGGAGCCGCACAACTGGCTCACTTATTCGGGGACGTACGCCTCCGAGCGCTTCTTGCCGCTGACCGAGATCACCCCAAGCAATGTGGCCGACCTGAAGGTTGTCTGGGTTTATCAGACCAGCCCCGGGCTGGTGGAGACGACGCCGCTCGTGGTGGACGACGTCATGTTTCTTACCGAGCCACCGAGCACTGTCACGGCGCTCGATGTGCGCACCGGTCGGCGCATTTGGCGCTGGATTCCGGCCATGCCGGCGGAGGTCAAGCACATCGGCTTTCCAGCAGTGAATCGCGGCGTGGGGATCCTCGACGAGACGGTCTACGTGGGCACACTCGATGGTCGGACGGTGGCTCTCGACGTTGCCTCCGGGGTCGAGCGTTGGAGTGTTCAGGTTGCCGACAACAACCTCGGATTCTCGGTCACGGCGGCGCCACTAGCGATCGACGGCAAGGTCATTGTTGGCGTCAGCGGCGCCGAAGCAGGTATCCGTGGCTTCATCGACGCCTACTCCACGGAGGACGGCTCCCTGCTGTGGCGCACTCACACGGTGCCGGCGGAAGGCGAGCCCGGGAGCGAGACCTGGGGCGGCGATAGCTGGGTGACGGGTGGGGGCTCGACGTGGCTGACAGGCTCCTACGACCCCGACTTGAACCTGCTGTACTGGGGGATTGGCAACCCGGCACCGGACTGGAACGGCGACAAGCGACCTGGTGACAACCTCTACACGTGTTCGTTGCTGGCGCTCGATGCCGACACCGGGGAGATTCGCTGGCACTTCCAGTTCACTCCGCACGACACCCACGACTGGGACTCCAACGAGATTCCGGTGCTCGTCGATCTGGAGTGGAACGGGGTGCCGCGCAAGGTCGTGGCGATGGCCAACCGCAACGCTTTCTACTATGTGCTCGACCGCGAAACCGGCGAGTATCTCCACGGCGGCGAATACTCCAAGCAAACCTGGGCAGAGGGGCTCGACGAAACCGGCCGCCCAATCGTCATTCCCGATACGGAGCCGACCGCGGAAGGGAACCTCGTATGGCCTAGCCTGCAGGGCGCCACCAACTGGTTTAGCCCCAGCTACAGTCCGCTGACCGAGCTTTTCTACGTGGCCGTTCGGCACATGGGATCGTTCTACTACAAGGCTGAGGCGGAGTACGAGCCCGGCATGCCCTTCATGGGCGGTGGCGAGCAGGCGCTCAGCGGCGACCAAGCAGCCGGGTTCGTCAAAGCGCTTGATGTGCGCACCGGCGAGTTGCGTTGGGAATTCCCACTGTTGACTCCACCCTGGGCAGGCGTGATGGCGACTGCCGGCGGGCTGGTGTTCGGCGGCTCCGAAGAGGGCAATCTCTTTGCCCTCGATGCTGCCACCGGGGAGACCCTATGGGACTTCCAGGCCGGGGCGGCGGCACGGTCCAACCCGATGGGCTTCGAAGTCGACGGCAAACAACGGATCGCCATGTCGGCGGGCGACGCGGTTTTCGTTTTCGGGCTCCGTGACTGATCTCGCCGACTATTACGGCGCCGGCTATGCGGAGTTTGCCTCCGATCTCTATGCCGCTATTAGGGCCGAGGCGTTTGGCGAGGACATCGGGCAACACAGCTGGCTGACGGCGATGGAGCACGACGGGTTCATCGAGTGGCTCGACGTTGACGCGGGCTCACGACTCCTCGACGTTGCTTGTGGCTCCGGGGGCCCAACCCTGCGAATCGCGAGCCGTAGCGGCTGTCGCGTTCATGGGGTCGACATCGAAGCCGCTGCGGTGCGGTCGGCGATTCAACAGGCCGAGGGTGCTGGCCTGGCCGCCCGCGCCCGTTTCGATGCCTGCGACGCTGGCGAGCAGCTACCCTTCTCCGACCAGCAGTTCGATGCGCTGATCTGTGTCGATGCCGTCACCCACCTGCCCGATCGAGCGCGCGTGTTCCGTGACTGGGCGCGTGTACTGCGACCCGGCGGACGCCTCGTCTTCACCGACGCTGTTACCATCACCGGCGTGTTGAGCGACGAGGAAATAAGGGTGCGTGCGTCCATCGGCAATCTGTTCTTCGCACCTCCCGGGCTCGACGAAGAGCTTCTCGCCACTGCCGGATTCGAGGTTGACCGCATCGAGGACCGCACGGAGAACGTGGCCACCACGGCGGCGCGGCGGCGCAGCGCGCGTGCCGTGCGCGAGGCCGACCTGCGCCGCCTGGAGGGAGACGCGACGTTCGAAGGTCAGCAGGAGTTCCTCGCCATGGCGACAAAGTTGGCGGTCGAGCGACGGCTGTCGCGCTTCGTGTTTCGCTGTGTTCGTCGTCGGCCCGACGCCTGATCTCGAGCCCGCCCGCAGCCACGGTTACCGGCGCGGCCGGCTAGCGGCGAGCCCTACTGAAAGAACGACAAGCCGTGCCAGACAGATGCCAGGATGGCGGCTGCATTCAACCCCAGACACACGAAGGCCGCGACGAAGTGGCCGGCGTGCTCGTCGGTTCGCGGGTCAAGCAGACGCGCTGCTAGGTAGCCGCCTCCGAACCCCCCCAGATGCGCCCAGTTGTCGATGAAGGGCACGATCAGCCCGATTACCACAAAGATGCCGACCCAGCGCCATACCTGCTGCCCAATGCTGCTGGGGCCGCCCAGCTGGCTGTACACCACGAGGGCTCCAAAGAGGCCGAAGAGCGGCGCCGACGCGCCGATCGTGAAACCGGCGCCCGCGAGCGGGCCCAGGGCCGGCAGAAGTCCCATGATCGAGGTGGCGGCGAAGCCGGCGGCGGCCGATGCCGTGTAGATGATTACCAGCCGACCGACGCCGTAGAACTCGCTGACGGCCGGCATCAGCTGCCGTAGCCACATCATGTTCATGACGATGTGGAGCAGCCCGCCGTGCAGCCATGCGGCGCTCAGCACCGTCCACCATCGGCCGTAGACGAAAACCGGCACGGCGCCGCTGGCGCCGAACAGGAACAGGGGCCGCTGGCCGGGCGACAGCATCGACAGTAGCCCACCGCGACCTATTGCTGACGGGTCGCCCAGCAGCGTGATGACGAACAGCGCGGCGCAAACGAAGAGCACGGTCTCGGTGAACCCGAGACCGCGACCCAGCTTGTTGAGCAAGGGGGCGAAGCCCCACAGGCCAGGATTGAAACGACCACACCGGAAGCAGCGATCGTCGCGCACCCCGACCAAGCTGCCGCAGCTGGGGCAGACTACCGAGCCGCTGGTCGGTCGGTTGAACACCAGAGATCTTCCTCTATGGGGGCGCTAGCGGCCGCTCCAGGAGCAGGCTGCTGGGGCGGGAAATAGCGAGTCAAGCATCGAGCTCGTGGGCGGCAGGTCGGCGCTCATGAGCTCCGGGTCGAGCCATGAGGGTGCCGGCTGGCCGATCGGCGCGCCAGGTGGAGCGCTCCGCTGGTCCGGTTGCGAGTAGGCAGCGGCAGGCCGTGCCAGGAACCGCTCGACATCGCGCTCCAGCATTGCAAGATGCGCTTGGCTCGGTCCGATCATGGCGTCGGCCCCGCCGATCCGGTCGGCAATTCGCGAGCTCAGCGTCGCCAGCCTGGATGTGGTGATGGCCCGCACCTGCGGCATGGGCGCGCTGGAGGACAGCGACATCACTTGTTCGATGGTCGCACGTTGGACGGCGCGAATAATCTCCTGCTCATAGCCGTCACCGCTCCGCATGGTGAACACGGTGTTGAGTGTCTGGTCGAGCACGTCGACGAGGCCTGGCAACGAGCTGTCGAGGGCATGCTGCTGCACCATCCGCGCGGCTCGCGCCGGATCGAAGATGTTGGCGAGCACGTGCTGGGCGGCCACCACGGCTGGTGTGATGGCGTCGAAGGTCATCCCCGTATAGCGCGGGAACAGCTCGCGGTGGCGGCCGTATCCCGATGGCCGCGGCGGCAGCAGTGCCAGCACCGAGCGCGGTACTGACAGCGCTGCCGGTTGCAGCGTCGCCAGCAGGGAGTCGAGTGCCGCCGATTGCTCGGCGCCGGGAACAGCGCCAGTGGCGTTGCCGTGACCGTCACCTCGCAGCGCGTAGTGGTAGTTCGCGCCGCCGATGGCGGAGGCGGTCGCTTGCACCTGATAGCGATGATGCAGATAGAGCGGTACGAGGGCCTCCTCGATGGTCGCCAGCGGTGCCCCGAGCTTGATGGCGTTGTCGCCGAAGCGATCGAGTGCGTGCCGCCGAACCGTCATCATGCGGTCGAGCTCCGCCACCGGATCGTCGCCGTTGGCCCACCAATGCACGCGCGGCTGTGCGGACATGTCCTGATTGGTCATGTAGAGCACGTCACGCTCCCAGGCCTCGTCGAGGATGGCGCGAAGCTCCTCCGCCTCGTCGGCCCCAGCCGGGAAGTCCTGGTACGCGTATGCCACCGCAACCTTGTCCCACTCTCCGATCTTGTCGTCGTACACGGCCGAGTAGTCGAGCTCGCCATCGTCGGTGAGCTCGATCAGCGGGTGCGGATAGTCCATCACCGAGATGCGCCCGAGGCTGCTGGCGTAGTAGTTGTGACCGAAGCCGAGCGTGTGACCGACCTCGTGAGCCGACAGCTGGCGCAATCGCGCCAGGGCCCATTCAGCCAGCTCCGGAGGGGTCTCCGTGCCGTTCGCGTAAGGCGACAGCAGCCCCTCGGCGATCAGGTAATCCTGGCGCACGCGCAGCGACCCGAGCGTCACCCGACCCTTGATGATCTCGCCGGTGCGCGGGTCGCTGACCGATCCGCCATAACTCCAGCCTCGCGTCGAGCGATGCACCCACTGAATGATGTTGTAGCGCACGTCCAAGTTGTCGGCGCCCTCGGGCAAGATCTCCACCTGGAAGGCATTGCGATAGCCGGCTGCCTCGTACGCTTGGTTCCACCACCGTGCCCCATCGAGCAACGCAGAGCGGATGGGCTCGGGGGTGCCGCGGTCCAGGTAGTAGACGATGGGCTCGACGACGTCTGACACCTCGGCGCTGGGATCGACCTTCTGCAACCGGTGGCGGTTGACGAATCGCTGCGTCAGTGGGGTCCCGAGTGGCACCGCGTAGTCTTCGTAGGTGAGCCCGTTGGCGCCGGCGCGTGGGTCGAAGGCGCGCGGCCGGTAATCGCCGTCCGGCAGCTCAACGAACTGGTGATGCGTGCGAACGGTGACCGCCTCGGTACTCGGGGTCACCGCTGAGAGCGCGCCTCGCCCGAAGCCGCCACCCGGCCCGGCTTGTGTGCCGAACCCGCCGAAGCCTCGACCCCCGCCACCCTGCGTGGTGAAGGTGAGGGTGGCGTTCATGATGATGTTCTTCGGGAAGGCCTTGGTGTGTTCTCTCGAGATGACACTACGCGAGCTGTCGAGTCGATACTGGGCGGGCTGCAGGTTGACGGCCACCCCGTGGGTGTCGCGCAGCAGGAACTCGGTCATGTCGACCAACGCGCGGCCGTCGGTCTCGGCGGCGACCGTGAAGCCCCAAAGCACCGACTGTGCGAACGCTTCCTCGACCGCGACGCGCTCATCGACGTTGTCGCTGTCGGCCCGATACCTCAGATTCGGCTGCAGCATCAGGATCTTCGGGCCGATGCGCTTGAATCTCACCAGATCACCGCGGCCCCTGCCCTGTCCTCGATCGAGCCCGATGTCATTGGAGCCGAGGCCGGCCGCAAGACCACGCACATAGAGGATGTCCTCGTCGAAGCGGGCGATCTCCATGTACAGCGTGCCGGTGGTGGCGTCCCAGTACAGCGGCAACAGACCGTCGAGCCGCTCCATTGCGGCGACCCTGTCCTCGATTGGACCCGGCGAGTCGAAGGTGGTGCCGCGGTCGCCCGCTCCCTGCGCAACGGCCGGTGCCGCCGTGCACGTCAGTGCGAAGAACAGTACGGCGAACAGCGAGACGATGCGTCGGGCGCGCAACCTTGGACGTTCGATCAACGGAGACCTCCAGCGGAACGATCCGGCAAGTGCCTGGGTCCGGTAGGCGTCGGAGCCGCGGCGCTCGTCGAGCGAAATCGGTAGATACACGTTGCCAGTGTGCCAAGAGTGGCGCCGATCACCAAGTCAGGGCCGGGGCTGCTATCGAGGGCGCCCTGACGATGCCGACAGGCCGGAGTTGGCCACCGGAACCCAGAGGGCGTAGCGGGAAGGCTACTTGCCGATTGGTCTGTCTGCCATCGTTGGTCTTGGGTCAGGTCACGTGTGACTCGTACCACCGCGGGATGAATCCCGGGTGGGGACGGTCATTCGGATTTGATGGTGCTCGCCGGGCTAGACCCGGCCAGCTTCGATCGATAGCTGCGCTCCGTCCGACGCAGTGCTGAAGCAGCCAGTCGCGCTGCGGCGAGCACCACTTTCTTCCTCCCAAGGTACTCAGCCTGACGCCCGCATCCGCGCCACGTCGGCCTCGGCAGCGATGTATCCGAACGCGGCCCAGCTGGTGCCTTCGAGAATACGCTCGAAGATCTCGAGCGCGCGCTCCTCGTCGCCGTTGTACAGGTACCAATTGCCCACGCCGTAGCCCTGCGTTGCGATGTTCAGGGCGACATCCGGATCATCGACCGCCCGCAGGTCGAGCAGATCGTCGGGCTCCACCTCACCCTTGTACATGAGCAGGCGCTGGTGGTACGCGTCGTTTTCTACCACCCCTAGGTCGGCTGTAATCGGCGTGAGTAGCTCTGCCGCCTCGACGTCACGCCCAAGGCGGCGCAGTGTCATGTACATCCAGTCCGTGGTTGCGACGAGCAGATCCGCGTTGCCCGACACCTCCATGCAGCTGACGTATGCATCCAGCGCAGCCTCGAAGTCGCCGCGCAAGTAGTGAGCCAGCGCCAGGTGGTACCAGATATTGAAGTGGTCGGTCGACAGCGGCGTGTTGAGACGGTTGGGGATGCCGTCCGGCTCGATCGCGTCATCGAAGCCCGAAGCGAGCCGTGCGGCCACCTCGAGATCGGCGATAGCCTCGTCGAAGCGCCGCAGCGAGATAAGCCGGTGCCCGCGGTGACGGCGCAGACGGTACGAGTCGGGATACGTGTGCAGCCCGTCGCTGTAGATCGCGACCGCGTCGCCGAAGCGGCCAGCGTAGGCGATGCGCCTGCCGACCCATATGGTCGTATCCTCGTCGGGACTCGCAGCGTGGGCAGCGCGAGCATTCGCGATGTTGGCGGTGAGCTCGGCGAGGCGCTCGGGTGTCGGGCGAGCGGCATGCAGCGGCATACCGAGCAACGATGTTGCCTCCGGCGCGGCCCTCGTCGCAGCGTTCATATCGGAATCAGCGTCAGCGCCGGGGATCTCGGTCGACGAGCCGCTGCAGGCAGCGAGGGGCAAAGCGAGCAGACAGACAAACGATCGCATCTTGATTCCTCGAGCTACGGCGATGTGGGGTGGGTAGCGAACGATCGGCGAGATGCCGTCGCGGCAGATGACTCTCTGCGTCCCCTCAGGACCCTAATGGTCGGGACGCAGCGAAGCGAGCGTTGTGCTCCGGCAACCCTCTGGCTGCTCTGCGGCGGGTCACGCAGGCCGCCGATCAGCCGCGATGTAGCGAGACCAGCGTCGCACCCCAGCTCGAGCCGTCGCCAGCGAGGCGGTACGAGGCTACATCGTCGCGACGTTGCAGCGCAGCATGGACGACGCGTCGCAGCGCCCCCGTACCCTTGCCGTGGATGATTCGCACTTCAGTGATACCGCGCTGCTTGCAGGCGTCAAGGTAGTCGTCGACGAGCCCCTTGGCGTCGCGTGGGTGGAATGTATGCAGATCGAGGACGCCGTCGATCGGTAGCTCGATCGCCTCACCGTCGGTCATCGGGAGCTTCCGTCTCAAGGACGCAAATGTCGGTACGAGTCGAGGTGATGCACGGCGATTCCACCGAAGCCCGGAGCGCCGGTCAGCGCCTTGCGAACGGCATCCAGCTCGCCCTCCATGGCGCCTGCGCCTTCCTCGTGAAAGGTCAGCTTGTCGAGCTCGTCCGGTGCCGTCTGGACGCCGATCATGACCGGCTTTCCGGCCGCCGCTCCGGCGACGATCTCGCCGAACGTGTGGCTCAGGATGCCGTCGTTGCCAGCGGCGCTGTCACGGTACGCCATCACGACGATTCCCTCGACCCGCTCCAGCACATGCTCCAGCAACGATCGTCCATCGAAGCGGTAGGCGTCGTGATCGAACCAGAATGGCACCGCCGCCCAGACGGGTAGGTCTCCGGCGCCGCGCGCTGCCCGCTTCAGGGCGCGCAAGTAGCCTCGCATGAGTCGAGTGCGACCGATGTCAGTGTGCCACTCGTCGAGGGTATAGGGCTCGATGTCGAGCAATAGGCCAGCGTACAGATCGGCGCGGCGGGTTTGGCGAACCCAGGAAGCCATGCCGGCCGGAGCCAGCGCCCAGCTGGGATGGCCGGAGACCGCCAAGAGCTCGATGTTGCGTCGACGCGCCGCGCGCGCGAGGCGGACGAACGCCGCTGATCCGGCGTCGTCGGTGGGCACGTTCACCAGCAGGCGGGTGAAGTCGTGGGCTCGTGCGAAGCGCGCCAGACCTGGCTCGGGGTGGCTCCATACCCACAACGCGTGAGGTAGCTGCTGGGCCCCGGCCCCAGGCCGGGATCCGGTAATCAGGACCATCATCAGGGCACAAATGGCCAGCAGTTGCGGACGACGCACGAAATGACTCCAGCGAGTCTGTTGACGTTCGATACCTGCGGTACGCTAGCAGCCACCCGGGCAGGCGCTATTGTCGAAGGTGCCTGGTTTGGCCTCGCCTGGCGGCGGTTGGCGGGCATTCAGGATAGGCCCCGGACGGGGACGGGCCGCGACCGACAGAGAGGGACGCCGAATGCAATCGAACGAACCGGAAACCGTCGCCGCCGATCGCCTGTACGGCAGTCAGAGCATGGTCGGATCGCTTCGTCGCGTTGTCGTCCGCGAACCCGGCGAGGCGTTCGGTCAGGCCGACCCGTCCGCCTGGCACTATACGTCCGCGCCCGATCTCGATGGGGCGCGGCAGGAGCACGCGGCGCTGGTGGAGATTCTGCGCGATCAAGGCGCCGAGGTGATCGAGCACGAGCGGCCGGTTGACGGCCTTGCCGACGCCATCTTCGTGCACGATCCGCTGCTGGTGACCGACCAAGGAACAGTTGTCCTGCGCATGGGAAAAGAGCTGCGGCGTGGCGAAGAGGAGCCTCTCGCCGCCACGCTGGAGGACGCCGGCGTGCCGATCCTCGGCCGCTTGTCGGACGATGCCACGGCCGAAGGCGGCGATCTTGTTTGGCTCGATCACGACACCTTGGCAGTGGGCCAAGGATTCCGCACCAACGCCGCCGGCCTCGCCCAGCTCGAGTCGATCTTGGCGCCCATCGGGGTGACGTGTGTTCCGGTGCCGCTACCGTTTTACGATGGCGCAGCTGCATGCCTGCATCTGATGTCGATCATCAGCATGCTCGACGACGACCTTGCGGTTGTCTACGAGCCGTTGCTTCCGGTTCCGTTCTGGCGCCTGCTCCGCGATCGAGGTATCAAGATTGTGCCCGTGCCGCATGAGGAATTCCCTACTCAGGGGCCCAACGTCTTGGCGCTGGCACCGCGGCGTTGCGTCATGCTCGAGGACAACAAGCAGACACAGGCTCGTCTCGAAGCGGCGGGATGTGAGGTGCTCACCTATCGCGGCCGGGAGCTGTCGCTCAAGGCGGAGGGGGGTGCGACCTGCCTGACGAGGCCGGTGTTGCGCTCGACCCCGTAGGCACGGTGCTCACGTCGTTGGAGCAGCGGGTGCTCGAAGCGCTCGATCTCGAGGAGATGGTCGATTTGCTCGATCGACTCGTCCAGGTCCGTAGCGTCGGCGGCATGGAGTCACCGGCGCAGCGGCTGGCGGCCGACTTCATGGCGGCATCGGGTTTGGATGTCGATACCTGGGCGATCGATCTCGACACACTCCGCCACCATCCTCACTTCTGCGAGGAGATCGAGCGCGAGGATGCCCTCGGAGTGGTCGGGAGGCTGGGATCCGACGAGGGCCCGTCGTTGTTGTTCAATGGCCATCTCGACGTCGTCGGGGCGGGCGATGAGTCCGACTGGAGCGTGCCGCCGTGGCGAGCAACGGTGCGCGACGGGGTGGTATTCGGTCGCGGCACGGTCGACATGAAGGGTGGCGTATGCGCGGCGATGTGCGCCGCCAAGGCTCTATTGGCGGCTGGCGTGAGACTGCAAGGGCGGTTGCTGATCGCGCCCGTGGTTGGTGAGGAGGACGGCGGTACTGGAACGCTAGCTGCGATCGAGCGCGGCCACGTTGCCGATGCCGCGGTCATCATGGAGCCTACCCGCATGCGGATCGCCACGACGCACGCTGGCGCGCTGAACTTTCGGGTCCGCCTCAAGGGGCTCTCGGCCCACGCCTGCATGCGTGAGGAGGGTGTTAGCGCGGTAGACAAGCTGCCGCGGCTGCTGGCGGTGCTCGCCGCATTGGAGCAGCGCCGCAGCGAGCGTTATGACAATCCGCTGTTCGCCGCCTACGGCGTTCCGTTCCCGCTTTCAGTAGGTCGCGTGCAGGCCGGCGACTGGCCGTCTTCGGTTCCGGACTGGCTGCAGATCGAAGGGCGCTACGGCGTCGCCCCGGGCGAGAGCCTGGAGTCGGCGCGAGCGGAGTTTGAAGAGGCCCTGGCGTCGCTCGGCGACCAAGATCCGTGGCTTGCCGAGAACCCGCCGAGCCTGGAATGGTGGGGAGGTCAGTTCGAGCCTGCCGAGGTCGACCCGGGTGCTCCCATCGTCGAGGCTATTGCCGACACCTATCGAGCGGTGAGCCAGCGCGACGCGGTTCTCGAAGGCATGACATACGGTGCAGACATGCGACTCTTGGTCAACGTGGCGGGCATTCCCACGGTGATGTTCGGGGCGGGCGATGTTCGCCAAGCGCATCGTCCTGACGAGTTCGTGCCGCTGGACGACTTGACGGTATTGGCTCAGACCTTGTGTGTCACGGCGATGCGCTTCTGCGGCGTAGAGACGTAATCGGGCTGGGACAGGGGTCGCGTCGGGGGCGAAAGTCACGCGGTTCTGTTGAGAGGGCTGTCCTGAACGCAGACGCCGGCCCGAGAGGAGGGAGACCCGCCGACCTCGTCACGACGCCGTCACCTATGTCGTCCGACGAGCGGGGCTCCCGACCGAGGCGCCGAGCTCTACGTGCGTGGGGCCCGGCCAACAGAACCGCGTGGCTTTCGCCTTCGAGCTCGGTCAGTTGCTCAGAATTCGCACCATGGTCAGCGCGTCCTCACGAGGGCTCGGGTAGTAACCGCGCCGGACACCGGCGCAGCGGAACCCCAGAAGCTTGTAGAGCCGCTGTGCCGCGCTGTTCGACATCCGCACATCGAGGCGACAGCTGTTGGCGCCGCGGTATTCCGACCAGCGGAGCGCTGCCTCGATGAGACGCCGGCCGAATCCGAGGCGCCGACGGTCGGTGGCTACGGCGACGTTGGCGATCAGCGTATCTTCGCGATCAGGGCAAGCGATCAGATAGCCGGCAACGCCATCGGCGTAGGCGACCAGACACAGAATCTCGGGTGCTGTTAACGCTAGCTCGAATGCCGAGCGTGGCCACGGGGCGGCAAAGCTGGATGTCTCGATTGCCAAAACGGCATCGAGGTCGGCGCCACACATACGTCGCAGGACGATGTTTCGGGCGGCGATGGTGGGCGCGACGCCCCCCTCTCCACCGACCACCGTGGGCATCAGCTCGCCGTGTGCTTGATGATCATCAGCGTGAGGTCGTCGTGTTGCGGGGCGCCGGTGCTGAAGACGGAGACGGCGTCGAACACTGCCTTTCCCATTCCGTCCGCATCCTGGTTCCGTTCCGCTACGACCACCGACGCCAGGGCCTCCTCTCCATACTCTTCCTCGTCCGGGTTATTGGCCTCCGTAACACCGTCCGAAAAAACCACCACCACATCGTCGGCTTCGAGCTGTACGGTTTGCACCTCGTACTCACGGTCGGCGAACAGCCCCAGCGGCATGCCGCCGCCCATCAGTTGCTTGGGCTCCGCGTCGCCACGTACCAGCAGCGCGGGGTTATGCCCGGCGTTGACGAACTGCATCTGCACGTCGGGCCGCAGCAGTCCGACGAAGAATGTCGCGTAGCGCTCGGGTGACGTGCGCTGGAACAAGAAGTTGTTTACGTGCCCGCAAACGAACGCCAGGTCTTCTGACGTTTGGGTGGCGGCCAGGAACGCTGCCTGCAGCGTGGCCATCAACATGGCGGCCGGGATGCCCTTGCCGGAGACGTCGCCGACGGCAAACCCGAGGGTGCCCCACTGCGTTTCGAAGAACTCGTAGTAGTCGCCGCCGACGCCGCGGAAGGGAACGTTGAGGGCGTGGACGTCGTACCAATCCGACTCCGGGAAATCGGATAGCAGCAGGCTTCGCTGGATGCGGTTGGCGACCCGTAGCTCATCCTCCATGCGTCGCTTCTCGAGCGCTTCCTCGTAAAGGCGGGCATTGTCGATGGCGATCGCCGCATGGCTGGCGAACGACTCGATCATGGAAAGATCCTGGTCGCCAAAGTTGCGGGTCGGCGAGCGTCGGGTCGACGTAGAGCACCCCGAGGATCCTCGCACTCGGGTCGGCGCCATCGCTGCTTTGCAGATCCCCCAAGTCGGATTCTTCGACGCGGGAGAAGTGCGAAAGTCGCAGCGGCACACACATGACGGTCCGCAAGTGCAAGCCGACGATGCTCTGCTGGGCGCTGAAGTGCTCGTCTTCGGTGACGTCGGTCAGGATCTGCGCCTGGCCATTGCCGAAGACGGCGCTGACGACGCTCTGGCTGTACTGAGTCGACAGGGCATCGCTGGTGAGGTTGCGCTGCGCCGCGATTTCTAGCGACTCGGCCTCGCTACCCAGCAGCATCATGCAGCGTTCGCCCTCGGTGAGGGCAATCACCGCGTCCATTACCTTCTCGAGGACGTCGTTGAGGCGCAACGACGAGTTCAGCGCCTTACTGATCTCGAGCAGAGCCTCGAGGTTTCGGGTGCTGTCCTGTTGCTCCTTGATCTCGTTGCCGCCGTCCAGCGTCGTTGCCTTGCCGGTGGTGCCGATCATCATGGTGAACTCGCCCCCCGAGCGGAAGGTGAGCAGGTGGTTGGTGGCGCCACCCAGGCGAATCCGATCGTTCGGCCCAAGCACGTGACGCTCGATGCGCTGCTGGTTCACAAACGTGCCATGAGTGCTGCCGAGGTCTTCAACGACGAACTCGGCGTTGTCGCGCAAGATTCGAGCATGGTCGCGCGATACGGTCGGGTCGAGCACCTGTACCTCGTTGGTGCTTCGGCGGCCCAGGGTGAGCGGCAGGTTCTCCAGCGCCACCCTGGTCATATCGCCGTCCGGATCACGGAACATCAGGTAGGGCTGGGCGGAAGGGTCCTCAGGCATCGTTACTCGTGTGGTTTGCCGTAGCGGACGAGTCAATGCGCCGATGAGTGCGTCTCGGGCGCCGACTCAGGAAAGGGCAGGGCTATTAGACGAGCTGGTCCGACCGCGGAGAGCATTCTACTTCGCGCTGGTGGTTGGTGTCACAGTTCGGGCTGGGTCCCGCGGTTGCGGCGGGTTACCGATCCGCTAACATTGTGAGGCAAAGTACTCGTCGAGATGAATAGGTGCGGCCGCTGATGACAGATTCCTTGCAGGCTCGAGCCGAGCAGCATCTCCAACTGATTCGTGCGGCCATGGAGCGTGCCGCGACGTTCACCGCGTTGCCGGGCTGGGGCGGTGTGATCATGGGGGTGGTGGGCCTGTTAGGGGCGCTGGCAGCCGCCCGGGCGACAGATCCGCGGCAGTGGGTGCTCGTTTGGTTCCTTGCGGCGGGCGTTGCCGTTCCGGTCGGGGCGCTCACCATGTGGCGCAAGGCGAGCCGAGCCGAGCCGGGGTCGACCTCTACTCGGGCACCGCGCGTATGTTCATTGGCTGCCTGGCAACGCCGATTGCTGCCGGCGCCATCCTCACGGTGGCACTGATTGAGCGGCAGGCGTATGCGGCGTTGCCGGCCGCGTGGTTGACCTTGTACGGCACCGCGGCGGTCGTCGGCGGCGTGTTCTCGGTACGTCTGGTGCCGATCATAGGGATGGCATTCATGGTGCTCGGGGGGCTCGCGGCCTTTGCGCCGTTGGCGGTCGGCAATGTGCTCCTGGGCGCCGGGTTCGGTTTGCTCCAGGGGGTAGTCGGGTTGGTCATCGTTCGCCGCTTCGGCGGCTAACGTAGGAGAGGCGATATGAAGGCGAAACGACAGCATGCCCCTTCCGGCGCAGACCAATCTGCGGTCTTGCCGAGGCTGATCGAGGGTGGCGTCGATGCTGCCCCCCTCGACCGGATCATCCATCAACCCGTACGCCTGTCTATCGTCAGCTCGCTGGCGGTGAACGAGGCACTGAGCTTCAACGAGCTCAAGCGGCTACTCGAGTTGAGCGATGGCAACCTAAGCGTGCACGCGCGCCGGCTCGAGGATGCTGGATATGTCACCTGCGACAAGAAGTTCGTAGGGCGCGTGCCGCGGACGCGGTATCGATTGACCGACTCGGGGCGCCAGGCGCTGCAGCGCTATCTGGAGCACATGGAGGCGCTGATAGCGGCCGTGAGACAGTCTTAGCAAGGAGCCGCCGGCGGTGCGTGGCATAGTTGAAGGCATCATGGCCGCCAACTCGCCGCGCTCAAATGTACTGTCGCTGCGCCTCTTGCTCGCGGTGCTCGCAGCGGTCATCCCCGTCGCTCTGTTGTCACTCGTCGGGGCGACCGGGGTTCCGCTCCAGCAGGAAGACTACCGGGATCCGACGGAGTTTCCGACCTACTTCGAGGCCGGCCCGCATGTGGAGGGCTATCGGTTCACAGAGCTGCCCCTCGATCGCGACTCGCCTTTCTACCCGTCATCGGCCACCACGCGATCCGAGGGGTTCTATTCGCAGGCGCAGCTCATGGACGTCGAGCGCTGCGGCGATGTCGGGTGCCACCCCGATATCTACGACATGTGGTTCGAATCAGCGCACCACCTCGCCTCGATGAGCGATCCTTGGTACCGGCGCACGGTGCAGTTCTTTCAAGAGCGCGCGGGAGTGCCGGCCTCGCAGTGGTGCGGCGGTTGCCACGATCCGGCGCTGATGATGACCGGCAAGATGCAGGGTACGGAGCCGATCGACGTCGAGGGAGCTGGCGCCAACATAGGCATCTCGTGTCAGTTCTGTCACAGCATCGATCGCGTGCACTCGGCCCGAGCCAACGGCTCCTACCGCCTGGCTCCGGCCGCGGCGTTACCCTATTCAGGCACTATCGATCCGAAGCTTCGGCAGCGTGGCAACGACGAGCTGCTCGCCGACCCTGAGCTGATCAGACGCCATCAGGCGCGGCGCCGCAGTCCGTTTCATTCGTTGTCGCTGTTTTGTGGCACCTGCCATAAGCAGAGCTTGATTACGCCGGTCAACAACTACAAATGGCTGCGTGGCTTCGACGAGTACGACGGCTGGCAGGCGAGCGGCGTGTCGGCAGGCTCAGCGCGCTCGTTCTATTACCCGCCAGCGCCCCTGCAATGCCAGGATTGCCACATGCCCGAGGTGCCATCCAACGACGCCGGGAACGACAATGGCATGGTCAACTCGCATCGCTTCCTCGGCTCCAACACCGCGCTGCCGGCAGTGCTCGGTTACAAGGAGCAGCTGCGCGCAACGGTGGAGTTCCTGCAGGATGACCAGGTCACCGTCGACATCTTCGCGCTGCGGCTAGGGGGACCGGGGGCGGAATCGCGACTCCTCGCCCCAGCTGACGCCGCTGTCTCCAGCGTGACGCCCGGAGAATCGGTCGGTGTGGAGATCGTGGTGCGAACGCGCGGTGTGGGGCATCAGTTCACCGGAGGCACTACGGACAGCAACATGAGCTGGCTCGAAGTAAGCCTCGTTGACGGTGATGGCCACCCGGTTCTCATGTCGGGCGGCATGAACGAGGAGCGTGAGGTCGATCCGAGCTCCCACTTTTACCGGGGGCTGTTTCTCGACGAGGCCGGCCAGGAGCTCAGCAAGCGTAATGGCTGGGATCGTCGGACGCCCGTCTATGTTCACGCCATTCCGCCGGGCGCCGCCGACACGGTGCACTACCGGTTCAAGGTCCCCGACGACGCGCGTGGCGTTCTGCGACTGCGCGCCCGACTCAACTACCGGAAGCACAAACAGTCGTACAATCGCTGGGCCTTGGGGGCGGTTCCGGCCACCGAGCAACCGCCCCTGGCGGTTAGCCGCAAGGAAGTCGACACTCGCCGATGGGAATACGATGACACCAAGGTTGCCGATTTACCGACGGTGATTCTCAGCGAGGCCGATCTGGAGTTGGTCGTTCGCGCCTCGTCCACCGATGAGGGCCCGAGCGCAACGACACCGCAGCGTGGCGACTGGATGCGCTTCAACGATTACGCCATTGGCTTGCTGCGCCAGGGCGACTCCCGCGCCGCGATCGAGGCGTTCCGAGTCGTACAGCAGGTATATCCGGAGTACGCGGACGGGTTCGTGAACGAGGCCAGGGCGCATCTGAGCGAGGGCAACCTGGCCGAGGTCGAGAGCGTTCTCGAGCAGGCTGCGGCGCTCGAGCCGGGCTACTTCAAGGCGGCGTACTTCCAGGCCCAGGCAGCGCGTGGCTTCGGGGAGTACGAGCGCGCCGCCGAGCTTCTCCGTCGGGTGGCGGAAGAGTTCCCCTACGACCGTGTCGTGCGGCTCGATCTCGGCAACGTCTACTACCTGCTGGGCAAGTACGACGATGCTATCGAAGATCTCCTGTTCGTCCTCGATCAGATCGACTCAGAGGAGCTCGGGGCGCACTACACCCTGATGCTCAGCTACCGTGCGCTTGGCGACGATGCCAAGGCCCGGGTGCACGAGTCACGCTATCTGCGCTATCGCGAGGACGAGGATATTCGTCAGCTCACCGGGCGACACAGGCGGCAGAATCCACACGACAACAACGAGGCGCAGCCCATTCACTTCCATGAGCTGTCGGCGGTCTCAGGTTGGTTCAGCGCGCCCGAGCGCGACCCGTGGACTGATTGGCTCGAGGGTGGCGACCGCGACCGTCCGGCGCGTGAGTTCCCTGGCCCGCGTCCGCCGTGGCGTCGTACCGATCGCGCCGACGGCCGGCGACCATGAGCCGGCTGAGAGCGCCGCTGGTGGCGACCGTGGCCATGGTCCTGACGGCGGCGCTTTCGCCGACCGACGAGCCGAGTCAGTTCGTCGATCACACGACGGCTGCCGGGATCGACTTCCAGCACATCAACGGCGCTTTCGGTGGCAAGTGGATGCCCGAGAGCTTGGGGGCCGGAGTGGCGCTGTTCGATGCCGACGGTGACGGATGGACCGATATCCTGTTCGTTCAGGGGACGTCGTGGCCCGGGCATGAGGCAGCCGTGCCGGTGGCGTTGCGCGAAGCCACGATGCAGCTGTACCGCAACCGCGGCGACCGTACATTCGAGAACATCACCGCGGGTTCGGGGCTCGAGGTCCCGCTCTACGGATTCGGGGCCGCGCCCGCCGACTACGACGGTGACGGCGATACCGACCTGCTGGTCACGGCGTATGGCGCCAACCGCCTGTTCCAGAACGCCGGCGACGGTATGTTTGTCGACGTGACGGAGACCTCTGGGATGGGACATCCCGGTTGGAGCACATCGGCGGCCTGGCTCGACTACGACCTCGATGGGGATCTCGACGTTTACGTGGCGAACTACGTCAAGTGGAGCCCAGACAACGACATCTGGTGCTCGCTGGACGGCGCCAACAAGTCTTACTGCACGCCCGAGTCTTATGAAGGCGAGCCCTCGGTTTTGTATCGCAACGAGGGAGACGGCACCTTTGCTGACGTCAGCGTCGAAGCCCGGGTGTTCGTTCCGGGCGGCAAGTCGCTGGGCGTTACAGTGGCCGATTTCAAC
Source organism: Acidobacteriota bacterium (assembly GCA_036012155.1). GTDB lineage: Bacteria > Acidobacteriota > UBA890 > UBA890 > WLXD01 > DASCOT01. Next base: position 22,296 of record DASCOT010000012.1, read on the forward strand.
GCCGACGGGCGCTCAGACTTCGCTGTTTCTAACGATACCGAGCCGAACTTTCTGTTCGAGAATGCTGGCGACGGCACGTTCGCGGAGGTCGGCTTGCTGTCGGGTATGGCCTTTGATTCAGCCGGCCGGGCGCGTGCCGGTATGGGGATCGACACCGCCGACCTGACCAACACCGGTCGGCTGGTGCTGGCCATCGGCAACTTCAGCAAGGAGATGATCGGACTGTTCGAAAAGGGCCCGGGAGGTCTCTTCGTCGACATTGCGGGCCGCGCCGGGGTGGGACGGTCGAGCTTTCCGTTTCTCACGTTCGGACTCTTCTTCTTCGACCACGATCTCGACGGCTGGCTGGATCTCTTCGCTGTCAACGGCCATCTGGAGGATCGTATTGCCGAGGTGGAGGCGAGCATCAGCTACGAGCAGCGCCCGCTTCTGTACCTCAACCGCGGTGATGGGACGCTCCAGGAAGTGGGGGAGTGCACCGGCGATGCGATGACCCGCCCCATCGTCGGACGTGGGGCGGCCTATGCAGACTTGGATCGCGACGGCGACCTCGACGTTGTGATGACGAGCAATGGCGGGCGCGCCTACCTGCTGCTCAGCACCACTCGTGACCACCCGGATCCGCCGCACCTGTTGCGTATCAGGCTCCGCGACGCGAGCCCCAATACGGCCGCGATCGGTGCTGCGGTCACGGTGCGTGCTGGCGACTGGCAACAAGTCCAGCTGGTGCGCTCAGGTTCCTCATACGCCTCGCGCAGTGAGCCCACGCTGACCTTCGGTCTGGGCGCAAGGGACTGGATCGATACGGTCGAGATCGTCTGGCCGGACGGCGAGCGGCAGCGGCTCGAGGGGGCGACGCTAGCGGAGGCGGTGGATCATGAGCTTTTGATCCGTCGAGGTGGAGTCGAGACACGACTGCGTCTGGAGCCCACAACGATGGCGCCGCCGAGGCGCGCTCCGTAACCTCAGGTCACGCCGACGAGAGGGTGACCCGTTCAGCGGCCGGCTCGGCCGCTGGGCGCTGCCATGGCCCGCTCGACAGTTCGTGTCTTGCCCGTCTCGCGGTACCGGCGTAGGCTGAGAGCTGGCTTCCTGACCTCAACATCTGCGGTCCGCTATCGAGTCAGGCGCCCACTTTCCCCCTCGACTGCACCACCGAGCACATCGATGGAATCCCCCGAACACGAGCCCAGCAGCCCAGGTATGCCCACCGACAGGGGCCCCTCTGTGCCAACATCGCAAAAGCTGCCCTCGGCCATCGTCGGACTCATACTGATTCTTGGCGTCGCCATTGGGGCGCTTTCGGTGATTGCCGCTGTCGGGTTCGGTTTCCTTGATGGCCGATCCATGGGCCTGGGATCGGCCGAGATGCCGCCAACGGATCACGGTGGGTCTGGAGGCGAAGACGCCGGTGAGGGGCCGCCGCGCGGCCCGATGGCCTCGCCGGTCGAGGTCGTGCCCGCCGTTGAAGTGGTGGCGGCGGAAAGAATCGAGCTTCTCGGTACGGCTGCGCCGGTGCGTGAATCGTTGGTGGCCAGCGAGGTCGACGGCCTGCTGTCGGAGCTGAGCGTTCACGAGGGTGACGCGGTGCGCCGCGGCCAGGTGCTGGTGCGCCTGCGGACCACGGCGCTCGAGCAGCAACTCGCCGCGGCGCGCGCAGCGCGCGACGAGACCGACGCCCGGCTGGCCCGCGCTAGCGCCGATTTCGATCGTCTTGCCAGTCTTCTCGAGCGCGCGGCGATCTCGCAGCGCGAGTATGAGCAGGCGGTCTCCGATCGCGATGCCTTCGTCCAGGGTGTGGCGCGCCTCGACGCCGAGGTGTTACGCCTCGAGGACGTTCTCGAGCGGGCGGCGGTACGGGCACCGTTCTCAGGACGTGTCTCGGCGGTGCACGTCGAGGTGGGCGAGTGGGTCGCGCAGGGTGACGAGATCATCTCGCTGGTCGACCTGTCGGAGGTCGAGGTGGCGGTGCAGATCGCCGAGCGTTATATCTCGGCCGTGCAGCCGGGGTTCCCGGTCGACGTCAGGCTGGACGCATTGCCCGGCCGCGATTATGCCGGCACGGTGAAGGCCATCGTTCCGCAGGCGGTGCCGGAAGCGCGCACCTTCCCCGTCCTCGTCCGCGTGCCGAATTCGGATCTGGCGATCAAGGGCGGTATGGCGGCCCGTGTGTCGGCACAGCTCGGTAGTCCGGAGCCGGCCATGCTGGTGAGCAAGGACGCGATCGTTCGACGCGGCGACCAGGTACTGATTTTCCGCGTCATGACCATGGGTCCACCGACTGAGTCGGGCGGCGTTGGCACCCAGGGGATGATCGAGCAGGTATCGGTGGATATCGGCCCCGCGCGGGGACAGTGGCAGGTGGTTTACGGAGCTGTTGCGGGCGGCGATCTGGTGATCGTGCGCGGCAACGAGCGGGTCTTTCCCGGCCAACCCGTGCAGGTATCTGCGGTGCGCGATTTGGCAGTGCCGATGGCCGACCTGAGCAAGCCGATTGCGGTGGATCCTCGACAAGAAACGGGCTCATGAGGCTCGTTGATGCGTCGATCAAGTCTCCGGTCAGCGTAACGGTCGTCGTTCTCCTGGTTGCGTTGTTCGGCATGTTGGCGCTGCTCCGCATTCCGGTGCAGCTGATTCCCGACGTCGAGGTGCCGCAGGCCGTCGTAACCACGCTATGGCCCGGCGCGTCGCCGGAAGAGATCGAGACCGAGATCGTTCAGAAGCAGGAGGAACAGCTCAAGTCGCTTGAAGGGCTGGTGAAGATGACCAGCCAGAGCAGCCAGTCGACAGGGACGGTGACGCTGCAGTTCCAGATCGGCGTCGAGCCGGATGCGGTGCTCCTGAAGGTGAGCAACCGGCTGCAACAGGTGCCGCAGTATCCCGCCACGGCGCTCAAGCCGGTGATCACCAGCAAGTCTCCCTTCGAGCAGAACGTCATCGCCTGGATCGTTCTGCAAGCGTTGCCGGATTCGGACGTCGACATCGAACGACAGCGCGACTTCGCCATCGAGGTTGTACAGCGCACGCTCGAGCGTGTCTCCGGAGTTGCTGTTGCGCAGATCTGGGCTGGCCGCGACCGTGAGCTGCAGGTCACCGTCGATCCCCAGAAGCTCGCGGTGCGGGGATTGTCCCTGTCGCAGGTGGCAGCGGCGCTCGACGCCGAGAACCGCGACATATCGGCCGGCGACTTCGACGAGGGCAAGCGCACCTACGTCGTGCGCACGGTAGGGGAATACACTGCACCGGAGCAGATCGAAGATGTGGTGCTGGCATGGCGCGCCGGTGGCCCGGTCTACACTCGCGACGTCGCTACCGTCGAGCTCGGCTATGCCAAGGCGACATCGATCATGCGGCAGCGCGGCCAGCCTACGATCGGCGTAGCGGTGCAGCAGCAGTCGGGCTCGAACACGCTGCTGGTGCTCGAAGGGGTGGAACGCGCCGTGGCGCAGCTCAACGCCGGAAGCGTTGGCGAGCGCGGCATGCGCCTGGTGATCGCGTTTTCGCAGGGCGAGTACATCGAGAGCGCAATCTCGCTGGTACAGCGCAACATTTTCATCGGTGGCCTGTTGGCCCTGATGGTGCTGTTGTTGTTCCTGCGCAGCTTCTCGAGCACGTTGGTCATCGGGCTGGCGATTCCGGTGAGCGTGGTGGCGACGCTCTTGGTGATGAGTCTGCTGGGTCGCAACATCAATGTGGTCAGCCTGGCAGGGATGGCGTTCGCCGTCGGCATGATCGTCGATGCGTCGATCGTCGTGCTGGAGAACATCTATCGCCACCAACAAATGGGGAAGCGACGGGCACAGGCAGCCTACGACGGTACCGTCGAAGTATGGGGCGCGGTGTTCGCCTCGGTGATGAGCACGGTCGCCGTGTTCCTTCCGGTGCTTTTCGTGCAGGAGGAGGCGGGGCAGTTGTTCCGCGATATCGCTGTTGCGGTAAGTGCCGCGGTGCTGATTTCTCTGGTTGTGTCGGTCTCGCTCATTCCGAGTCTCTCGGCCCGCATTCTCGGTCGCGCCGTGGCCGCCGGCACCGACGTGCCCGAAGCGCCGCGTGGCAGGGGCATCCTGGGATGGGGCGAGCGGGTGAATCGGCGCATCGCCGGCTTTACCTACTGGCTGTCGGGCTCGACGGTATTGCGTGTCGTCGTGGTTCTGGTGCTGGCCGGCGGTGCGGTGATCATGGCCTGGTCGCTGATGCCGGAGACCGAATACCTTCCCAACGGCAATCTGAACTTCGCCTTCGGGCTACTGGTTCCGCCGCCCGGTTACAACATCGACGAATTTCTGTCGATGTCGGAGACGGTGAGCGAGGTGCTACGTCCCTACCGAGACGCGCTGCCGGGCTCGCCGGAGGCAGCTCAGCTGGACGCGCCCCCGATCGAGAACGATTTCTTCGCCTCGACCGGATTCGGTGCGTTCATGGGTGTGATTGGCTATCAGAGCTACGGTCAGCGCACCGGCGAGCTCGTTCCGGTATTGCAGCAGGCGCTCGGGTTGATTCCGGGAACCTTCGGCGTGGTGCAGCAGCCCTCGATCTTCCAGCGCGGGCCCTCTGCGGGCCGCGCCATCGATGTCGATCTCACCGGCCCGGACCTGAGTGTGCTTCTCGCCCTGGGCGGCCGGGTGTTCGGGGGCGTCATGGCGACCCTGCCAGGCGCCCAGGCGCAGCCGATTCCGGGGCTCGACTTGGGCAACCCTGAAGTGCGTATCATTCCGGATCGCGAGCGCGCCGCGGAGCTCGGGCTGACGGCGTCAGAGCTCGGGTTCGCCCTCAACGCCCTCGTCGACGGCGTAAAGATCAGCGAGTATCAATTCGAGGGCAGGGCGATCGACCTCATGCTCAGGGGGGCCGCCCCGTACGCGGCACGCTCACAGGATATCGAGGCGCTCAACATCGCCACACCGGCGGGCCGTGTGGTGAGCGTCGGCGATGTCGGCCGCGTCTTCGAGACCAACGGCCCCACACAGATCAACCGTATCGAACGCCAGCGCGCCGTGACCATTCGCGTCTTGCCGGATCGTCAGATGCCGCTCGAAGCGGCGATGGTGACGATCGAGGAAGACATCTTGGCACCGATGCGCGCCGACGGCTCTCTGTCGCTTCCCTACGAGGCGGCGCTGGCCGGCTCGGCCGATAAGCTCACCACGACCCGACAGGCCCTTCAGGGGAACATGGTGCTGGCGCTGGTAGTGACGTACTTGCTGATGGCAGCGTTGTTCGAGTCGTTCCTGTATCCGTTCGTGATCCTGTTCTCGGTCCCCTTCGCAGCCCTCGGTGGGTTCGTAGGCCTTGCCCTGGTGAACGCATTCGTCGGCTACCAGGCGCTCGACGTGATCGCCATGCTCGGTTTCGTGATTCTCGTCGGCATCGTCGTCAACAACGCCATCCTGATCGTTCACCAGACGCTGAACTACATGCGAGATCGCGGACTCGGGCACCGCGAAGCACTGCGCGACGCCGTGTCCGACCGCGTGCGGCCGATCTTCATGAGCACGCTTACCTCGGTTATGGGCATGGCTCCATTGGTGTTGGTGACCGGGCCCGGCAGCGAGATCTACCGTGGACTAGGTAGCGTCGTGGTGGGTGGATTGGCGGTCTCGACGATCTTCACCCTGTTTCTCGTGCCGGCCGTTTTCTCGATCGTGATGGACATACGAGCCGTGCTGTTGCGGGGTATACAGGGCGGCGGCAAGGCGCGCGTCCGAGCTTGATGGTTTATGAGTCAGAAATCGCGCCGACATAGCGATGGCCTGCCCCTGGCCGAGCTCAGCTCGCTGGCCGACTTCAGCGCCTGGAGCTCGTTAGCGTTGCTGAACGGATCGCGTCGGTAGCCGATGCGATGTCCAGACCTGATCGTAGCGCTGCGGAGTGTATCCTCGGTTCATGCGATTGACCCGCCTGTATACGCGCAACGGCGACAGCGGCACCACCCGGCTCGCGAACGGGGTCGACGTTCGCAAGGACTCTCTTCGGGTGACGGCCTACGGTGAAGTGGATGAGCTCAACTCCCAGATCGGATG
>DASCOT010000013.1:0-6881 GCA_036012155.1 Acidobacteriota bacterium
CGGGGTCTGCCAAGATCGGCTCGGCTGAGATGGCTTTGACCATAGCGCTCCGTTAGACGAGACCCTATGCTGCCACGGACGGGCGATCCAGGGCGAGGTCGCTACCCACATTACAGTCCGAATACTGTAAGGCGTCGTCGACTGACTGTGCTGCCCACACTTTCTTGCGTCGCTGCGCTTTCTCAGGCCGGACCGACTGCGCCCGGGCTCCATACGCTCGATTGCATCTCGGACGGACTCGTTGAAGTTCGGCGGCCGTTGTGGTGAGCTGCGTGATCCAACGGCTGCGTAATTCAACGGCGGAGTCGACGCTTGGAGGGCCGATGACCCATCCCGCGGAACACCGGACGACACGACGTGGGTTCCTGCGATACCTGGCGGGCAGCCCGGTGCTCGCCGGCGTCGGCATGTACCGCTGGCCGATCGGTGGCTCTTCGGCAGGCCGCTCCGACGATGAGATCGTCGCCGAGATGGCCCAGTTCGTCAGTGAGCAAGGACGCGTCGTCTACTCGCCCGATCAGGCGGTAAGCATCTTTGACTTCGAGGCCACCGCGCGTACCAACGTGCCGCCCTCGCACTTCGCGTACATGGCCACCGGGGTGGACGGTGAGGCCACGCTGCGCGCCAATCGCGAAGCGATCGCCCGCGTACAGCTGCGCGCCCGTCACCTCGTTGACGTCAGCGAGATCGACATGTCGACGGAGATCTTCGGCCGCCGGTGGGAGACGCCGATCGTTATCCAGCCGTGCGGCAGCCAGAAAGCGTTCCATCCCGAGGGCGAGGTTGCCGTCGCTCGTGCCGCGCGAGCGCGAGGGCATCTGCAGACGCTGTCCACCGTGACCACGTCGTCGGTTGAAGAAGTCAACGAGGCGCGCGGCGAGCCCGTCTGGTATCAGCTGTACCCGACGGACCAATGGGCCGTGACCGATGCGATCCTGCGCCGCGTCGAGGCCGCCGGCTGTCCGGTAGTGATGTTGACCGTCGACCATCCTGTTGGCGGTAATCGAGAGACGTCCGTCAGAGGATCAAGGGACGATCCGCGCGACTGCAGCCTGTGCCACGTGCCACCAGCCGAGGGCGTGTCCGGTCATGTGCGCCGTAAACCGATGTTCGACGGGCTCGACCTCGAGGACGTCAGCAGCCTCAACAATTCGAGCGCCACCTGGGAGTTCGTCGATCGCATCAAGGACACCGTTGGCATGCGACTGGTCGTCAAGGGGGTCGTGACGCGGGAAGACGCCGAGCTGTGTGTCGAGCACGGTGTCGACGGGATCGTGGTTTCGAATCACGGTGGTCGCAATGAGCCTACCGCGCGTGGCACGATCGAGAGCTTGCCCGAGGTCGTCGACGCCGTTGCCGGGCGCGTCCCGGTGATCGTTGACGGCGGCTTCCGGCGCGGGGCGGACATGCTGCGGGCCCTCGCATTGGGGGCCGATGCGGTCGGTATCGGCCGACCGTATCTCTGGGGCCTGGGTGCTTTTGGAGAGGCCGGGGTTGATGCGGTGCTACACATGCTCAGCGCCGAGCTGAGTCGCTCCATGGCGCTCGTCGGCGCGCCCTCGCTCAAGGTGCTGAATCGCTCGTTCGTCGCCGGTATCTGATGGACGTTTCATCACCCGCGGCGGCGCCTGACCGCGAGTCACTGCTCAAGCTGGTGCTGCGCATCATCGGTGGTGTCTCGTTGACCGCGCTGGTCCTCGTGGTAGCACCGTACACCTGGATGAACGCGATCCACGATGGCTGGCTCGGTATGGGAGAGTTGCCCAGCCTGCCGGTGGTCGGCTACCTGGCGCGCTCCACCTCAGCTTTCTACGCGTTGCTCGGGGGCCTGATGATCCTCGTTTCCGGCGATCCGCGAGCGCACCGGTCCGTGCTTCTGTACATCGCCTGGGCGACAACCGCTCTCGGGATCGCGCTGTTCTTCATCGACCGGTCCGAGGGATTGCCGCCCGCCTGGAGTCTCTGGGAAGGTCCGTTCGTCGCTGCTGTCGGTTTGTTGCTCGTCTGGCTCGTTCGCGGGCTTGCCTCAGAGCCCGATCGGAGCCGCTGACGTTGAGCGCCGCTCAGCTCGATCGCAACGGTGTGAGGATCTACTTCGACGACCGCGGAGCCGGCATGCCGGTCGTCTTCGGCCATAGCTTCCTGTGCTCGGGAGATATGTGGCGCTATCAGATTGCCGCGCTCTCGGAGCGCTACCGGACGATCAACATCGATTGTCGCGGCCACGGTCGGTCTGGTCCCGCCGTTGCGTCGTTCACCCTCTACGACCTCGTCGATGACGTGCTGGCGGTGCTCGATCATCTAGAGATCGGCACCGCAGTCTGGGCGGGGCTGTCGATTGGCGGCATGGTGGCACTGCGTGCCGCACTTAGGGCACCCAGCCGAGTCGCGGGGCTGGTGCTGGTCGATACCCACGCCGGCGCCGAGACCATCTGGAAGACCTTGAAGTACAGGGCCCTCGCCATCGGGGCGACTCGCCTCGGCATACGCCGCTTCCTGCCGGCAGTTGTGCCGTTGATGTTCGGCCGCACCACCCTGCGCGAAGCACCGGAGCTGGTGCGGGAGTGGAGCGAGCGCTTCGCCGGCGTGCACATGCCGTCGGTGCTGGCCGGACTCGACGCCCTCGTGAGGCGAGACACCGTCGTCGATCGGCTGGAGGAGATCATCCATCCTGCCGTGGTCATCGTTGGCGAGGAGGATCGGTCTCTACCGCCGGCTCTGTCGCGCGAGATTGTCGAGGGCCTGCCGAATGCCGAGCTGGTGACCATCCCGGGGGCCGGCCATCTCTCGGCACTCGAGCAGCCCGCTGTCGTTACGGCGACGATCGCACGCTTTCTTGCTGAGCTGGATAACCGAGCCTACCGCGAGGACACAGATGCGACGACGTGATTTCCTACGCAATTCGCTAGCGGGAACCGCGGTAGCCGTGGCTTCGGGCTCGCCCTGGAGCCGCGCGACGCCGCGATGGGTGAGCTGATGTTCATCGCCAAGAAGCTCGACTACGCCGGTTCGACAGTGTTGGAGGCCGAGCTGACGCCCTATGGATGGGCTGTTGCCGACAGTGCCACCATGTGGGATCACAAGCGTGACGGGCTCCGCGCGCCGGGCTACGAGGTGGCGTATCCGGTGGGCAGAGCGCAGCTCGACAAGATAACCGCCGACCGTGCCCATCAGCTCGGCGATGCGTTCAGCCTGCCGGATCTTGTCGACGATGTGCTGGAGGCGGGGGTGATTCCGTTGGCGCTGGTGCACTGGGAGCTGACCGGTCTCACCGACGAGGTCGACAAGCTCTGGTAACCGGCCTATTCGGCCCGGTTGATCCGCAAGATGGCGATCGGGGGCTGCAAGTTCTCGCCCTAGCCGGCCTTGGCTACGGCGTTGCCTCCCGCAAGTGCCACGAGTCGAGGCCGTTCGCGAAGCAGTGCCGGCGGGTTCTCGAGGCTGTCGAGGCCTTCCTGAGGATCGTTGAGGGCCTCTAGGAAGGCGACCACGACATCGTCGTCGAATTGGGTACCAACACCCTCCTGCAATGCGTTGCAGGCGGTCGATCGGTCGAGTGCTCGGCGATACGGACGGTCCGTGGTCATCGCATCGTAGGCGTCCGCCACGGCGATGATGCGGGCGCCGACCGGAATCTCTTCACCGCGCAGGCCATTGTAGCCGCTTCCGTCCATGCGCTCGTGGTGGTTCAGAATCAACGGGACGGCGGTGCGCAGGACGCCGCCCACGCGGTCTACCAGCACGGCACCCTGGGAGGCGTGCTGTCGTACCTGACGCCATTCTGCGGGATTCAGTCCACCGACCTTCTTGAGGACATCGACACTGACATCGATCTTGCCGATGTCGTGCAACAGGGCGGCCACGCGTACATCCTCAACCTCCTGGTCCGCCAGACGCAGTCGGCGTGCGGTGGCCGAGGCGTAAATCGAGACGCGCACGGAGTGCGCCTGTGTGTAGCTATCAGCGGTGTCGATGAACTTCGACATGATCTCGACGATTCCCTCGTACGCCTGCTTCAGGTCGGTGAAGGCCGCGCGCCTGGCCTCGTACAGGTGACCCATTGCCGCAGCGATCAGAATCAGCAGGCTACCCCACAGGGTGATGCCCAGCCACTTGTCCAGCGCGCTGGAACCGCTGGTCTCGAAGGAGCCTGGAACCGACAATGCGAACCATGCCACCAGAAGTACTGAGGCGGTTGATGTGACAACAGCGCGCTCCCTGCCGAAGAAGTACGCAGCCAGGACGACCGGCAGATAGAAGGCGTTCAGAACGATCGTCTGGTGACCACCCATCTGGTTCAAGGAGCCGATCACCGTGAACAGGGCGAAGACGATCAGTAGTTCGGGCCGAGCCGCTGCCACCAAGATTCGTAGTCGGGACGACATGGGACCGATTCCTCGAAGACTGAGAAGGAAGAGGTTGGGCCGATCTCAAGATGAGCATAGCAAATGAATGAAATGATATAGAAGCTTCAAAAGACTTCCACAGATGTTTTATATGTAACAGATAGTTAAAATGATCAATAATGCCTAGATTTATTTAATAATGCGCAATAGAGAGCGGGCGGCTCGCCGGGGCACGCCGGAACCGAGCCAGGCGCGTCAGATCGGTCGCCAATGTGATTCCGTTGGCGTTGGTGCGCCGGGAACGGACTGGTCTGACCTACGTGGTCGACAAGCTCTGGTCACAGCCTAGTCGGCCCGACTGATCCGCACGATGGTGATCGGGGGCAGCAGGTTCTCGCCCTCGTCGGCCGGCGATCGGTGGATTCGGCGTACCACACCCATCCCCGATATGACTTGCCCGAAGGCTGCGAAGCCCTGGCCATCGGCGTTGCGCATGCCGCCGAAATCCAGCGACGGCTGCTCTCCGATGCAGATGAAGAAATCGCCGGTAGCGGTGTCAGGATCGCCACGCGCCATAGAGATGGCTCCGTCGAGATGTCGCAGACCGGTATCGCGCGTGCGTTCAAGCGCTATCGGGGCGAAGTCCTCGCCGCGGCTCGGGTTCGGCCCAGCCTGGATGACTTCGATCAGGATATCGTCGCGAACCTGATTCTGCAGCGTCACCGTACGGTGAAAGCGCCCACCATCGTAATGCCCAGCATCGACATAGCGCAGAAAATTGGCCACGGTCCCTGGCGCGCGATCCGACGCGAGCGCCACCTCGAAGGAGCCCAGGTCGGTTTCGATGCGGACTCGCGGCTGCTCGGTCTGCGGGGGCATGGCCGATGGCGCGCCTGGCAGGGAAAGCGCCAGCAGGGCGCTGATCATGGTGACAAGTTGGCGGGTCATGAAGTGAGCTCCGCGAGCATGGGTGGTAAGGCGCACCGTAGAGCAAGGCAGGCTGACGCACAACGCGTCAGCCTGGGTACGATGCGGGGACGCGTGACGCGTCACGAGAAAGGAACGGGCGGGCGTGAGATCGTATCTGCGGCTGCGTATTATCCGCCTGAGCTCAACCCATCACGGGAGACCGTCATGCGAAGTGGATTCGGTTCTTCGTCTTTGCTGATCGCCGTCAGCGTTCTGGCGCTCGCCAGCGGAGGATCTGAGGCGGCCGAGGTTCGCGTCCAGGATAACGACTATCAGGACCTTACGGCGCTGTTCGAGGAGTTCCGCGGTTTCCAGGACCCGGTGCTGATCGACGGAGTGCCTGACTACTCGGCCGCGGCGATGGCGCGCCACTATCGCCAGCTCCGCGAATACCAGCGCCGGCTGGCCTCGTTCGATATCGATGAGTGGCCGACCTCGCAACAGATCGACTATCACCTGGTACGGGCCGAGATGAACGGTCTGGAGTTCTACCATCGGGTAATGAAGCCGTGGTCCACGAGCCCTGATTTCTACTGGGGCTCTCCCACCTCCACCGGCATGCCCTTCTATGGCTTCTCGAGCAGGCAGCCGTCCGGAGAGGAGGTCGGCGACGAGGCGGGCTCTATCGCCCGCTACGGGTTCTCGGCCCGGCCGCGGATGCCGCTGTCGCAGGAAGAGCTCGCTGCCTACCGGGTCAGACTCCGAGCGTTGCCCAAGATCCTGGCGCAGGGCAAGGCCAACATCGTGCTCGAGGACGCCAAGCACGATATGGGGGTGCTCGGCATCCGCTCCATGGACGAGGAGGGGGTGCTGCTGCAGGGGTTGGTGAAGCTCATGGAGGAACACCATCCCGAGGCAGTACCGGACGCACAGGCCGCATGGGATGCCGTGCAGAACTACCGCGCCTGGATCGTCGCCAACCTCGACCGTATGACCGCCCCCACCGGCGTCGGTAGCGAGCACTTCGACTGGTGGCTGAAGAACGTTTGGTTGGTGCCCTACACGTGGGACCAGGCCTGGGCGATCGTCAGCAGCCGGTACGACCGCACGATGTCCGCCCTGGAACTGGAGCGATATCGCAACCGCGGCGTTGCGGCACTGGAGCCGGCCGCGACCGATGCGGAGTACGTCGGTGGCTATGCCGAAGCCGGGAACGATCTGATCGAGTTTTTTCGCTGGGGTGGGTATGAGGGGCTGGCCGACGATCTGGCTGCGCTCGATATGTCGCCGCCGGCACGTAAGGCCTTTGGAACCGAGGGCGACCCGATGGATCTTGCCGAACGGGTCAGATTCCTGTTTCCCTTGGACGAGGTCGTGCACGAGAACATGGGCCACCAGCTGGACGTCCTCCGGCCCAAGGGCCATCTCTCGCGGATCCGCTCCTCCCGCCGTCTGCACGAGATGACGCATACTCGGAGAGAGGGGTACGCAGCCGGCCTGGCGGAGATTCTGATGAACGGCGGGCTGGCCGACGAGCGGCCCCGAGTCAGGGAGCTCGTATACATCACCGCCGCCTATCGGGATGCGCGTGGAATGGGCGACATGAAGTTCCAGGCGAACGAGGTC
>DASCOT010000014.1:0-22445 GCA_036012155.1 Acidobacteriota bacterium
CCCATGAACTTGTCCAACGTACCCTCATGGGTGAAAACGACCTGCGTGAGTTGCTCGAAGATCGAGTTGAGGAGTCGTGCGGTGTCGGCTGGGGCCATGGACTCGGAAAGCGCGGTGAACCCGCATAGGTCCGTGAAGAGCACGCTGATCTCGCGCTCTTCGGCCAGCATCTCGCCGTACTCACCGACCGATTGCAGCCGCTCGATACCGAAGGGGAGCTGTAGCGCTCGAGTCGAGAGCGAATCTGTAGCTGGTGGGCAATCTCCTCGCGGTAGCGCGTTTGCCGGATACCGATCGCCCCCAGCATTCCAAGTACGGTTACCAGGCGGAGGTCGCGTTCACCGAAGCGCGATGCAACGTCGCGGGTGTCGAGGTAGATCAACCCTTGAACCTGGCCGTCATGCTCCATCGGTACGCACACGGCCGAGCGGATATCCATCTGCGCGATCGTATCGGTGGCGGTGAAGCGATCGTCCGATTCGACCTCGCGGATCAGGAATGCCTTGTGCTCCTCCACGGCCCCGGTGGCGATCTTGCGACTTATTCGCAGCTGATCCTCCCCTTCGAGACCCCGCACGACGACGGGTCGCAGCTCCTCGCCCTCCTCCTCGCACAGCGTGATGGCGCCGCGCTGGGCGGGGACGTTGTCGAAGGCCAGGCGCATGATCTCTTCCAGAACCGCCTCTACCCCGACGGCGCCCAGCAGTGCCTCGGCGGCGCTGCTGAACAGCTCCAGCACGTGGTTGGCGCCAAGCGTCGACCTCGAGCTGACGCTCAGCCCACCAGGCGCGGGCGCCGGATCGGCGCTCGCCTTGTCCGCTGCCTTGGTCACTTCGGCGGCGCTCACCGCCTCCGACGCGCCCATCTCCAGCAACTGGAGCACGTCGGCCGAGGCGATGAAGGTGCCCACGGACTCATCGGGGTCGCGCTCGTCGAAGACGATGCCGCCGCCGGCGTCTTCCTCGATGCCGACCGCGAGCTCATAGGTGTGCACCGTTACCACGTCTCCGTCCGACAGCGGTCCGGGCTCTCTCAGCTCGCGGCCATTCACGGCCGTACCGTTGGTACTGCCCAGGTCCGTGATCATCCAGCCGCCGTCTTCGTGGGACAGCCGCGCGTGATGCCGCGATACCTCGGAGTCCTCGATTACCAGGCGGCATTCCGCCGCGCGTCCGATTTCAGCACCGCTCGGCGGCACCGGCACTTCGAAGGCGTTGCCGTCGATCGTGTAGCGCAGCGTCAGCTTGGTCTTGACGTCCTCGGTCACTCGCTACCCTCCCCAAGCACGTAGGTGTCGCCCTCGCGCGCCATAGACGTGTTGGCAAGCCGCAGTCTGGCCTCATCCTCGATTGCGGCGAGTGAATTGTCGTCGTGACCGGGGTCGTGGTGGAACAGCAGTAACTTTCCCACACCCGCGGCGCTGGCTATCTCGACGCCCGATTCCCAGGTGCTATGACCCCAGCCGACGCGCGTCGTGTATTCGTCCGGTGTGTACTGGGCGTCGTAGATCAGTAGGTCGGCGCCGGTTGCGGCATCGCGTATTGCGTCGTCGACGATGGCGTCGCCGTGCTCGTGGTCCGATGCATACAGCAATGATTGGCCACCATCGTCGATCCGGAATCCACTCGCCCCTTGCGGATGAGTCAAGGCTACCGGAGTGACGCGGACTTCTCCGATCTCCATACCTTCTGCCGGGAGGCTGACAAACTGTCGGCGTGCGGCGGTCTGATCCAGGCCAATCGGGAAGAAGGGCGCCTGCATCTGACTGTCGAGGGCGGCTTCGATACGGTCGCTACTGGCGGCGGCGTAGAAGACGATCTCGCAGCGTTCGTCGAACAGCGGTGCGAAATACGGGATCCCTTGAAGGTGATCCCAGTGGAAGTGCGAAAGCAGGACGTGAACGGTCGCGCCAGCGCCGCCGAACTCGTCGTCGAGCGTATTGCCCAGCGGTCGCATACCCGTGCGCCGTCGATCACCACCACTTCGTTGCCCGACGTTCGCAGCTCGACGCACGGCGTGTTGCCCCTGTGATCGAGGTGATCCGCATGTGGCGTGGGTACAGAGCCGCGCACTCCCCAGAAGCGGATTCGCGGCCCGGTATCTGTGGTCGTCTCTTCGTGTGACGCGAGCATACGTCCTCACGGCTCATCGTCGGCAAAGCTAGCGGCACGCCGCAGCATCGGTGGCGTCGCCGCCATTCTACTTGTCGGCGCCGCTCCCGTCGGGCCTACCGTGCCAGCAACCGCCGGCTCAGCGCCGGAGCCCTAAGAAGAGCTGCGTCTCGCACGGCACCGGCAACGTCTCGAATCGTTCGAACCCGGCCTCGGAGGCCAGCTCCTGTGCGGCCTCCGTTCCGATGAGCGTTCCCAGGCCCGGTCCGCCGGCAGCCAGCGATACCGTCAGGCAATGGAACGGGCTCAGCGCGGCACGCATGCGGGAAAGTGTGTCGCGGTTTTCGAGCGGGTTCACCGATCCGGCGGGTTCCGACCACACCAGCAAGCCGTCGTCGGTCAGGCGTTCTCGGATCGTACGCAGCACTCCGACCGGATCGGCCATATCGTGGATGCAGTCGATGGCGATCACCAATCCGAACCGCAGGTCAGCGTCCATGTGCTGCAACGGCTGGGCCATGAACTCGGCGTTGTTGATGCCGCCCTCGTCGGCCAGGGTGCGCCCGAACTCGACGCTGGGGGCGTGGGGATCAACTCCGAGGACAGTGGATCTCGGATACGCACGAGCGATGGCGATCGTCGATCGTCCCAGCCCGCAGCCGACGTCGAGCACCCGAATGCCGTCGTCGAGGCTGGTCGTGACACCAGGAATTGCGGGCAGCCATTCGTCGGTCAGGAGGTGATCGAACCAGGCACGGTGCATCCGATCGATCGAAGAAGGGATCTCCGGGTGAAGCTCGTCGTAGGCGATGCCGCCGCCCTTTCGAAACGCCACCATTAGCTCCTCCGTGTGCAACAGCGACGGCACTGTGAAATGGAAGGTGCCGGCACCGAACACGGCGGAGCTCTCGTCCACGAGCACGGCGCACTGCTCCTCGGACATCGAATATGTCTCGGTCGCGTCGTCATACTCGATATAGCCGAACGCCGCCAACGCCTTGAGCCACTCGCGCACGTAGCGTTCGTTCAGGGCAGTGGCCGTGGCCAGCGCGGCGCTGTCGACGGGGCCGTGTTGTGCAATGGCGGCGAATATCCCGAGGCGATCGCCGATGTACGCCAGGCCGGATATGAACGCGCCACCGGTGTCGCGCCGAATCTGCTCGAGGAGATCTTGAACGGTTTCGTTGTTCATTTTCGTAGCATACCGATCCGAGGCAACGGTGCGCCGGCGCCCGTCCCCTATCCGAGCCGATGTCGAGATCCGCCGCCGCCCGCCGCCGCTACTTCTGCCTAGTGGATTCGGGCGTTCGAGGTCTTGCCGATACCAGCCGCGACCATCGCTCAGCCGAACAGCTGGATACCGAACACTCGTGCCGCGATCAGGATCCCGCTAAGCCCGCTAAACACGACCAGCGAAGCGGCACCGAAGAAGATCGCAAGAGGCGTTGGGTAATAGTGGCTGGCGTGCTTCGGAATGACGGTCAGACAGTAGTAGAGGTTGAGAAAGAAGATCGCCGGCGCGACGAAGAACGCGAGTGCCGAAGCTACCAGCACCAGAAACACGGGACGCGGCAGGCCGATCACGATCGCCACCGCCGAGATCAACGAGAAGAACATCGTCGCCCGGTAAATGTTGTATTCCGACGACCACTCCCTGCGGTGCTCTTCGGTAAGGTCGTCGCGGCCGATTCCCTGCAGCCGGGCGGTGCTATGGAACATGTTGCGGCAGCAGGCACCGACGACGCGTGGCCAGCCGTCGAAGTAGTTGAAGGCGGTCGAGAACGTTGCCGCGAACGCCCCAGTGAGGAATACAGCCATCATCCAGGGGCCGACGCTGTTGGTGAAGATACCGGCGATCTCGCCCATCACCGCACGTCCCTCAACGGGGCTTGGATAGAGCCACACCGCCGCCAGCAGCAGGAAGATGCAGGCCATCGCAAACGACACCACGTGTCCGAGACGAAAGTCCCAGAGGCTGATGCGAAACCACTGTCGACAGTATTCCTGCGCTGTATCGGGTAGTCGATCGGGGTCCACGGCAAGATCCTCTTTTGCAGAGGAGAAGGGATCGAAGGGCTTGGCCAAGCCGCGGCGCTCCAGCTCG
The DNA here is from genome assembly GCA_036012155.1 of Acidobacteriota bacterium. Lineage (GTDB taxonomy): Bacteria > Acidobacteriota > UBA890 > UBA890 > WLXD01 > DASCOT01. Next base: position 4,216 of record DASCOT010000014.1, read on the forward strand.
GGACGGATGTGGCTCATGCCGGCGCGCTTGGCTTTGCCCCACTCCGATGCCTGCAGCGAAACGTCGAGCCCAGTTGGAAGCAATCCGAGGAAGGCGGCGATGAGCAGCCACGACCCGACCGGTGTTTCGACGATCCAAAAATGCTGCAGTGCGTCGAGCGGCGCGGGCCTGACCAGATAAACGGCGATCGTCGATAGGCACAGCGCGATGGCGGCGGCCTTGGCGACGTTCTCGACCGAGCGATAACTGCCGCTCAGCAATACGGCTACGGAGGCCGCACCCAGCACGACGGCGTATGCTCCGAGCGGCAGCGGCAACCCGAGCGACACCGTGAACACGGAGTAGAGCACCGCGGAAGCGGCAATAAGCCGCCCCGCTTGCCCAATGGCACACTGCACCAGCGTAGTCATCAACACGTACCAGAGGGGCCATTTCCTCCACGCCGTACCGTAGGCCTCGAGGAGACTCTTGCCGGTGGCGTTGGTGAAGCGGAAGGCCATCTCGAAGCCGTAGTACTTGAAGATGTAGGCGACCGGGATGCACCACAGAAGGGCGAACTGGAAACGGCCGCCAGCCGTGGGTGCGGTGACCAGGTGACTGGTACCAATACCGGTCATCATCAAGATGATGCCGGGGCCGAAGTAGCCCATCAGGCTGCGCGGCGTCAGGCTGGGCGGACGAAGCTCCTCAAGGTCGAGGTTCTGGCTCGAGCGACGGATGCTCATCAAGTGTCTCCTGGCGCGCCCTGGCAGATTCGTACGTGCGGGCGCATCGATGCTGGGCCAACGCAACAGCTGATGCAAGGGCAACGAATCCATGTGGCCGCAAACTGCACCACGGAACCGGCCGCGTCAGTTCCCGCCTGACGGTCCGAGCGCCGCACGCGCCGCCGCAGCGAATTCGCGGACGATGTCGCCGGCCGGCACGATCTCGTGAACCTCGCCGGCACTCTTGCCAGCCTGCCAATAGTCCCTGGTGCCACTTGCGTCGATCGAAGCCCGCTTGAGCTGAAAAAAGGACCGCAGACTGTAGAAAGCTCGCATCCAGTGCTTGGTGCGCTTGTGGCGCAGCAGCCAGCGGCCCAACGCGCTGGCCTTGGTGCCGGTGCGTTGGACGTACGGAGTATTGATGACCGCCAGCGGTATCCCGGTCACCCGCTCGCTGAGCACGATGTCGTCCTCCTGAGCATCAAGGATCGCCTGCTTGTAGGCATCGGACGAGTTGCACTCTTCCGTTGCGATGAAGCGGGTACCGCATTGCACACCGGCGTAGCCGATATGTAGAGCTTCGGCGAATCGCGCCGCACTGCCGACGCCGCCAGCGCAAACGACCGGGACGCCCAGGTCGCTGACTTCGTCGAACAGCGCTTCCACGGTTCGGGCCCCCGCATGCCCTCCGGCGCGTCGATTCACCGCGATCAGGCCGTCGACGCCCGATTCCAGTCCCTTCTCTGCCCATTTACGCTCGGTGACGTCGTGGTACACGATGCCGCCGACCGCGTGCACTCGATCGACCACCCAACGGGGCTTACCGAGGGAGGTTATGAAGAATCGCACGCCCTCCTCGAGGGCGATATCGATCCACTCGGTCATGCGGTCCATGTAGCGCTTCGACGAGGCCTCGATGAGTGCGTTCATCCCGATAGGCTTAGAGGTCAAGCGTCGTATGAAGCGGATCCCATCGCGGAAATCGTATCCGTGCACATAGGTCAGCGAGGCAGGTTGCAGCACGCCCAGGGCACCCGCTTCCGAAGCCGCTGCCACCAACTCGGGATTGGAACACGGGTACATGGGTCCGCAGATCAGCGGCACCTCGACCCCAGCGTGCCGGGTGAACTCGCTGGCCAGCGAAGCGCTGTCGCTCAAGTGTCTCTCCGGTCGAGTCGCCACGTGGCAGTCAGCCGAGCCACCTCCTCACCTCCGGCATCGCGAATCACGGCGGCCGGATGATAGTCCATGGCCCGATCTACGCTCGGGGGCTCGCAGGTGCACTCGGCGCTGAGTGCACCACGAGCCTTCTTCAGGTAGTCGATTTGCAGGGCCACCGCGATGCCGCGGACATCAGGCGCCAGGCCGGTCAGCATGGCCAATCCGCTGCACAGCTCGCCGAGGTTCACCAGCGCTACGGCGTGCACCGAGTCGAGGTGATTGCGAATCCGTTGGCGGTCGCGCAACGTTGCGCGACAGTACCCCGGTCGTAGATCGGCGATCTGCGCACCAATGGTGCCGGTGTAGGGCGCCATCCGCCCAACCATCCACGAGAAGATTCGCTTGCCGCCGGGCAGCCGGCTCAGGCGGCTCCAATTGGCCATCAGCGTGGCGCCGGGCGAGGGGCGAGAGCGGCTCATCGGCTATCGGTTGCTAGCTGAGCTCGGCGATGACCGGGGCGTGATCGGAGGCGATGAGCCCGTCCTTCTTCTTGCGATACTCACGGTCGACCCAAACCTCCTCGGTACGCGCTACCACGCTCGGCGTACCGAGCAGAAAATCGATGCGCAGCCCCATGCCGCGATGGAAGGCGCCGCCCCTGTAGTCCCACCAGGAGAACTTTTGCTCGTCGGGATACCGCTGGCGGAAGAGATCTACGAAGCCACCGTCGAGCAAGCGCCGGAATGTGTTGCGTTCCTCGTCGGTGTGGAAGATGGTGCCGCGTAGGGCGTTCTCGTTCCAGCTGTCGATCGCGGCGGGGCATATGTTGAAGTCGCCGCACAGGACCGCCTGCGCGTCCTCGGAACGCGTCGTCGCCATGTGGACGATCAGTGCTTCGAGCCAGGCCAGCTTCTTCGGGAAGTCTTCGTGATCGAGGGTCTTGCCGTTGGGGAGGTAGATCGTGGTGAAATCGAGTTCGCCGATGCGCGCGGTCAGCAGCCGAGCGCCGCGCTCGCCCTGACCCGGCAAACCGACTTGGAGCACCTCGCAGGGTTCGCGACTCAAGATCGCCACGCCGTTCCAAGCCTTCTGGCCGTGGGCGACGGCGTGATAGCCCTCCGACTGAAACGCCATGTGCGGAAACTTCTCGTCGGCTGTCTTGAGCTCCTGCAAGCCCACTACGTCAGGCTGTCGGGCGCGTAGCCAGTGCAACACGAAGTCCATGCGAGCGTTGAGCCCGTTGATGTTCCAGGTGGCTATGCGCATCAGCTCATCGAGGTCGGTGGATTCGTCGGCGGACAGGGCACGTTAACCGGCCGGCAACCGACTCGCCAGCCAGACTTTCCGTCCGCTGGACTGGCCATCGAGGGGCGCGGAGGCGTATCCTCGATAAGTATCTCCGAGTAGGGGCGAAAGCGTTCGATCGACAGCGCCTGTGGCGCACGATCGGATCGGCAGGGGAATCTGGTTCGGGAGGCGCGAACCGGAGGCGTATCGCGTCGTGTTTCGCGCACTGTTCAACTTCGTCAAGTCGCCCGTCCATACTTTCCCGGCGCTCGCCGCCGCTATCGGTTGCCTGGTCTCGGGCTACAGCACGTTCAACGGCATCTCGGAGATCTTCCCAGACTTCCGTTACTCGATGCTCGCCGCCCTCGGCCTGGCCGCCATTATCCAGCTCGGCATGTTGACCTCGGCGCTCGGTATACGCGAGCGTTCGCGCCATCAGCCGATGCTCCTTGCCGTGATCGTCTTCACGGTGGTCATGTCCAGCTTTACGTCGTACGTCTTCTACTATCGAGGCTTCTCCGAGGAGACCATCGCCAAGGAGCGGCGCCTCGAGCGCTACGAGTCTCTCCGCGCCTATCTCGTCGATGCGCGGGCCCAGACCGGTGGCACACTGGGCACGCTCCAGGAGGCGTCCGCCGAGCTGCGTCGTCGTATCGAGATCGAGCAGGCGAGCGGCGGCGGTCTGCGAAACATCTCCAACCCCTACTTGCAGCAACTGATCGCCGAATCCGACCTCCTCGTTGACCTGCGGCAGGTGCAAAGTGGACCAGGGGAGCGCTATCGATTCTTGACCAGCGTGCTGCCTCGCATCGAGCAGATGGAGATGGAGGTTGGTGCGTCGCTGCAACGCCTCGACGCCGAGATAGCCTCGTTGGCCGAAGGTACCGAGGTCGACCACGAGGCACTGCGGGCCTCCTATTCACGGGCCTCGGCAGCGATCCCTGCGGACCGCATCCGTGAGGTGCGCGGCGAGTTCAATGCGCGCTCGGTGGACCCGGCGATTCTTGATACCCGCCCGCTCGAGAAAGAGGAATACTGGCAGCGGGCGATGGCCGATATGGTGGCCGGTAGCCCCGCCGCGGTCGTCTTCGCCTTCATCGCACTATTCATCGACACCATGATCGTCTTCTTCGCGTTCATTGCGGGGGAGTCGCAAGCACGCCCGGCGATGCCGCATGTGCCGCTCGCCCATTGGCTGAGAATGGCCTACGAGCAACGCGTCGAGGAGGGCGTGCGTCGCTGGATCGGGGCGCTTGACGGTGTCCGGATCGAGCGCGGCAAGACCTATCTGCATCGCCTGGACGCGCGCCGTCTCGACGGCACACGCGACGCTCAGTGTGCCCGCTTCCTGCGCCAGGACGGCTACCTACGCCAGGTCCTGCTGGAAGATGGCCAGACGCACTGGTGTCTCACCGACTCCGCCTACGCGGGATTGGTAGAGCTGACCAGGCAGGCGTCAACCGAGATGCTGCCGGTTGCGGAGCCCGAAGTCGTGGCGTCGTAGATCAGGAATGGAAAAGCGGCCATCGTCCGGGAGTCCGGTGATGGCCGCATCTTGATGCTGTTCGTCGGCGCTAGCTCAGCACGACACGCAATTGTGGTTGTTCTTCGAGCCCATTCCCTCGGCTAGCGCCATCGTTGCCGGATACGGACGCACACGCTGCATCGGTCCGTTCGCCATGTCGGCGACCGTTTGTCCCCGACGACTGACGAATGTCGGATCGGCGCCCTTCATGTAGAGGTAGAGCACCATCTCGTCGTCGCCGCGTCCGGCTGCGTGGTGAATGGGTGAGTATCCCTTGTCGTCTCGCGCGTTGACGTCGGCGCCGAGCTCCTCGACCAGGTACCGCATCGCCGGCATCCACCCTTCGGGTACATGTCGGTGATGGTTGGCGGCGAACCCGGTCCCCTCGGCGTAGCCGGCGCCGGCGGCGATGTGGACCGGATAGATTGCCGGCCCACCGATCTTCACTGGTGGCAAGCCGGAGTGATCGGTCTCTTCCTGCCCGCGACGGAACCGTCGGCGCGGGATCTTGCTGGTCGGGATGTCCGGATCCGCTCCGTGTGCCACAAGCAGGCGCATGACCTCCACGTCGAGTGCCTGGGCGGCGCGCCAGAAAGGCGTCGCGCCGGTGGTGTCGGACTGCTGATCGAAGTTGTAGGCCTGGTACCACAGCTTCTTGTTCAATCGCACGTTCGGGTCGGCCCCCGCCTCGAGCAGCGCCGCGACCAGCTCGGCATGGGTAGCTTGCTGATTCTTGTACGCGGTTTGCTGCGGGTAGCTTGTCTTGGCCGGATACTGAGCGTTGATCGCTGCGTAGACCGGGCTGCCGCCGGATTCGCTGACCAGGCTTGGATCGGCTCCGTGTCCCAGGAGCATCATCGCCAGGTCGTACTGGCCGTTCATGGCGGCGATCAACAGCGGGGTGGTCTGATCGCCGGCCATCGGATTGACGTCGACGTCGTGATCGAGCAGCGCCTGCGCCACATCGGCATGCCCGTCACGAGCTGCGAAGTGGAGCGCCGTGAGCCCACCGTGCGCGAAGACGAGGCCGGGGAACGAACGCCGTTGCTGCATCAGCATCAGCTCTTCCTCGGTCAGGCCCGCCTCTTCGTCGGTCTCGGAGGCGTCCTCATCACCCGGCTTCTTCTCGGTCTCCTCGTTGGCTTCGGCGGCAGGGGAGGGTTGCTCAGCCGGCTCTTCGGGCTCCGTGCTCTCGGTCGATGTCTCCTCGCCCTCGTCCTCCGCGGCCGGCTCGTCCGCAGCGTTCTCAACCGGCTCCTTGCCTTCCTCAGATTCGGCCTTTCGCGCTGCGGCATCCTCGTCGATCTTGCGCAAGGCTGCGAGGCGCGCGCGGCGCAGTTGCTCGGCATCTCGTAGCTCGTTCCCGGCGGCGACGATGTCGACGATCTTGGTGGCGATCTCGGCGTCCGCGCCGCGCTGCAGCAGCGTTTCGACGACTCGGAGTCGGTCGTTGGCGACCGCGAACATTAGCGGTGTCTGGCCCCAGGCGACCTCGAGCGCATTCACCTCAGCGCCGTGGTCGAGCAACAGCGCCACGATTTCGGGGTTGCCGGTTGCGGCCGCAAAATGCAGGGGTGCCGCCCCGCCAGCGGTGGTGGCCGCATCGATGTCGCCGCCCGCCTCGAGCAACACACGCACCATGGCGACATTGCCCGCCTTGCTGGCGATGTGCAGCGGTCGATAGGCGCCGACCCGCGTCTCTGCTTCGAGGTTGGCACCCGCATAGACCAGCATCTCGGCCAGCTCCGCCGCGTTGTTCTCCGCCGCCCAGTGCAGCGCGGTCATGCCGTCTGGCTGCGCCGCGTTGACGTCGGCTGCCTGTCGTAGAAGCGAGCGCACGAGCTCTGTATCCCCGGACATCGCCGCGTCGGCTACAGGCGATGCGGCGGGTGTGGCAATCACCACGGCGGGAAGGCTGATCGCGGCTGCCAGCGTCAACCAGAGTCGCCTGCCCCCGGCGGCGCGACGTACGCTCTTCACGGACATGGTTTCCATTCCTCCGCTGTGTGCTGCAACGTCAGACCGAGTAGGAGAACTCCCCGGTACTGTCGCCGAAGCTCTGCAGATCATCGTGTCCCAGCGTGTGCAGCATGTTCAGCATCACGTTCGCCATCGGCGTGCCGGGCTCGGCCCGGACATGGAGGTTGCCGTGCGGCTGGGTATTGGCGCCGCCGAGGACGATCAGCGGACAGCGTCTGTGGTTGTGCAAGTTGGGGTCGCCCATGGGAGACCCATACATGATCATCGTGTTGTCGAGCAGCGGGCTCTCGCCATCCATGGTGTTGCTCAGCCGGTCGAGAAGATACGGCAGCCTGCCGACGTGGTAGCGGTTGATTCGGGCGAACTTCTCGACGTTCGCTTCCACGTCGCCGTGATGCGACGTCCGGTGGAAGGGCTCGGCCACCCCGCTTTCGGGGAAGACTCGGGCGGAAGCGTCGCGGCCGAGCTTCAATGAGAAGACGCGAGTCAGGTCGGCGGCAAAGGCCATCGCCTGCAGATCGAACATCAGCTCGACGTGGTCGGTGAATGAATCCGGGACCCCCGCCGGAGCGGCCGGCAGCGCGCGCAGTTCGCCGCTGGTGTTGCGCTCTTCGGTTAGCTGGATGCGCCGCTCGATCTCGCGAATGTTCGTCAGATACCGATCGAGGCGCCGCCGGTCGCCGGCGCCGAATTGGCTCCGGATGTGCGATACCTCCTCGGCGATCCAGTCGAGGATGCTGCGCCGGCTGGCACGGCGCGCAGCGCGCTGTTCTGGTGTTCCGCCTGCACCGAACAGCCGATCGAAGACGGCACGCGGGTCGCGAATCATCGGCAGCGGCTCGGTCGGCGCGGCCCAGCTGATCGTATCGGAGTAGATACAAGCGTAGCCGTAGTCGCAACCGCCAGCCTGGTCGACGTTCTCGATACACAGCTGCATCGACGGTATCGGCGTTTCCTGCCCGAAGCGCTGCGCGTGTAGCTGGTCCATCGACGTACCGCACACCACATCGGAGCCTTCGGTTTGCTTGGGGTGCGCCTGGGTCAGAAAAACGGCGCTGGATCGATAATGGTCGCCGCCAATCTCCTTGGTCTCGTAGGCTTCCGCTTGCTGGCAATCGGTATCGCTGATGATCGTCAGGTTGTTCCGCCAGGCCTCGAGCGGGCTCAGCGATGTGGGGCTGAGGTCGAAGTCGGAGCCGGTTGCCGCTGGAGCCCACAGGTTCTTGGTGGCCCCGTATTTGTTGCTACCCGCAGCGCCGTGGACGATCTCGATGCACACCAATCGCTTCGGGCCGTCGACAGCCGCCGCCCCGGTCTTCGCCAGGGCGCGCCCGGCCGGCACCATCGCATCCAGGAACGGTAGCGCCACCGTCGCGCCCATGCCTCGGAGAACGGTGCGCCGGGGTATCGATTTCTTCGTAATGAACATCGGTTGCTGTCCTCGCTCGTGGGCGAATGTCCGTGCAGCTGTCTACCGGATCTCCTCGCGGTCCACGGCTACGCTGTCAGGCTGAATCGCGTTGTTTTGGCGGAACGCCGGGCTCGTCGCTACTCCCAGGATGAAAGACGATACTTGGTAGTCGTCGCGCGCTGCCTCGCGAATAATGGCGCGGACCTCTGGCATGTCAGAGTACTCGACTCGACGCCCGAGGCCATACGCCATCAGGTTCTCTGTGAAGGTGGTGATGAATGCCGAGGAATACCTCAGCAATGCCTCGCGCAGATCCGTGGGGCTGGTGATCGCGGAGCCGTCGTACAGGCTGCCCGAAGTATCGACGGGGTTCCCATTGTCCTTCGTGCGCCAGGCGCCGGTGACGTCGAAGTTCTCCAGTGCCAGGCCGACCGGGTCGATTACGTTGTGGCAGCTGGCGCAGAACGGGTTGGCGCGATGCTGTTCCAATCGCTCCCGCACGGTCAGCTCGCGACCGTTGGCGACCGCAGCGGTGGCATCGAGCTCGGGCACGTTCGGCGGCGGGGGTGGCGGCGGGCTGCCGAGCAGCACCGACATCACCCACTTTCCACGTAACACCGGCGATGTGCGCTCGGCGTGCGACGTAAGCGTCAAGATGCTGCCGTGTCCCAACAGGCCGTGGCGCTCGGGGCTGCGCACAGTGACGCGGCGGAAGTGCTCTCCGTTGATATCGGGAATGCCGTAGTGCCTGGCCAGGCGGGCGTTGACGAAGGTGTAGTCGGCGCGTAGCAGATCGAGGACGCTCCGGTCATCTTCGACGATGCTGTTGAAGAACGTCTCCGTTTCGGTGCGCATTGCCGCCGCGAGCTCGTGGTGGAAGTCGGGGAACATCAGCGCGTCCGGATGGACCTTGTCGAGATCCTGCAATCGCAGCCACTGCCCAGCGAACCGTGTGCCCAGCGCTGCAGCGCGTGGATGCTCCAGCATCCGGCGAACCTGCTGCTCGAGAACCGCTCCGTCGGCGAGCTGGCCGCCGCGCGCCAGCGACATGAGTTCCTCGTCGGGCGGGGATCCCCAGAGGAAGAACGACAGCCGCGAGGCCAGCGCCACGTTGCTGATGGGGCTGCCGCTCTTGTTCGCCGGCTCCGCGTCCGGGGCCTCGAATCGGAACACGAAGTACGGGCTCGAGAGCACCGCCTCGAGCGCGGCGCGGACTCCGGCCTCGAATCCGGCCTCGTCGGCCGCCTTGCGGAAGAACGACATCAAGCCGACGATGTCGCGCTCAGTGGCGGGGCGCCGGTAGGCTCGCGAGGCCAGCGACGCGAGGATGGCTTCCGCACACGGAGCTTCCTCGCTTCGTGATGTTGGGCGACAGGTGAAGATCCGACTACGGCTCGGCGTGGCCGATACTCCGGTGGCGTTGAACGGACCGATGATCGCCGCGCCCTGTAAGTGGACCAGACTGGTGATCCCATGCACCGAGCCGATCGACCGATCGGAGAGACTCCACTCGTGCGGCGACATCAAGTCGACCGCTGGTCCCTCGGAGCGTTGGATGAACACCACGGAGACGCGTTGTGCCCCTGCCTGGATGAAGATCGGCTGCGACGAGATGCTCTGATTGTCGGGATCCATGAATCGATCGACGTCGAGAAGAGCCGCGCGCGCGCCGTTGATCGAGATCTCGACCTGCTCCTCGTGGTGCAGCGCCTTGCCAAAAAGCAGTCCCTCGGGCGAGTCGAAGACGGTGAGAGTGAACATGTACTCACCGTCGGCCGGGAAGTTGTGTACGACCGACAGACCACCGCGCGTTCCGTACGGGGCCCCCGCGGCGCGCTCGCGCTGCGACGTGTAGCGCGACATCGTGTACTTGGTCTCCGATACCGAGGCGTTCGGGTCTCCTACGGCCAGCCGACTGATCTCGGCCGCCGCCGCCAGATAACCCTCCATGACGGTTGTCGAGAGACCCTGAACATCGGCGATGTTGTCGAAGCCGGCACTCATAGGATCCGGAGGCAGATAGGCGCTGGCGTCGACCTCCAGGTCTAGCAGTTCGCGCACCGAGCGCTCGTACTCGACGCGGTTGAGTCGCTGGAAGGTGCGCCCGCCGGGGTTCGGGTCGGCGGCCGCAGCTGCATCGACGCGTGAGACGAGCGCCGCAACAAGCTCGGTGACCGTTCCCTCGTCGGGCCGTCGAGCCGTCAGCGGAGGCATCATCCCGGCCTCCAGCTTGCGGATCATCCTCTCGGCGATCGCGGCGTTTTCGTGCGCCAGGGCGACGTCGAAGGACTCGAGGCTCAGGGCACCGCTCATGGTGCCGTCGTTGTGGCATCGAACGCAATAACGGCCGATGACCTGGTTCTGATCCTGGTAAGAAGATGAGTTGTTGGTCGACCGGTCCGCGGGCCTCTCGCTGCTGTTGCCCACTGACTGCTGCTGCGCCAGAGTGGATCGTGCCGTCGCGCCGAGGCAAAGGAGCCCGATGACGGCGAAAACCAGCGTGGACCGCTTCATTGCAGCCTCCAACAGCGGAACGGGACCCGAGTATTCGCGGGCGGTGCAGAACTCGCCAGTCTCCGCGGAGCCCTTTTGGGGGAGTATACGGTCGTCACTTCGACTTGCCCAGGCTGGCTCGGGAGATCGCCCTTTCGGGCGAGATTGCCGTCGGGGCGAGCCTCCGTGATCAGGGTCGATCCGCCGACTTCGCAGCCGCGATTGCCGCTCGGAGCGCCTTCACTGTCTTGTCGACCCGGAACTGCATGAGCTTGTTTCCGACCTCGAGAGTGGCCTCGAGATCGGCGATGCTCTGGCCATTGATGCTCGCCTTTCCAGCCCTTACTCGTTGCTCGTAGCGCACGGTCTCGGGATCGACGGTCATCTGCATCGCCGTGAGCCAATAGTAGTCGTGGTACCCCTCGTTTTCCTCGACGATGCCGAGCTCGTTGTTCATGTACTCGATCACGTCATCGGGGTTGTAGAACTCGGGGATGAAGTGAGCGATCGTCGCGCCCCAGCGCTGGTTGACGCGCTCTGCCACGTTCCGCATACCGGACTGGTTCCCACCGCTGGCGCCGAGGAACGCGATGTGCTCGAAGCCGTGTGCCTGCAGGCTGGAGGCGGCGTCGTCGAGCATCATCTCGAAGGTCTCCTGACGGACGCTGATCGTGCCCGGATACTGCATGTGTCCGGTGGGCGGGTTGATGTCGCCCTCGGGTACCAGCTTGATGATCGGCGCGCAAAGCGCGTCGTCCAACGCCCGGGCGATGCGCTCGCACAGTCCCTGCAGCTCATAGTTGTGCTTGCCGGTCGCGACGTACGGCCCGTTTTGCTCGATGCCTCCGGTAGTCAAAATCGCGGTCGTCTTACCCGCTGCCATGGCGTCGCGCACCTCGATCCAGGTGAGCTCCTCGATCCACACGGAATCGAGTGCTTCGATGGGTCGTTGCATGGCGAGCTCACGCTGAACGCTTGCCTCGCGGTCGGCGCTCTGCCCGCCGGCGAGGCCGATGCCGGCGATGCCGGCTAGCCCGATCAGCAGTGTGCTGAGGCTTAGCAGCTTGGATCCACTCATCGGTGGCCTCTTTGTCGAGCCGGCTTCTCTGCGGCGTTTCTACACCCAGCGAGCGGCACGTTCGAGTCGAGTACGGCTATCTGCGTTCCACACGGAATACCATGTCGCGGTGCACGTTGCCCAGCGCACGTCCAATGCGAAAGCGTGCCCAGCCATCCTCCTGCACCGTCATCTCCATTTCCCGCCAGTCGCCCATGTCGCCCCGCACCGTGAGGCTGCGCCCCCGCAGGCGTTCTCCGACGGCATCGATCCTCTGGGCGAGCATCATCGACGGCGACCCGAGGAACGTCGTGTCGCCGTCGCCGCTTCTGCCAATCGCCAGCGCACACACCAGCCCCGCCAGGACGAGTTGCTCCCCGGGCGTGCCGTGCACCGCGAAGTAACGCTCTTCGTGGTACAGGTGCTCGGTGAAGCTGTATGTGCCGGCAGTGATCTCCTCGGCGGTCTCGACGCTATCGCCGCCGCGGCGCCGCTCGATCGGAGATGGAAAGCTCGAGCTGGTTGCGCCGGCGAGGATGAAGTCGGTCGTTGCTCGTACCGCGCTGCCGATGCCGCGGAAGAGCTGCTCGGCGCTCGGGGCATCGAAGTAATCGCCGCCGCCGGCGCCGGCAAGCATCGACAACGCGTCGGCGGCCTGCGTATCGACTCCCAGCCCCACGGCGTGGATCGTAATCGGGGTTCCGTCGGAGCGGAGCTCGGCGGCGACTGCTACGGGATCGCCCCCGCACGACTCGATGCCATCACTGATCAGCAGCACGACGCCTCCGGCAGCCTCATCCAGGTCGCTGGCGGCCGCACGTAGGCTGAGCGCCAGGGGAGTCTGCCCGCGAGGCTGCAGCGCGGCGGAGCGTGCCAGGATCTGCTGAACGCTGCCTGGCTGTGGTGCGATCAGCAGCTCGGTGTCCAGACACCCGGCCTCCCGGTCGTCGTAGGCGACGCGATGGCCGTAGGCACGCAGGCCGACGGGCACGGTGGGGGGCACATCGACTAGCGCCGCGGCCAGCGCTTCTCTGGCCAGCTCCATCTTGACTCGGCCATCGATCTGCCCCCACATGCTGTTGCTGACATCGAGGATCACCTGTAGCTGGGTGCCGCCGCCCTCCCCTGCCGGGGCCGCGGTGAGGGCGTCCAGGTTCGTTGGCAGTGCCTCGGTGGTCGCGGTCTCGAAGCTGGCCTCGTCGAAAGCGCGTGTGTAGGTGCCACCCGTGACGAGCGCGATTCCGGCGAGCTGGTGCGAGACGCGCTCACCCAGGCTGATCGTATGGATGCGTATGCCCTGGGCCTCGTCGCGGGCCACCCCCACCGGGTCCTCGCCGCAGGTCTCTGCACCGTCGCCGATGATCAGCATCTCCTTACGCTGTGCCTCGACGGCTCTCAGGTCCTCGAGTCCCTGACGCATGCTCAACACGAGCGGCGTGGCGCCGTCCCAGCGGATCGACTCCATCGACTGGCGCCAGCGCGATGGCTCGAAGGGTGCGAAAGGAACGGCGAGCCTGGAGGCGCCGCATTCATCGCCGCCCGGCCCCACACCCAGAAGCCGCAGCGCCACCGCGGTCCCAGCGGGGAGCCCGTTGAGCGTTCGCAGCAAGCCTCGTTGGGCGAGGTCGCGCTTGACCCCTCCTTCGACCTGTTCCTTCATGCTCCCCGAGACGTCGAGCACGACCACCATGGCCGACTCGTACGATTGCGCCGCGCCCAACTCGGCCGCCGATGCCAGACCGACGGCGGCGAGCAAGGCGACAACGGTGGATCTGTAAAGTACCGGGGGCCGATATTCGGCATGGGGCCGGTGTGCTGAACGGGTCATGCTCAGTTCCGTGGTTTCGAGAGATCGCCTGCACGATTATAGGTCCGTATCCGTGCCGGCCAGCCCGTTCGCGTCAGGTCCTGGCCTTGCCGGTCGCCGGAGCCGCCGCTAAGGTTCGCTACGCCACCTCACCGCCAACGTATGGGAGCTTGATAGATGAAACTCCGCCACGCTGCGCTTACCGTCGTCGCCATCCTCGTGCTTGTCTTCGGTGCGGTCCTGCCGGAGTTGTCCGCCCAGCAGGATTTCGATGCCGTCGAGATCACCACCATCGAGGTGGCGGATGGTGTTTACATGCTGATGGGTTCCGGCGGTAACATCGGGCTGAGCGTAGGGGACGACGGGGCGTTTGTCGTCGACGACCAGTTCGCGCCGCTGACCGACAAGATCCGTGCAGCCATTGCGGCGGTGACAGACGCGGAGGTCGAATTCGTCGTCAACACGCATTGGCACGGTGACCACACCGGCGGCAACGAGGCCTTCGGTTCCGCCGGTGCAATGATCGTGGCGCATGACAATGTCCGGCGCCAGATGAACCCCCAGCAGTTCGGCGAGGTCATGGGGAGCTCGGAGCAGGCGCCCGCGGCGGCCCTGCCGGTAGTTACCTTCAGCGATGAGGTTACGTTCTACTGGAACGACGAGAAGATCCACGTAGAGCATGTTCGACACGCACATACGGACGGCGACTCGATCATCTGGTTCGCGGGTGCCAACGTAGTCCACATGGGGGACAATTTCTTCAATGGCTTCTACCCCTATATCGACGTCGACTCGGGCGGCAGCATCGACGGGATGCTCACCACCGCCCGGCATGTCCTGGCGCAGATCGACTCCGACACCAAGATCATTCCGGGCCACGGGGCGCTCGCTGGTGCTGAGGACCTCCGACGGTTTCGCGACGTGCTGATCGTGGCGCGCGATCGGGTCGGCGCGATGATCAACGACGGGATGAGCCTCGAGGAGGTCATTGCAGCGCTGCCGATGTCCGACCACGACGAGGCATGGGGCGGCGGCTTCATGTCGCCGGACCGTTTCTTGACCGTCGTCTATCGCGGTATCGCCGGCGAATAGGCGCAGCAGCGGCCCGCGACGCGATGGCCCGCGTTGCGCCTCCTTGAAGTAACCAATCTACGTCTGCGTCGGCGCGCCTTGGCCTTGGCCCTCGCGCCGCGGACCGCTGCTGCACTTGCTCGCCGTGTGGGCGCCTTGGTCCTCAGGCCGCGTCCTCGCTGCTGCCGCTCGATCCGGGTGCGCTAGTAGCCGATGGCGGCGCCGTCCTTTCGGGGATCGGTGCCGCCGTGCAGCATGCCGGTGATCGGGTTGATCATGATCGCTTGATAACCGCCCATGGCGCCGCCGCCGGCGCGGCGAATCACGTGCCCCATGGCCTCGAGCTGAGCGACCACTTCGTCGGAAATGCCGCTCTCCACCAGCACCGTGCCGCCGGTTGGCGCTTCGCCGGCTCGGGGTGTCTCGCCCATGTGGCGCCAGCGCGCCGCATCGCCCGCCTCCTGCACGCTCATGCCGAAGTCGATCATATTGGCCAGCACCTGAGTATGGCCCTGGGGCTGCATGTTGCCGCCCATGACGCCGAACGTCAGCCATGGCACGCCGTCCTTGGTCACCATGCCGGGCATGTTGGTGTGCAGCGAGCGCTTGTGGGGCTCGAGCACATTCAAGTGACCCTGCTCGAGGCTGAAGCCGATGCCGCGGTTCTGCATTGCGAAGCCGAGGTCGCCAGGCACGACCCTGGAGCCGAAGTAATCGAAGATGCTCTGGATCAGCGATACGGCGTTGCGATCCGTGTCCACCACCGAGAGATAGACGGTGTCGCCGTGTTCGAGAGGATCCCCCGGCAGCACGGTGAGCGCGGCGCGCGTGGCGTCGAGCATAGCGCGTCGGCTGACCCCGTACGGCTTGGAGACGAGCTCTGCCACCGGCAGGGCGTTGAACTCGGGGTCGGCGACATAGTGGCTGCGATCGGCGAAGGCCAGCTTCTTGGCCTCGATCATTCGATGCAGGGTGGCGGCGCTGTTGTGTTCGAGGCTGGCGAAGTCGTAGCCCTCGAGGATATTGAGCATCATCAGGGCGGTAATGCCGTGGCTATTGGGCGGTAGCTCCCACACCTCGTGGCCGCGGTAGCTGGTACTCACGGGCTCGACCCAGGTCGACGTGTGGTCTTCGAAGTCGCGCTTGGAGAAATAGCCGTCGTTGGCTTCGCTGAACGCCACGATGCGATCGGCGATGGCGCCTCGATAGAAGACGTCACGACCTTCGTTGGCGATCGCCTCGTAGACGCGAGCGAGGTTCGGATTGCGGAAGACCTCGCCCTTCTTGGGGGCGTGCCCTCCGGGGAGGTAGGTCTTGGCGGAATCCGGCCACTCGGCCAGCGCGTCCTCCTCCGCTTGCCACTGGCCGGCGATGATCTCGCTGACTGGAAACCCGTCGCGGGCATATGCGATCGCCGGCGCCAGTACCTGCCCGAGGGTCATCGTCCCATGTTGCTCGAGCAGCTCCGCCCAGGCGTCGACCGCGCCGGGCACCGTCCAAGACACCAGGCCTCTGCCTGGGATCCGATCGAGATCTCGCCTGCGCAGCGCTTCCAGGCTCAGCGCGTACGGGGACCTGCCGGTGCCGTTGAGGGCATGGAGCTTCTGCTCTTCGGCGTTCCAGACGATGGCGAACAGATCGCCACCGATGCCGTTCATGTGCGGCTCGACCAGCCCGAGCATGGCGTTGACCGCCACCGCAGCGTCGATGGCGTTGCCGCCTGCCTTGAGGATGTCGATGCCCGCCTGTGCCGCTAGCGGTTGGCTCGCCGCCACCATGCCGTGCGGCGCGATCACCTCCGAACGGCTGCCCTTAGGCGTGCGCGCCGGCCGATCGTAGCCCGATCCCTGGCTGCTCGTCTGCTCCTGAGCGCCCGCCGTCTCGGCGCTGGCCAGTTCGAATTCGCTGCTGGTGATGTTCATTGCCACCACCGTGATCGCGAGCAACGCTGCACGAACATGCACGGAACTCCTCCTTGGGTTCTGTCGATGGCCGCGAAGGTAACAGAACTGAGCGCCGTTCTTGACGTCACGCGGGGAAACCTGCGTTGCCCCGGTGGTGCCAGCCACTACCCGCCGGCGCGCAGCAAGGGGTCGCTGACACCGATCACGTAGGCGGCCAGCAGGCCGAGTACGCCGATTATCGTCAGATAGTAGAGCGTCGGCAGGATTGTCTTGCGCAGCGTCGAGCCTTCCTGACCCAGCAGGCCGACAGTCGCCGAGGCGGCGACGACGTTGTGGATGGCGACCATGTTGCCTGCAGCGGCGCCGACCGCCTGCAAGGCGACGATCAGGGCGCTCGATAGCGCCAGGCGTTCCGCTACCCCGTACTGAAACGCCGAGAACATCAGGTTGCTGACGGTGTTCGAGCCAGCGATGAACGCTCCGAGGGCACCGGTGACTCCGGCGAAGGCGGGCCAACTGCCGCCGACGTTCGTGGCCACCCACTCGGCGAGGGCGATGGGCATGCTCAGGTAGCCGCCACTATTGGCTCCGGAATTGATGTAGACGCGCACCATGGGAACGGTGAAGACGAGGACGAACCCGGCGCTGAGCAGAACGCTGGCGGATCGCGTCACTGCCCGGCGTAGCTCCGCCGCGTGCATGCGGTGCAGCAAGAACCCGAAGCCCGCCGCCACGATCAGCACCGTGCCGGGCAGATACAGAGGCGTCGTGGCAGCGGTGATATCTGTGCCCAGGATCCCCTCCCAGGCAAACCGGACACGGCGCAGCCAGGCGCCGAACGGCAGCCACGGTAGCCTGGTGAGCACCAGCATTGCGGCCACCGCGGCATAGGGCAGCCAGGCCTGGAACATTCCTATTGCCCGCTCTTCCGTGGCCGGATCGGCTCGCCCGCGGTCGGCGCTCGGGGCTGCGCCGTCAGGCTTGTCTAGCGGACTCTCGGAGGTGACCTCCATTCCGCTTACCCAATCGGCCGGCCAGTCTCCTGGTGCGGGGAAGTCCCACGAGTCGGCCGGAACCAGCCATCCGCGTCGAATGACGGTGACGACGATCGCCAGCCCCACGGGTGCTCCGAGCAGCGAGGGAAACTCCGGTCCGAGCAGCGTTGCCGCGCCGACATAGGGAACGGTGAATGCCACGCCAGCGAACAGTGACAGTGGCAAGATCGACAATCCCTCGGTCCACGAGCGTCGGACGCCGAAGAACCGCGTCATCACCATCACCATGAAGGTAGGCATGAGCGTGCCGGCGATGGCGTGCAGGTAGGATGAGCGCACGGCGACGAGATTCACGTACTGGCCGAGCTCGATACCCGAGGCGGCCAGGCGGGCATCGAAAGCGGCGCTGCCGACACCCCCTGCTACGCCCACCAGGATCGGTGTCCCGGCAGCACCGAAGGTGACCGCCGTACTCTGGATCATCATGCCGATCACTACCGCGGCAGCCGCTGGAAACCCCATTGCGACCAGCAGCGGCGCGGCCACCGCTGCCGGTGTCCCGAATCCGGCAGCACCCTCGATGAAGGAGCCGAAGAGCCACGCGATGACGATCACCTGAACGCGGCGGTCACCGCTGAGCGCTCCGAAAGACCGGCGAATCGCCGCTACTCCGCCCGACTCCTCGAGTGTGTTGAGCAAGAGGATGGCGCCGAAGATGATCCAAAGCAGGTCGAACGTCAGGAACAAGCCCTGGATCGTGGAGGCGATGACCCGGACCGGCGCGACGCCCCATGCCCCGACAGCGATGACCACGGCGGCGAGATAGACGAGC
>DASCOT010000015.1:0-19641 GCA_036012155.1 Acidobacteriota bacterium
CCTGCATGGCCGAATAGACGAGGTCGGCGGGGGTAGTATCGGGCAGCATCACCGCGAGATCTACATCGGAAAGCGCCTCCACAAGCGGCGCTCGCGGCAGCCGCACGAGGCTACTAGCAAACTCGGTCGGGTCTCCAGCAGGCGCGCTGCCCGAAGCAAGGATCGCGCCGAGGTCGATCGCGCCGGCTGATCGGACTCCGTCGCGCAGTTGCGCCACCAGCCCGTCGAAACGGCCCGGGCGGACGACCAGGAGGACGCCCTCGCCCTCTTGCAGCGCTGCACGCCGGAGGATCTGCTCGGCAATGGCCTCTACGTCGGGTTGCTGCGGTGTCGCGGTCGCGAACATCGAGTCGGCCACACTCGCGGTGGCCGCCAGCCAGCTTGCAGCCGCGATCAGAGTGATTGCGTGGATCGGCGCCGCCGGCAGCTTGCGGCGGAGTCCGAGGAATCGGCGGGTTTCAGGGTTCTGCATGAGCGCCATCTAGGGCAGCTGACGCCAGAGCGCCGCACGATCGTGGCTGCGGGCGCGCTTGGTAGGCTGCTCAGCCGGTGCGCCGACCCAGACAAAGGCGACAATCTCGGCGGCCTCTAGATCGATCTCCAGGATGCGATAGGTATCGGGTTGGCGGATCACCTTGCTGGTGCTCCACTTCGACCCGACGCCCTCGGAATGTAGCGACAGCATGAAGTTCTGGATGGCGCAGGCGATGGCGGCATAGTCTTCGCGTACGATCGCCGGGTCCTCGTCGAGTACCTGCGACACCACCAGCAGATCTGCCGCATCGAGAAACTTGGCACGGATCACTCGACGTAGCGCCTCGCTATCGCCAAGCTTGGCGATCTTCAGCCGCACGGCGATCTCGCCCAACTGCTCGCGGGTCTGCCCCCCTACGCTCACGAACCGTCACGGCTCGGTCATGCGGTGGTTGGGCGCGGCGAGCGCAGCTTCGAGGGCGCGCTCGACGGAGCCCTCGGGAACCGCACCCGGCCGGTATTCATGAACCGTGGCTCGCTCGTTGAGCGCCCGTTGAACCGGGTTCAATGGGCGGTTTCTTTCAGCCTCGCGGCGAACTGCTTGCGCAGCTTGGCGAGCTTCGGTCCGATCACCACTTGGCAATAGCGCATCCCGGTGTTCCGCGCGTAGTAGTCGTGGTGGTACGTCTCAGCGGCGTAGAACGTGTCGAGCGGCGCCACCTCGGTAACGATCGGTTGCGGGAACACGTCGCCAGCCTCGAGCCGCGCAACCAGCTCCGTCGCCAGCTCACCCTGTTCCGGCGTCTCGTAATAGATCACCGATCGATACTGGGTACCCACATCGGCCCCCTGCCGGTTGAGGGTCGTCGGATCGTGGACGCCGAAGAAGACCTCGAGAATCTCGCCGTAGGCAATGATCTCCGGGTCGAACTCGATGCGGATGACCTCCGCATG
Source organism: Acidobacteriota bacterium (assembly GCA_036012155.1). Taxonomy (GTDB): domain Bacteria; phylum Acidobacteriota; class UBA890; order UBA890; family WLXD01; genus DASCOT01. The sequence goes on from DASCOT010000015.1 coordinate 1,429, forward strand.
GTTCGTAGAACCGGTACAGACCTCCTCGTAGGTCGGATCCTCGGCGTGCCCGCCCGCATAGCCGGACGTGACTGCCTCGACGCCCGAGAGCTCGCGGTACACCGCCTCCAGACACCAGAAGCAACCGCCACCCAATGTTGTCGTTTCGCGCATGCTCTCAGGGTATCCGGTCCATTGGCCGCCGTCTGCCTGCGGCCGGGTTCCTCCTGTCGCGGTGTGCAAGATTGGTGTGCCGGTGCGTCTCAAGGTTGATTCGGGACAACCATGCTCCGTCACACGCAAGAACGGGAGGCACACGATGACACCGTCACATCGCTCGCTACGGCGCCGCAGACAGCCAAGGGATCGCGCCCGGTTCCTGGCGCTCGTAGTGTTTCCTGCGCTTCTCAGTGTGACTGCGGTCTCGCCGGCGGCTATCCAGTCCAACGGGTCGGCCGGCGGCAACGCGGCAACGCTCGCTCGAGTAGCCGTGTCGATCCGCCCTGCCGACCCGATGGTCGAGCGGGTGCGCAGCGAGGTCACCATCCGTATCGACGCGCGCAGTCGATTGGCCAACTTCGAAATGCTCGAGGAGTTTCGTAACAACGCCGGCCGCGTCCTCGAGGGCGACTATCTGTACGCGATCCCCCACGGTGCGGTTTTTCACAACCTGTCGTTGTTTGCCGGCGAGAACGAGCTGCGCGGCGAGATGCTGCAGTCCGATCAGGCGCGGGCAATTTACGAGGAGATCGTGCGCCAGCGCCGTGATCCGGCGCTGGTCGAGCTCGCTGGACGCGACCTTGTTCGCGCCCGCGTGTTTCCAATCGAGCCGGGCGACACGCGCCGCATCATCCTGCGTTACGCACAGGTGTTGCCGCTGCTCGGTGATGCGCTGCGCATGCAGTTGCCGCGAGCCGCCAGCGTGATGGATCTGCGGGGCGAGCGTCCTCGAAGCCTTCCAGAATCGCAGGCGGAAGCTCGGATCTCGGCAGTGCAGGCCGTGGCACCGGTGTCGGTGTATGTACGCGTGGAGAACGCCTCGATGATGGGCACACCCTACTCGCCGACCGATGCGATCGATGTCGTTCGTCGCGATGGCGACCTGGTCGAGGTGCGCCCGCTCGAAGGTACCCGGCACGACGGCCGCGGTGACTTCGAGCTGCTTCTGCCGCGGCTCGGTTCCACCATCGGTGCCAGCCTGCTGGCACACGCGCCAGACTCGGGCGATGAGGACGGCTACTTCCTACTGCTGCTCAATCCGCCAGCCGCAGAAGCCACGGAGATCATCGCTCGCGACGTGTCGTTGGTGCTCGACGTGTCGGGGTCGATGGCTGGCCACAAGCTTGAGCAGGCGCGCTCGGCTCTCGAGCAGGTATTGCGTGGCCTGCGTTTGCACGACCGCTTCCGTTTGATCACTTTCTCGAGCGCGGTGCGCTCCTACGAGCCTACGTACCTGCCGGCGAGTCCGGCGAATGTAGCGCTCGCGATCGAGTACCTGCGCCGTGTGCCGGCAGATGGCAGCACCAATATCGATGGTGCGCTTCGTGCTGCGCTGGAGCCGCCGGTGAGCGACGCACGGCTGGCCATGGTGTTGTTTCTCACCGACGGGTTGCCGACGGTCGGTGAGACAGACCCGGTGAAGATCAGCGCGGCTGCAGAGCAGCTGCGGGACGGCGAGAGGGTGTTTGCGTTCGGCGTCGGCCACGACGTGAACACGTACCTGCTCGATCGTCTGGCAGAGGCCGGTCGCGGTACGGTCGACTACGTACGTGCCGGCGAGGATATCGAGGGCGCAGTAGCCGCACTCGGGAGGAGAATCGGCGCCCCGGTGCTGTCGGATTTACGCATTGCTTCGGCGCCGGTCACCATCGAGGATCTCCACCCTGGCCGGCTGCCCGACCTGTTCCACGGTCAAGAGCTCGTGGTAACCGGCCGTTACCGCGGCGGAGGTGTTGGTAGCCTCGTGCTCGAGGGTGAGCGCGCCGGTAGGCGTGAGCAGTTCACCTTCGAAGTCGAATTCCCGCAACGGCATCGCGATAGCGAGTACGTGGCGCGCCTGTGGGCGTCGCGGAAGGTGGGAGCGCTCACGGCGCAGCTGCGCCTACATGGGCCCGATGGTGAGCTGATCGAAGAGATCCGGACGCTGGGCCTTCGCTACGGCGTGCTCACCGAGTACACCTCCTACCTCGTGCAGGAGCCCGCCTTGGCTGACGACCGGGAGGAAGCTCAGCGTCGCGCCCGGAGCCTCGCCCTCGCTCCCACGGAGCAAACCGGCGAGTCTGTACTGCGTCAGGCGCTGACGAGCAGTCGGCTTCAAGCTGCGGCATCGTTGGGTGAGGCCAATGAGGCCCTGGCGGCGGCCTCGGTCGGAGGCGGGAGGCTGCAGGGGTCGTTGGCGTGGCGGCGCGCCGGACGACGACTGTTCGTCGACACCGCCGACGGGCCTCGAGATGTGCGCGCCGATGCTGGGCTTCCGGCGATCAGCGTGGCGCCGTACAGCCGCGACTGGTTCGCGCTTCAGCGACAGTTTCCCGGTCTGAACCCGGCTTTGGCCTTGGGGGAGAACGTTATCATTGCCGGTGAGGGGGTGGTGCTTCGCATCGAGTCGGGTGGCACGCCGCTGGGTACGGACGACTGGTCGTTGCTGCGTAGCGCTTTCGCAGCCGAAGCTCGGTAGCCGCCATTGGAGCCGGGAGCCGCTACGTCCAGGCTCCCGGCACCCAGGGAGCAAGGCGTGGATCTGGAACAGATCTACAGGCAGCAATATGGTCCGCTGGTGGGGTTCATCAACCGCCGGCTGGGCGATCTCGCGCGCTCCGAGGAGCTGGCTCAGGAGGCGTTCGTGCGCGCCATCCGCAACCAACCCAGAAACCCGCGGAGTTGGCTCTACACCGTGGCGGCCAATCTGGTTCGCGACGAGGGGCGGCGGATCGCCGTGCGACGAAGCCATCTACGCCTGGTGGCGGGCACCCAGGTCGAGGCCGGCCCTGTCGACGAGGCGCCCGACGAGGATCTCGTTCGGCGTCAGCGGCAGCAACGCATTCGAGTCGCCCTGGCGGAGCTTCCCGAGCGTGACCGGCAAGCGCTGATGCTCAAGGAGCAGGGTTTCTCCTACAACGAGATTGCCGAGCAGCTCGGGCTGTCTGCTGGGTCGATGGGCACCACGCTGGCCCGGGCCCGCAAGCGATTGGCCGAAGCGTGGAATCGACAGCGTCAACAGCGAGGAACAAGCGATGCCGCACGTTGAGGATAGCCAGGTGCATGCCTACCTGGACGGTGAGTGCTCGGCGGCCGAGCGCGACGCGATCGAGCGTCACAGTGGGCGTTGCGAGCCATGCCGGTCGCTGATGGAGGAGGCCGCCGTAGCGAGATCGTTGGCCTCGCAGCTGGTGGGCGAGTTGCCACCTGATATGGAAGCTCCAGCCTGGGAGGAGATGCTCCATCGCGCCGGCACGAACGCCTCGTCGGTGTCACGATCGCAGGGCAGGTGGCGGCGTGACCTTGCCTGGGCGGCGACGCTGGTGCTGGCCTTCGGACTCGGCTGGCAGGCCAACCGAGGGTTCGCACCGGAGGTGACGAGTTTGTCGGGCGACGAGGGTTCGGCGGCGCCGTCGCAGGAGGGGATCGCAGACCTCGCCGATAGCGGCGTGGCTCCGCCCGCTAGCCCCCTAGCGCCGGCGGCCGACGATCGCCTCGAGCGGTCGCTGCAGGCGATCGCGCCGGCATCGCCGTTGCCGGCCGTCACGGCTGACGAGGTGCCAGAGGAAAGTGCCGCAGGGCCGGCAACTCGGCGCCTGGATCCGGCCGCCGCGCCCGAGCCGCTTTCCATGGTTGCTCCATCGGCACGCGTTGCCGCCGATCGGCGCCGCCAGCCCTCTCGCGCCCCCGAAGAGATCGTCTCGGAGGTGATAAGTGGAGGCGCAGTAGCCGAACTGGAGGAACAACAAGGCGCCGCGGGGGATCCCGAGGAGGATCGACTCGTGGCCGGGCGCCTGCAAGTTTCCTCGCAAGCCAGGGCCCTCTCGAGCAGGTATCCGAGCGAGACTGGCTCGGCCGCTGCCATTGACGATCTGCGTATCAGCGACGAGTTGGTCGTGATCGACGCGGCCGCCGCCGCGGACTGGCTTGGGGCTCCACCGTTGCAGTTGGTCGGCGTTGGCGCGGTGGACGTTTCGGTGGGCCCAGGCACAGGGCTCCCTGACGCCGCTCGCGGTCGTCTCATGCTGCAGTATCGCTACGTTCTCGAAAGTGGCATCCAGGTCAAGCTGGCGCAGCAGTTCATCGGCTCGACCGACGAGGCACCGGTAGGTGCAGGAACCTCGGACGCGGCCGTTGAGCGACGAGAGGTCGTGGTGCCGCCACGCCGGGAAGGGAACGTCAGATCCACCGTGGAAGGCGTCGTGTTCAGTGTTCACCCGAATGGCGAGCGGATGCTTCGTTGGCGTGATCGGCGCGGCTATCTGGTGTGGATGCACGGAGCTGCTGACGAGGCAACGTTGCGTCGGCTGGCCGCGGCGTTGCGCTCATAGCCGCCTGGCGACTGCCACCCGCGGCCGCTACCATGCCGGGGCGCAGCACTCGATCAGAGTAGGGGGCCGAAGCATGCGCTGGAGACAAGGAAGCCGAAGCCGTAACATCGAGGATCGACGCGGTCAACGAATGCGTCGTGGTCCGGCTATCGGCGGCGGCATGGGCCTGGTGCTGATTGTCGTGGTGGTGCTGCTGGGCGGCGATCCCACCGAGCTATTGACGCTCCTAAGCGGCGAGATGGGCACCAATTCGGCGCCGGCACCGCCGTCGACCGGGGCCGCCGACGATGAGGTCGGGGAGTTCGTTGCGCACGTGCTGGGCGACACCGAGATCGCCTGGGGAGCGGTGTTTGCGGGCTCTGGCGAGCGCTATCCGGCGCCAACCTTGGTGCTCTACAACGATGCGGTCCAGTCGGCCTGTGGTTTCAGCAACGCCGCCACCGGGCCCTTCTACTGTCCCGGTGATCAGAAGGTGTACCTGGACCTGTCCTTCTTACGGGAGCTGCAGCGTCTCGGGGCCCCGGGTGACTTCGCCTTTGCTTACGTTATCGCTCACGAGGTCGGTCACCATGTGCAGCGCATCACCGGTGTCGAGCCGGAGGTGCGTCGACTCCAGCAACAGGTCTCCCAGGCTGATGCCAATCGACTCTCTGTGCTGATGGAGCTGCAGGCCGACTGTTATGCCGGCATCTGGGCCAACAGCGCCCAGCGTCAACGCGACTTGCTCGAGCCTGGCGACCTCCAGGAAGGCCTGGCGGCGGCGGCGGCCGTTGGCGACGATCGCCTGCAGCGGGCAGCGGGTCGCACGGTGCAGCCGGAGTCGTTCACGCACGGCACGTCGGAGCAGCGTCAGCGTTGGTTCAGCACCGGCTTCGATGCCGGTAGCGTGGCCTCTTGCGACACCTTCGCGGCCGCGGGAATGCGCTAGCGTCGGTTGTTGGCGCCGATGATGCCGGCGAGCAGCCAAATGAGCCCGAAGAGGCCGTCGTGGAGGAAGCCGCCGCCGATCGAGCCAACGAATGTCGGCAACGCGAAGGCGATTCCCCACAGCCAGCTCGGCGCGCTCAACTTCGCCGACAGGAACCGCGACATGCCCAGGGCGACGAACGCGATGACCCCTGCTACCGCAATCTCGACCAGTACGCCGAGCAAGTGTGCCATGCCGAGGATCGAGCGGGCCAAGGTGCCGAACAGGAGCAGCACCACGACTCCGAGCACGGTGACCAGCGAACCTTGCGAGTGCTGAGCTGCGGTCATTAGGCCTCTATCGCGTCGAGGTTTCAGGTTGCGAGCAGTGTATCCCCGGTGGCGCCGGTTGCGAATGGTCAGCGCTGACTGGTCAGCCGCTCGAGAGCCTCTCGAGCCTGAGCGTTCCCTTTCTCGGCGCTCAGCCGATACCAGCGCTCAGCTTCGGCCAGGTCTCTCTCTACCCCTCGACCTTGCTCGTACATCGAGGCGAGCTCGCGCTGTGGGATGGCGTCCCCCTGCTCGGCTGCCCTGTGCCACCAGTACACTGCCATGGCGTCGCTCTGCGGCAGCCCCCGACCTCCGTAGTAGGCGTTGCCGAGGTTGTGCTGTGCTAGCACGTGGGCCTGATCGGCGGCGCGGTGGAACCAGGCGGCCGCCATGGCGGCGTCGATCTCCATGGCGAGGCCTTCGTCGTTGGTGGTACCCATGAGGAACGCCGCCTCCGCGACCCCACGGTAGGCCAGACGCTCGATCTCGTCGAGCACCTCGGCGGCGATCTGATCGGCGCGCGCCTCGTCGTGTTCGAAGAACATGCGGCCGCGTGAATGGCAGCGCGCTAGCCACATGCGGCTGATCGGATTGGGGGCCTCGAGCGCTTCGAGCAGCAGCTCGCGGGCTCGCTGGTCGTCGACGGTACCGGTCATGCCGGTGTACCAACGGATCGCCTCATCCAGTCGCGGATCCACGTCCTGCGCCTCGACCGGCGTCACGAGTACGAATGTGGCAACGATCAACGCTCCCACCAGGAGCGTGCATGCCAAAGACAGAGGAATTGGCGGTGGCTTGATGCGCGGTGCTGACACGTCGGTGGGCATGGCTCACTCCGTTCGATGCACGACCTCGAGCAGATTCCCTGCCGGGTCCTCGAAAAAGACTGCGTAGTAACCGTCGTTGTACTCGCTGCACAGTCGTGGACCGCTCTCGATGCTGGCTCCGATTTCGCGCAGCAGCGCGCCGATGGCGTCGACCTCGTCGCGCGACCCAGCCCACAAGGCGATGCGATTGCCATTAGGTCGATGCGCGACCTCCTCGATGATCGAGAAGAAGGCGACGCTGGGATACTCGCCCTCGCCGACGAAGATCTCCCACTCACCGCTGCTAGTGGGGTCGCCGAAGCCGAACTCGGCCAGCAACGCTCTATAGAACGGGAGGCATTTCGCCATGCTGTCGACGCGCAGGTCAATGTGGCTGAAGGGGTTCATCGGCGGGGTCCTTGCTTCCGTAGATCCTGAACGGTCTGGTCGAGTTGCTGTAGGAATTGTGATCGATGGCGTTTCGCGAAGGGCGCCGGGCCACCGGTCACAGTACCCATATCGCGTAGCTGTGACATCAGCTCCCGCGTCGCCAGCGCGCCGCCGATCGAATCCTCGGTGAACGGGCGGCCGCGTGGGCTGAGGGCACGCGCGCCGCGTTCCAGGGCCCGCGCGGCCAGTGGAATATCGTCGCAGATCACGATGTCGCCCGGACCGCAGTTGTCGACGATCCAATCATCTGCGGCGTCGAACTGTCCCTCCACGACAATGAGATCGAACGATTCATCCTCGGGGATACTGATCCAGGAGTTGGCGACCACGCGAACCTGGAGCTCGTACCGCCGTGCGACGCGGTATACCTCGTTCTTGACCGGACAGGCGTCGGCGTCGACGAAGACGCGGATCGTTGCCCTGGGCTCAGTCTCGTCGGTTCTGATGGGCGCGTCACCGTGCGAGGAGCTCATTCAGGCCCGCCTACCCGTGTTCCGTCGTATAGATCGCAGGACGCTGTCTTGATGATCATGTAGACGTGCTGACCAACCTCCAACCCCAAGGCTTCGCACGCCTCGCTCGTGACGACGGCGGCAAGCTCGGGGCCGCCACCGAGCTCGGCAACGAGCATACGCAAGTCGCCGTCAGAGCGGATTCTCGCGATCGTTGCCGGGACGACGTTGCGCGCCGAAAGACCCACCGGGCGATCGATCGCCACGATGATGTCGCGCGCCGGAATGCGCAGCAGGTGAGAGTCGCCCGCCACCCCATCCGTTCTCGGTACCGTGAGTCGCGCGGCGCCCCCGCCCAGTTGCACCGTGCTGGTGCCAGCACCGTGGTCGAGCAAAGCACAGGGGACAACATTGTCGAAGCCCTCGTCGCCGCGGAATGGCAGCACCTCGGCATCGGTCAAGACATCGCGCACCGGACCATCGGCCACTACGGCGCCGCGTTGCACGGCGATCAGCTGGTCGCACAGCGTTTGCACCTCGACCGGGTCGTGTGAGACCAGCAGCATCGGTATCTCGAGCTGCTCGCGCACGCGCCGCAAGAACGGCAATACGCGCCGGCGTAGCGGTAGGTCGAGCGACGCCAGAGGCTCATCGAGCAGCAGCAGCCGCGGACCGGAGCAAATGGCGCGGCCGAGCGCGACGCGCTGGCGCTCGCCTCCCGACAAGGTCGCGACGTTGCGATCGAGCAAGCCTGTGAGCTCCAGCAGTTGGCACGTGGTATCGAACAGCTCCTCGACGTGGCTGCCTTCTCGGCGCGCCCGAGCGGCGCCGGCGAGAAGGTTGCCTCGAACGTCGAGGTTCGGAAACAGCAGACCGTCCTGTGGCAAGTAGCCGATGGAACGCTGCTCGGGCGGCACCCAGGTGTCGGCCGCAGAATCAAGCCACACCGCGTCACCCAGGCTGATCCGCCCGTGCGCCGAGCGCTCGAGGCCTGCGATGGCGCGCAGCACGCTGGTCTTGCCGGCGCCGGATGGCCCGTACACGCCCACGGCCCGGGTCCTGGTAGCGAAGTTGACCTCGAGTTCGAAGTGACTGAGCGGCAAGCGTACGCTTACCCGCAACTGCGGGTCGGGGTTGTCGGCAGGTCCACTGGCGGTGCCTCGTGTCGCGCTGCTCATGAACCCGAGCCGGTTCGCGACGACACCCGAGCGAGCTTCTCGGAGGCCAGGATGGCAATGAGGCCCACGGCAACAGCGACGCCCAACAGCACGTATGCCTCGGAGTCGTTGCCGGCTTGTTGCGCCGAGTAGATCGCCAGCGACAGGGTTTGCGTGCGTCCCGGGATGTTGCCCGCTAGCATCACGGTGGCACCGAACTCGCCCACCGCGCGAGTGAAGCCGAGAATCGCGGCGGCCAGCAGCCCGCGCCGGGCCAGCGGAATCGTGTAGCGCAGGAACGCGTCGGATCGGCTGTGGCCCAGCGTGCGAGCCATCATCTCGAGACGTGGATCGATGCCCTCGAAGGTCACTCGTGCGGTACGGATGACCAACGGTGAGGCCATGATGCTCGAGGCAACGACGGCTCCCTTCCAGCTGAGAAGGATGCCGAGATCGAACCCGAGAGCGGCGGAACCCAGGGGGCCGGAGCTCCCCAGTGTCTTCAGTAGCAGATAGCCGACGGCCGTCGGCGGTAGCACCAGCGGCAACCCGAACAGGCTCGATAGCAGGGCTTTGCCGCGGAACTCGTAGCGCGCCAGCGCGTAGGCGATGAGCGTACACGGGACGACCACCAGTGCCGTGGCAGCAACGGCGACCCGGAGCGTCAGAGCGAGGGCTGTGAGCGTGGCGCTATCCATTGTCAGTCACTGCCAAGAGTGAGGAACCCGTGGCGCTCAAGAACTCCCCGGGCCGTTTCACCGCGGAGGAACTCGAGCCAGCGTATGGCAGCCGCCGTAGGCTGCTTGCCGATCGCGGCACTCGCATAGCGGATCACGGGTCCCGCGCCGGCGGGTAGCTCGAGCGCCACCCGCACCCGCGGGGAAGTCAGCGCATCGGTGCGATAGACGATGCCGATAACATCAGGCCGCGCTTCTACCAATGCCAGCGCTGCCCGGACGTCGGGTGCAGGCGCAACCCGGTTGGACACCTGGCTCCACAGGTCAGTAGCTCCGGCTTGTATCCCCTGCAACGTTTCCCTGGCGTAGCGTCCTGCCGGCACGGCGTCCGGATCGGCGAGCGACAGGAAGCTGAAGTTGGCTTCGGCGAGCTCGGTGACTTCCTCGAGACTCAATCCATTGTCCGAGTGTGCCACCACGACAAGGCGGTTGCCCAGCAGTGGCGCTCGCGTTCCGGCTGCCACCAGGCCGAGGTTGGCGATGTAGTCCATCCAGCGCTCGTCGGCAGAAATGAACACGTCAGCGATCGGGCTGGCTTCGATCTGGCGCGCCAGCACGTTGGAGCCCGCGAAGTTGAGGACGATACTGACGCTGGTCTCCGTCTCGAAGCCCGTTGCGATCTCCTGGAGAGCGTCGCGTAGGCTGGCGGCCGCAAATACCAGAACTTCACCGTTCGTATCTGACGACGTACCGCCGCAGGCCGTCACCGCGATGCAAAGAGCCAGCGCGACTCGGGTCGGTAGCGCTGATTGTGCCGGTGCTTGGCTAGCCCGTGTTCGCGGCGCGCTGTGCCTCCAGATGCTCGCGGGCGAGCGGTGCGTGCAACGGATCGAACCGGGGGTTGATCGCCAGCGCTTCCTCCAAGAACGAGATCGAGCGGTCGATGTCACCCAGTGCTCCATAGATCATGCCGGCGTGGTAGTAGAACTCGGCGCGTCGAGTGCCCAGGCGCAGGGCACGCTCGATGGCCTCGGCGGCGGTTTCGAAACGGCCGTTACGATACAGCGTCCAAGCGTACAAATCGTGGGCCTCGACGTCCGGGCGTAGCTCGAGGTCACGGGCAGCGCGTAGCAGAGCCTGTTCGGGATCGAGGTTGTGGTCGGCGAGAAACTTCGCCAACGGGCGATCCTCCACCGGTCCGGCTGTCGCCGCCAGGCCGATAACCTGCTCGTAGAGCGCGGCTGCCTGCTGCTGGCGACCCGCCAGAGCATACAGATCGCCGAGCTGGCCGAGCAGCTCCGGATGCCGCTGCTGTTGGATCAGATGCTCTGACGTCGTGATGGCTTCGTCGATCCGGCCCTGCGCGGCGCGCGCCCGCGCTAGCTGACCGAGCGCGATGAAAGTGCGTTCGGAGACCTCGAACGCTACCTCGGCATGTCGTGCTGAAGCCTCCAGGTCGCCAAGTTGGAAGTAGAGATCTGCGAGCCGTATCAGGTACCAGGCGAGATCATCCGCCAGGGCGTCGGATCGGTGCATCTCCAGCGCGGCGGTCTCGAGTATTCTTCGTGCTTGCTCGGGATTGCCGTAGAGCTCTTCGAGATGCGCCAGGCGGGCGTTGGCCGGTGCCGCGGGCAGTAGGCTCGCTAGTTTCTCGTGGGCCGCTACGGCTTCTTCGTACCGCCCGAGCGAGAGGTACGCGTCGCCCACCGCCGCCAACGCGTCAAGGTTGTCAGGGTGGCTCGCCAGAACCCCCTCGATCAGCTCCAGGGCGGGCCGGAACTGGTGTTGCGCGGCCATTGCGCTCGCTAGTCCCAACTGGCTGGCCACATTACCGGGGGCCATCGTCAGCGCACGGCGGTATTCTTGCTCGGCGGCTACGAACAGGCTGTCGTCTCCGGACTCTGCGGCGCGCTCCATGAGCAGCCGGGCCAGCAGCTGCTGGTCGGGGGCCGATGGCGGGCGTCCGACGCTGCGGCGCTCGAATAGCTGCAGGCGATCGTCCGATCCGGGCATCGACTCGACCGCTTTCGGGTCGACGAGCTCGATATCCCAGCTCGTAACCTCGCCGCGGGTACTTCGTCCCGTGTCGATGCTCACGAGCACAGCGACCGCGGCCACAACGCTGGCCAGGGTCAGCGCCATGGCCTTCAGGCGCGTCATGGTCGACTCTCCCGACCGTGTGGCACCGTCACCGGGTATTCAGCGGCAATGCCACTGCGGCAACTCGGTACCCGCTGCCTAGTGAGCGTCGGCCAGGTAGGGGAACTTCTTGGAGAACTTCCCGTCGTTGGCGGCGATACAGTCGCTCGCGCCGGGGACTCCCGCCAAGATTTGCAGGCTGATATCGGCAACGTCGTCGCTGAGACCACGGCCGTTGGGGAACACCCTGGCTCGCGGGGCTCGCGGACTGTAGTTCATTACGTCCGGTAGGAACAGGGCGACCAGTCCAGTGGCAGTAGCCGTGTCCGCGCCCAGCCCCATGAGGTTGGTGGTGAACGTTGGGCCGAACTTCTTTGGATCCTTGTGTGGCTTCTTGTTCTTGTTGTACGCGTTCTGCCTGGGGGATCCCAGAAAGGTGTTGAGGAACGGGTCGGCGGCACGATCAATCTGCTTCTTGCCGACCTGCGTCGATCCCCAGTAATTGATCGCCACGGCGCCGCCACGTGCCTCTACCCCGAGGCTGGTGTTTCGCACGTCCAGCACGATTCCCAGGACGTTAGCGTTTTGGAAGAAATCGAAGGCGTTCTCGGTGCAGAACGCTTCCTCGAGCGGAGTCCCGGCAGCGAGGTCCTGGGCTGCGGCCAGATCGAAGAAGAAGGGATCGTCATACAGCCCGGCCGTGGCCTGGCCGCCGCCGGTGAGCTTGATCGGGGCGGCGCGCTGATTGCCTTTGCGGGCGATGGGCCCCGAGCCCATTTCTACACCGTCCAGGCTGACGGTCATCGTGTCGCCATCGAACTCCGCCGTCCATTGCAAATCGACCTTGAAGTCCCCGTCGTTGTCGATGTTGAAGTTATATTTCGCGGCGTCGCTGAACACCGTCGGGCTTGCCAGACCGGCGAGCGGGGCGACGGTCATGATCATCGCCGTCTCTTTCTTCTTCTTCCTCGCCCGGAAGATGTACATGTCGTTGATGTCGGTCCGACCGTCTCCCGTCACGCCTGGGGAATCGAGGTGATCCGCGGCGCGCGTGGTGGCGACGTCCATCCCGGTCGACACCAAGGTGACGGCGCCGATTAGCAGGACGAACGCTGTGAGGAGGCTGAGCTTTCGCATGGTCTCTTCCCTGTAAGAGTGCGGCCCGGCCGAGCGAATCTGGTGCCCGGGTCACGGTCAACGGCGCCACAAGCAAACGGCAAGGTCGCCGACTTGGCAAGGTGGATGTCTCGCCGGGGGTCCGAGGGCGAGCGGTGCAGCTCCCTCACACGGGATCTAGCTCGTCGATGTTCGCAAGGTCACGTCCGCCATGTTCCCTCCCGGATCGCTTTCATCATGAGCATGCCGATCGCCACCCCGAGCCCCTGAGCCACCAGCAGTAAACCCGCGGTCAGGCGGAACAACCAGCGCAGATCACCCTCTGGTAGGTGCGCGACGTGGTCGGGAGAGACCAAGATGTAGTGAAAGTAGGTGCTGAACACCAAGGCGCCTGCCATCGATCCGGCCAGCAAGCTTGCGCCGATGCGGCGCAGCGGAGTACGCACCAAGACCGCTGCGGCGATGGGGCTTGTTACGACCACCAAGCTCACGAAGATGTCCTGCCACGGGGCGAGCCTTACGCCGAGCTGCAGGTGGGCCAGCATGTGGGCGGCACCAATAAGCAGGTTGGCCGTTACTACGAGGGCGCCGAGTGCGGCGAGTCGCCTGTATGGCATCAGCTGCTGGTGCCCTTGTTGTCGCTCGGGGTGCGATGGCTCAGCGCTCTAGCGCGTTGCGTCGGGTGAGCTCGACCGTTGTCGGCGTCCCCTCGTGCTCGAAGTCGACGCGCAGGGTGGGATCGGCATCCAGCGATTCAAGGACGTTGCGAACGATCGAGCAGCGATTCGCCCCGGTTATCGTGGTCAGGTCGGAGTCGCCGATGCGTGTCAGCCGATCACCGGGGCGGATTCCCGCCGCAGACGCGGCCGACTCGTCCCAGACGATGCTGGCGGTGACCTCCGGGGCGCCGAAATCGGGACCGAAGCCGAAGCCGGTGCGCTGCAAAGGTGCCTCCGAATACTTGTAGAAGAAGGCGCGCTTGAGTGGATACGCCAGCGTTACCAGGTAGTGTTCGAGCAATCCCGCACCGATGAGAGTGGGGGCCTCTTGCCGCGTCCGCGCCACCACGTCCACGAGCTCGAGCTCGCCGATCCAGAGCCGGCTCAGCGACAGCCGAAAGGCCTCCTGGTTTCCGCCCATGCCGCCGAGCGATTCTCCGGCGGAGCCGAATCCGCGGACCATCGCGCTGCGCTCGATGGCACCGGTGCGCTCCAGGTCGTCGAGCTCGTCGCTCGTCAGGGCAACGTACTCGGGCGACCCCGTATCGAGCAGCGCGGAGCTCGTCATGCCGTTCTGGAACTCGGTATCGAGAATCGGCGAGTATGGGTAGCCGAATACCCGCAACGGTACCGCGGCGCTTTCGTCGATGAGCGGCAGGTCTTCGAGCCGGTCGGCGCACGTCAAGGTTCGTCCGGCGACGTCGATCTGCCAGTTGCACACCTGCAGAATGTCGGAGCCGAGAACCGCATCGAACAAGCAACTGGCGATCGGCGCCATCGATAGGTCCGCCACGATGACCGGGATGTTGCGCACGCTCACGCTGCCGAGGCGGAGCTCGTCGAGCACCGCTACCTCGTTGTTGAGGCGGGTGCCGTTGGCGTCGACGGATTGGATGGTATCGATGATCTCCAGGCCGAGCTCGGTGGCCAGCGCCTTGCTGAGCACGCTGGGGGAGCCTGTGTCGAACAGTACCGAGCGTGGGTGCCCACCGAGCTCGAGCTCCAGAAGGAGCTTTGTCTGCAGAACGTCGATGGGAAGCTGTTCGACGAATCCCGTCGCCTCGACGGTGGGGGTAATGGCGGTCCAATCGGATGTTTCCTGTGCCCCGACAGCGTTGATCGTTGCTAGCAGGAAGGCTGTGGTCAGCGAAGCGACGTGCCCCAAGCGATCGCTGCTAGGTCTCCGCACGCGTCACTCGTCGTGCCGCATAAGTACCAGCAGAACAACGCCAACCAGGATGAGCGCCGGCACGTCGCCGATCAGGTTGGCCGACTCCGTCGGGTCGTTGAACGCCTGATAGGCCATCAGGAGACCGTGCGCCAGGCTCGACCACGCGGTAAAGGCGATCAAGCTACGGTGCTCGGAGGGGTTGCGCGAAGCCTTGAGCAGGAACAGCCCCAGAACGGCCATCGTGAGGATGATCATCTGCTCGTATTCGGGTTGTCGCGGTTCCCACATGAAGCCCGCTGGCCAGAGCACCGTCAGCGGATACAGCCCGACCAGGAATATCAGCCCAATAACGACGAGTGCCATGGTCATCATCGATCTGCCGTCAGCCATGCTTCTACCTCCATCTCGACGAGATACCCGGACCCGATGATCCCAGCCCGCACCAGGGTATTCGCCGGCCGGATCTGGCGAAACCGGTCGCCGTGGACTCGCGAGACGGGTTCCCAATCGGCCTCGTCGTTGAGATAGACCCGGGTTCGGACTACGTCCTCGAGGCGTGCGCCAAGCGAGTGCAGGGCTCCTTCGATCTTGTCGATGACGAAGTGCGTCTGCGCCTCGACGTCGTCACCACCAATTCGTCGCGTGCCATGCGTGGCAGTGGTTCCTGACACGAGGATTCGATCGCCTTGGCGAACGGCCCGACTGAAGCCGGCGAGATCCTCCCAGACCGTGCCGGTCAGCACTCGAGTGCGCCCGTCGCCGCCACGCCGTGCCTCGTAGGGGGGTGGCAGGTCGTCGATGTGGTGGCTGAGATCGCCCGTTGCCGTCAGGAACGGCGCGCGGCGGTACTCGTCACCACAATCGCCGGGAATGGGGTCGAGTCGAGCCACGGCCGCGTCGATCTTTGCTCGGCTGGCATCATCGAGCGCTAATTCGAAGAGGCGGAGGTTGTCGTCGCGATGCTCGCTGATGCCAAGCCGCGCCCCGAGAATCACGCCGCCGACGGCCGGCTGATCGAGGATGTAGCGGCAGGCGACGTTGGCCATCGAAACCCCGTGGCGCGTGGCCACGGCGCGCAACACACGGAGTAGAGTCTGCAGCGCTGCCCAACCTCCGGCAGCGCGGATGAACCGGCCGTACTTCATCTGCGACCACGTCTCGAGGTGCTCCCAGTCGGGCTCTGGCTCATCCAACCAGCGTTCGGTGAGGAATCCTCCCGCCAACGTGCCGAACGCCAGCAGCGTGATGCCATGCTCACGACACAGGTCGGTCATACCGCTCATGCGTGCCCGCTGGTCGAGGACCGAGAAACACACTTGGTTGGAGACCACCTCGATGCCGCTGTGGATGATGATTCGCAGGTGTGGCGTGTCCACGTTGGTGAGACCGAGGTGGCGAATGAGCCCCTCCTCCTTGAGCTCTTGAAGGTGGACCAACGTGTCCAAGTATCCGGGGTCGGCGTAGTTCCACGAGTGGAACTGGAGTAGATCGATGCGGTTGCCTCCCATCCGATCGAGGGCCAACTCGACCGCGGCGCGGACGTCTGCCCGACTGGTCGGACCGGGTTTCGGGACCCATTTGGTCAGCAGCTGTACCGAGTCGGTGTTGCGGCGTCGCATGAGCGCGCCGGCAATCAGCTCCGCTGAGCCGTAGTGGTCGGCCATATCGAAGGTCGTAAAGCCGGCGTCGACGTAGGGCTCCATAGCGGTGGTGGTCTCCACGAGGTCGATGGCCTCTCCGCCGCGCTCCATGTCGGCGATTTGCCAGAGGCCGATGAGCACCCGCGAGATACTGAGGTCGGGCGCCAACGGCCAGCGTTCAACGACCTCAGGCACCGACGGCTCGCACATCGGGTGCTGACCACACAACGCTGCTGTCGAGCATGAGATCAGTCTACTGGTTCATCGGCGCGGGTCAGTGCTCCACGAGTCTGTGTCGACGTGTAAGGGCCAACGCCGCCAGGCCCTAGCGGCCCCTTTGCCGGCGACTCTGATACCCCGTACACTTCGGCTCGTCCACGCCGTTGCGCTGAATCCGAAGGGAGATCGTTATGCGAAAGGCCGTGACTCTCGGGATGGCCATGCTGTTGCTCGCCACGCTTGCCACCTCCGCACCCGAGGCTACGCCGGTGGCCGAGTCGAGCGCCCAGGGGAGTGAGATGAGCTTCTTCATCACCAGCTCGGGAAGTGGCAACGGGGCCGACTTGGGCGGCCTGGCGGGTGCGGATGCGCGTTGCGCCATGCTGGCACGGTCGGTTGGCGCCGGTGAGCGCACCTGGCGAGCCTACCTCGGTGTTGCGGCAGCGGGCGGCCAGCCCGCAGTCAATGCCCGTGATCGGATCGGCAGCGGGCCGTGGCGCAATGTGCGTGGCGTCGTCGTCGCCACGGATGTGGACAATCTCCACGGTGACAACAACATGACGAAGGACACCGTTCTCACCGAGAACGGCGACATGGTGAGGGGCCGCGGTGAGAGCCCCAACCGTCACGACATTCTTACCGGTGTCCAGATGGATGGCACCCTGCTGGCCGACGGTGAGGACCACACATGCAGTAACTGGACGAGCCGCGCCGAAGGCAGCGCCCTGGTGGGCCACTTCGATCGAACCGGCGGCGGCGACAATCCGACGTCGTGGAACTCGGCACACGGCTCACGCGGCTGCGGACAGGAGGACCTGCAGGGTACTGGCGGTGACGGCCTGTTCTACTGTTTCGCTATCGACTAGCCCTGCAGCGACGCGGGTCGCAAGCGCTCGGAGGCCTCGACTGCCTCGAGACGTCGAGTCATATCATTCATGAGGAGCAGACGCCTCGTAATGCCGTTGCACGTACGTGCTGCGGAACCGGAGGCGCAGCCAGGTGAGGGGCAATCCTAAGGGATAGAATCGACGGCAGCTCGGCCCAGTATCCCCTCTCGGAGGCACCGACATGCGGCGAACTCCTTTCGTCAACGCCTTGGCGCTCGTCTGTGCCCTCCTTTCGACGCACGCTGCGAGCGCTATCGGCCAATCAACCCTGGCCGGACACTGGGAGGGCTCGATCGAGATTCCCGGATCGCCACTGGTCGTCAAGCTCGACTTCAGTGATGCGGATGGTGGATTCACCGGAACCGTCAGTATTCCCGCCCAGGGCGCCACTGACTTGCCGCTCGATGAGTTGTCGGCGGAAGGAGATTCGGTCCGCTTCGTAATCGCCGGTGTGCCCGGCGTGCCGACTTTCAGCGGTACCGTCGCTGGCGACGAGATCACGGGAGAGTTTACGCAGGGGGGAGGCTCGTTTCCCTTCAGACTGATCCGCGGTGCAGCGATTGCCGAGAGAGCTCGCGTAGCGCTGAGCGGCATCGACGCGGTGATCGAAACGGCGCTCGAGGACTTCGGGGTCCCGGGGCTGGCCATCGCCGTAGTAGCTGACAACGAGGTCGTATTCGCCAAGGGTTACGGGCTGCGAGATGTGGATAGCGGCAAGCCGGTGACTCCCGACACCCTGTTTGCCATCGGCTCGACCACGAAGGCCTTCACCGCCTTCGTTCTCGGCACGCTGGTGGACGCTGGGGAGCTCGATTGGGATACGCCGTTGATCGAGTATCTGCCCGATTTTCGCCTCTATGACGACCACGCAACGGGGCGGCTAAAGGTACGCGACTTGCTGATCCACAGCTCAGGGCTGCCACGCCACGATCTACTCTGGTACAACTCGTCGCTGTCTCGCGACGAGCTCTTCGCCCGCCTGGCGCACCTGGAGCCGACGCGAGATCTGGGCGAGGAGTTCCAGTACCAGAACCTC
>DASCOT010000016.1:0-12133 GCA_036012155.1 Acidobacteriota bacterium
AGTAGGTCGCACCCAGCGTGATCCCCAGGGTGCGTATAGGGTGCGGATTACGCGCCCGGATGGTAGCCCACTCCCTGAAGCCATTGCGTTTTCAGGGGTTACCAGGCCCTGTATTTAACTTGAGGATGAACAGCCCCTCCTTGCCGGAAGTCACCGCCACCACCCCGCTATCGAAGAACGGGTAGTTGCTCCACGAGCCGATCGCTCCGGACAGGATGTCGCCCATGCCGTCGTTGTCGCCCCACGGCACGGTGTCGAAGAAGCCCAGCGGCCGCGGATGCTCGCGCTCGCTGATATCGAGCACGTGCAACCCGCTGCGATAGTTCGACTGGTACATCACGTCACCGACGATGTAGAGGTTGTGGTCCGTAGCGGGATTGTCGGTGGTGTACTCACCGACCAGGATCGGATCCTCCAGATCCTGCACATCCCAAATCAGCGTTCGCGTGCCAGCCACCAGCCCGGCGATCTCGTCACCCTCGTCGTTCATGTAGAAATAGCGGTGCTCGCCGTCGAGCCAGCCCTGATGCGTGTACGCCAGGTTCGGGTACGTAGCCGTGGCGATCACGGTCGGGTTGCGCTTGTCGGTGACGTCGCCGATGCCGAAGGCACGCCCATCGGAGCTAAAGCACACCTCCCGGCCTCGGTAGCGCTCATCGGGGCCCTCATAGGTCACGCACTGCACGTCGTGGGTGCCGCCTGGGCCACGCACGCCAGCCTGTGGCTCAAAGCACCCGGCAAAGATCGGGTTGCGCGGATCCTCGACGTTGATCATGTGCAACGCACCGCCGCAGGTTTCGCCGCCTGAGCTGTTGCCTACGGCGTACGCGAAAGCGCTCTCGGCGTTGATGTAGATATTGTGTGACGAGTTCACGCCGGCGTAGTGTGCCGCTTCGCTGAAGGCAAGGGGGGTACCGTCGAACCGCCGTAGCCGGGTCAGATCGAACACTTGCACTCCGTGCGGCCCGGAAGCATCGGCGACGATGAAGGCGTGATCCGCGTAGACCTTGATGTCTCGCCACAGGCTAGCGGGTGAGTCCGCCGACTTCGGTAGCTTGCCCACGAAGACCGGAACATACGGATCGCTGACGTCGACGAAGGCCGTGCCATCCCGCATGCCGACAATGGCGTAGTCACGATCCGTCTGCGGATCGGTCCAGCCCCAGATGTCGTTGGTGGTCACACCGCGTCCTCCACCGATCGCTTGCACCGGAAGGAAGGCGACCAGATCGACGTTGTCACACTCGAAGATGCCGGCCCGGCCGTCGACACATCGCACCTCGCCCCCGGTGATCGCGGGGAGGCCGCGAGCGCCGCTCAGCACGTGGGACCGGTCCCAGCCGTCCGCCAACCGGGTCATGATGACAGCGCTACCGGCGCCGTAGTCGTCACCGGGAAGCCCCGCGACCACCAGGTCCTCCTTGGCGGCGAGCGCGGCGCCATAGGCAGAGCCGAACTTGAGACCTGTGGTGCCGAGCTTCGAGGCCGCAACCCACTCCCCCGAACGGCCGCGCGTGAAGCGATAAACCCGCCCCTCCAAACGTCCGGTGCCGGCTCCCGGCGCCCCGACGAGCACCTCGTCGTCGCCCATCGCGAGATCGATTCCGAACATACCGCCCGCCGGAGCATCGAACGGTGCAAGCCCACCCAACAGGGTCCAACTCGCGTCTTCCTCTATGTGGACATACCGGTACACAGCACCGCTGAGATCGTCGGTGCCAACGGCCCCGATCAGCGCCTCGCCGTCGACCAGAGCCAGGCTCGAACCGAACATCGCGCCGGCAGCACGCTGCGGGGGAGCTTCCAGCTTGTCGACGCGACTCCAATCACCACCGGCGCGCCGAAAGGCGTAGACGCTCCCAGCTGGCGGGCTCTGCTGAAACTGACCGCCCAGGAACATGTCGACACGGCCACCCGGCGCACCGACGAAGATCCAGTCGCCGGCCTGCGCCACGGTCGCACCGAAGCCCTCCGGCGTCCCCGCAGCCGCATCCGTCCCATCTCCTTCGATCGTGCCGGTCAAGGTCCACCCCTCACCGTCGGGCTCGAAGATGGACACGCTTCCGGCGCCGTTGTTGCCCTCGGGCGCACCGACGACCACCAGATCGTCACCGAGTGCCACGGCGGCGCCGAAGCCAGCAGTCGGACTGTCCGGTGCGATGCGTGCCGACTCCTCCCACACACCCGCCTGTCTACGAAATAGATACGCCGCGCCCGCGGAGTCTGCACCGACCAGTAACAGGTCGCCGTCCACGGCGATCGAGCGACCGAAGCCGTCGGTGTCGCGCCCATCCGAGGCCAGCAGCTCCTGCACCTGCTGCCAGCCCCCGTTGCCCGGCCGATAGACGTAGACGACTCCCGGACCGATCATGTTCGCCGGCTCGCCGACGAAAACATCGTCGTCACCAATCGCCGCGGCATACCCGTATCCGACCTGAGCCACCGCCGGGGTGGCGATTGCGAGCAAAGCGATCAGTGGCAGTGCAACGCAGGCCTTTCTCATGGACGCACCTCGGTTTCTTGAAGACAATGAGCTTGGCCCGCCTGGGTAGTCTCGAGAACGCTCCCAGTGCGCCGGATCAATCAGTTCTCGGCAGACGCGCCGACGCCGGCAGCGTACGCTGGCACCTCGAAGACCTTGACGACCTGCCGGGATCCCGTATCGATGATGTTGAGCGTGCCCGGCGGCTTGGCGCCCTCGGCGAGATCACCATACTCACCTGCGGTGTTGCGGCCGGATACGAACAACCAGCGGCCGTCGCCAGAGATGGCGCTACCGTGCGGCTCGTAGAGCCCCCCGCCGCCTATTTGATCGACGAGCTCCCAGGTACTCGTGTCGATTACCGCCACCGCGTTGGCGGTGCGTTGTGGGAAGTACACCAACGAACCATCCGCCGAGTAGACAGGATGCCACGGCTGACCACCAAGTGCGAATCGTTTCTGCAGGCTCGGGTTGCGCGCATCACTGATATCGAAGACCAGGATCTCACCGGAGATCTGGCCACCCGTCACCATCGTGTCGCCGTCGGGCGAAATGGCAAACTGAACGAAGGTATGCGTGTCACCCGGGACGTCGAGGAGCTCCAGCCCACCCTCGCTCGGCTCGACCGTCGCGATGCGGTTCTCGGCGAGGCTCGCCGTGTACACGACCTCGCCGTTAGGGTTCGCAATCAATGCGTGGGGTCGGGCAAAGAACACGTCGACTTCATCGATCGCCATGCTGTCTCGATCGATCACACCGATGCGTGTCGGCGGACTCACGGCCGCCATCGACCTTCCTACGTAGAGCAAGTCGGCAATCGGATCCAACGAGAGCATGCCCGGGGTCTCGAACTCGGCCTGCCCGACCAAGTTGTTGTCGCGATCGAACTTGAGCACCCGCCAATCGGCGATCAAAGAGACGTACCAGTGTGACCCGTCGGGCTCGACGGCCACGTGGTGCGGCTTGCTGGTGGCGTTGAAGCCGAGCGCCGTGAGATCGATTGTGGCGATCAACTCCTGAGTCTCGATATCGATCACCGAGACCGCCGCCCCATCCTGGCTCACCACGTAGACGCGGCCGGCGGGGGCCGCCAACGCGCTCGACGACCATGCCAATACAACGACGATCAACGTCACTGCAATCAGTGATCCTACGATTCTCCGGGCCATCGGAGTCACTCCCTTTCTGAACCGCTGGTCGCTCCGGCCGGCAACGCGTCATCGCGCAGCTTGGCGACAAAGAAGCCCTCGCTCATTGAGGTGATCACGACGATGCCGTTACTGAAGTACGGGTAGTTGCTCCACGAACCACCCATGCCCTGGCCATCCTCGCCGAAGGGCACCGTGTCGATGAAGCCGATCTCCTTGATCTCCTCCGGCTCGGACACATCAAACACTCGCAACCCGGAATCGTAGTTCGACTGGTACATGACGTTACCGACCACGTAGAGGTTGTGGTCGATTGCCGGGTTCTCCGACACGAACTCGTTGGCCACGATCGGGTCTTCCAGATCCTGAACATCCCAGACGATCGTCCGCGTCCCTTCCACCAGGCCCGACATTTCGTCGCCCTCGTCGTTCATGTAGAAGTAGCGATGATCCTCGGTGAGCCATCCCTGGTGGCTGTAGGCAACGTTCGGATAACTCGACATGCCGATCGCCTGTGGGTCGCGCTTATCGCTGACATCGGCGATCGACAACGCCGTCTCATTGGAGCCGAAGCAGATCTCTCTACCCGCGTAACGCTCGTCGGGACCGTGGTAGGTCACGCATTGAGCGTCGTGTGAGTAGCCCGTACCACGTTGCCCGGTGCGGACGTCCTGGAAGCAGCCCGCGAAGACCGGCTGCTTCGGATCCTCGATGTTCACCATATGAAGCCCGCCGCCACAGGTCTCGCCACCGCCACTGGCACCAACAATGAACGCGAAGGCGGTTTCCTCGTTGATGACGATGTTGTGTGCCGAGTTCATGTCGGTGTAGAGCACGTCTTCGAGGAACGTGATCGGATCGCCCTCGAACTCACGCAGGCGTTTCAGGTCGAAGACCTGCATGCCGTGCTCGCCGGCAGAGTCCGAGACGATGAACGCGTGGTCGGCGTAAACCTTGATGTCGCGCCACACGCTGGAGTTGGATCCGTCGGTCCGCGGCAGCTTGCCCACGTATACCGGGTTGTACGGATCCGTAACGTCAACGAACGAGGCTGCATTGCTGAGCCCGACAATGGCAAAGTCGCGGTTGGTGTCGGGGTCGGTCCATCCCCAGATATCGTTGGTGACCACGCCGCGCTCGCCGCCGATCTCGTGCGTCGGCAGGAACGCCAGCAAGTCGACGCCGGCACACTCGAAGTGGCCCACCTGCCCGGCGTCGCATGGGACGGCGCTGCCGGTGATGCGCTCGAGCGCCTTGATATCCGACAACACCGTGGTGCGATCCCAGCCGCCGTATGTCCGCGTCAGGATCATCGCCTGGCCGGCGCCGAAATCTACCCTGGGAACGCCAGCGACGATGATATCCCCGTCGACGGCCAGCGAAGCGGCAAACTGCGAGCGAGGCCCGAACTCACCGGTACCGATCTTGGATACGTCTGACCAGTTACCGGCACCATCGTCCGTGTAACGGAAGATCACACCCGCACCGTTGTTGGCCCGCGGTGCCGCCACGTAGATGTCATCACCTTGAACGGCGAGCGCGGCGCCAAACCCGAACGCCGTACCCTCGAACGGGAACATGCTCGCGGCGCGCGTCAGCTCACCGCTTTCGCCGTCGAATCGGAAGCGACGTACAGAGCCGAGTTGGCCCGCGCCGATGGCCCCGACCAGCAACTCGGACTCTCTGAGCGCGAACGATGAGCCGAAACGATCGTTCTCCTCCGAGAAATCCCCGAGCGTGGTGACCTGTTCCCAGCCGTCGTCCCCGTCGTGGAACACATAGGCCAGCCCAGCGCGCCGGCTGGCGTTGGGAGCACCGACGACCGCCCACTCACCGCTGATCAGCACGGCGGCACCGAAGCGCTCAGGAGTTGGGGGGTCGGCATCGTCGCCGCCTGCGTCCGAATCGGCGTGCTCGCCATCTGCGCCGCCATGCACCGCGGCCGGCTCACCCTCCCCGCCGTGCTCTGTCGGCGCGCTCATTCCGGACAGATGCGCTACCTGAACCCATTGGTGGTTCTGCATTTCGAAGACGAAGGCCGCGCCCCACCCATCGTCGGCGCCGGGAGCACCGACGATCAGACGCGTTCCATCGCGCGACAGTGACGCTCCGAACCGATCGCTGTCGAGCCCCTCTGAGGGCATTAGCGCACCGACTTCGTTCCACGAGCGCCCGTCACGATGGAACATGTACACGGCGCCGCTCTCGGCGGTGACTGCGCTGACGAGCAATAACTCGCCGTCGACGGAGATCGCGGTACCGAAGCCATCTCCATTGGTGGCGTCCGAGGCCGTGAGCTCTGCAACCTCGGTCCAGTCGCTGCCGTCTCGGCGGTACACGTAGACGTAGCCTGAGCTGGCCTTGTTGCCGGCCTCGCCGACGAACACTTCGTCATCGGCGATGGCTACGACTCGGCCGAAGCCGACTTGCGCGTATGCCGGCGCAGCGAACGCGACCAGAACGGTAAGAACCGAGAGTCCTCGGAGGAGATTCTTCACGCGTCACCTCGTGAGAGATCCGTCTATGACGGCACTGGAACCGGCGAGCAGGGGGCCGGCTGGAGCGGGGAGATGGGGGAAGTGTGGCCAATAGGGTCGTGGGGATCAAGTTCGCTCGGGGCGGGCTGCCCTCACTCCTCCGCCGGCCCCTCCCACCGCGGC
Organism: Acidobacteriota bacterium; assembly: GCA_036012155.1. Lineage (GTDB taxonomy): Bacteria > Acidobacteriota > UBA890 > UBA890 > WLXD01 > DASCOT01. Next base: position 6,291 of record DASCOT010000016.1, read on the forward strand.
ACATCAAGGGCTTCGTAGCGGCTCATACGCTCGAGCAACCGATCCGGATTGTCGTCGACGATCAGCTGCTGGCGTCGCCGAGGTTCGACGAAGCCCTCATCGACCGCATGGTCGAGCATCGCCAAGAGACGCTCGTAGTAGCCAGCGATGTTCAGCAATGCGACTGGCTTTCGGTGCATCCCGAGCTGTGCCCAGGCACTGATCTCGAACAGCTCTTCGAGTGTCCCGATGCCGCCGGGCAATGCGATGAACCCGGACGACAGCTCCGACATCAGATGCTTGCGGGCGTGCATCGAATCCACTACGCGGAGCTCACTCAACGAGCCGTGCCCCACTTCACGCACCTGCAACCCATACGGGATCACGCCGACGGCCTTCCCACCGGAAGCCAGCACGGAGTCGGCAATGACGCCCATGAGACCGACGCTGCCTCCCCCGTACACCAAGCCGAGACCGCGCTTCACGAGCGCCTTGCCGAGCGCGCCGGCGGCGGCAGCATACTCCGGTCGCCGGCCGTGTCGAGATCCGCAAAAGACGCAGTAAGCCAAGTCGGTCACAGGCTCAGGCTCGCATCGTCAGCCAGCGCTTGATCGCTGCCGGTCAGCAACTGACGAATCAGCCGTTCGCTTGCATCCGCGCCGCGCGACGCTCCCAGCGCTCGCGCGCCTTGGCACGCTCCTGCTCACGCGACTTCGGGGGCGCCGCGGTAACGAGACTGGCCAACAGGTGCTGGGAAATCGCCGCAACGTCGTCTACGGCCTGGTCAAAAGCAACCTGGTTGGCCTGCGCCGGCGCGCGCATGCCACTGATCTTGCGCACGTACTGCAACGCCGAGGCGCGGATCTCGGCTTCGGTGGCCCGAGGCTCGAAGTTGAACAACGGACGGATATTTCGACACACGAGCGGATCCTCCCAGGTCTGGCGGTGAGCGCGGTCGGCGGCGCCATTTTGGCACGCTGACGCTCTGGATCCAGCCGGAGCGGAGGTTTTGCCGTCACGTCTGATTCAGGAAACCGAATCAGCGATTCGTAATTCTGTACTCGTTACGCTGCTCCGACAGCGAAGAAACACCCGGCGGCATCGGGCACGCCAGCCGCAGTCCCAGGCCGCTCCCCGTTACGTCCATGATCGGGAAAGGGCTGACGTCCTCGCTACCGCCGGGTATTCACTCCGGTGGCAGCGGGCACGCCAGCCTCAGCCCCAGGCCGCTCCCCTTTACGTCCATGATCGGAACAGGGCTGGCGTCCTCGCTGCCACCGAACTCTCACTAGCTCAGAGAAGCAATCCGCGTGCCAATGAGATCTGCCCGCTCAACCTTCGTCGCCGGCCTCCCGCGGGGCCCTTGTGGCCCGACGGGGGCGCATGGTGTCCCGATTGTGGGAAACGCCTGTGCCGAAACCAGACGGCGCTAGGGCGCGGTCAGCTCGGCGGGATCGGTGGAATCGGCGGTGTAGGGATCGTCTTCCACAACCCAGCCATCCAGCAGGTTGATGATCCGGTCGCTGTAGCCGGCGTTCATCTCGGAGTGGGTAACCTGCACGATGGTGGTTCCCTCCTCCTCGTTGAGCCGCTTGAACAGCTCCATGATCTCCTTGCCCTGAGCCGTGTGGAGGTTGCCGGTCGGCTCGTCCGCCAGGAGTACTTTGGGGTTGCCGATAATGGCACGCGCAACACCCACCAGCTGCTGCTGCCCACCCGACAGCTGGCTCGGGTAGAGGTCCTTCTTACCGACGATGTTAAAGCGGTCGAGGGTATCGGCCACCATGCTCTTGCGTTGCGCCCGCTTGACGTTGCGATACGACAGCGGCACATCGAGATTCTCGTACACCGTCATGCTGTCGATCAGGTGGTAGCTCTGGAACACGAAGCCGATGTACTCGCGATTGAGGCGGTTACGCTCCTTGGAGCTCAGGTCATGGACCGGATAATCGAGGAAGTGGTACTCGCCTTCCCAGGAACCGTCGAGCATGCCGATGATGCTCAAGAGGGTCGACTTGCCGGCCCCGGACGGGCCCATGATGGTGACGAACTCCCCCTGCCGGATATCGGCATTGATCCGGCGCAGCACGTACGTGCGCCCGAACCCCGACTTGTACCACTTCTCGACGCCGCGCAACCGAACGATCGGCGAGTTCGGATCACGGTCCACCACGCGGTCCGTGCCACGGGCCTCAGCGCCCCCTAACAGATCACGTGCTTTCCACATATCCCTCAGCATCGTGCAATAGGCTTGCCATTCCGCGTGGAGCCTATCGCTAATCGAGCCCCAATACCTCCGGTCCTTGGCGGTAGAGGATATCTACAGGGATGGACCGCTCACCGAGCCGGTCGAGAGCCGCCTGCAGGCCGGGCCCGATCACTCCGGATTGCTCCCAGAATTCCGCCGCACCCTCGTAGTCCCCGTCACCCTGCAGCCGCAACAGCTTCTCAGACAACCCCAGCATGGCCTCTCGAACGCCCTCGCCGTCGATCGAATAGGTACCATCCACCTCATCCAACACAAAGGCCTGCTGGTCGCGCAAGTAATTGAATCGCACCAGATTGGCTCGCCCGTGAGCGCTCGTCGGGCCGAATCGAATCGATCGGAAGATCGAAGCGAAAAACGTCACCAAGTTGTCCATCAGATCGGCGTCGCCGAGATCGCCGCTGCCGCTCAGCTCGGTAAGCATGTGCAGGCCGAGAATATCTGCCTTTCCTTCCTCCACCCACGACGCATGCTCGGCCAGCGCCTGCCTCACGGTGCCGCCACCGTTGATCGTGTTCTTGATGCCGAGGCCGTGCGCCACCTCGTGAAACATCGTGTTCGAGAAGAAGGCGTCGAACGTCACGTGATCTCGCTGATCTGACGAGATCAGCTCTGCCGCGATCGGTGCGAGAATCGCGTCGAACTTGGCGCGCATGCCGTTCTTTATCTGAATGCGACGTGTGCCCTTCTGCAGCTGAACCACCTCGTCGTTGGGTAAGTTCACGGCAATCGACTTGGCGCCAGCGTTGGCATCGCCGGCGGCGTACGCCAGATCGTAGGCATTCAGCTCGGCGTCAGATCCGGGTTGTTCGGCTTTGTAGACCTCCGGCACCGGCAGGGTGCGCTGCAAGGACGGCAGCAGACTGGCATAGCGAGCCAAGCGGGCGCTCCACTCCTGATCCTTGATGAATATCAACGCCTCGTATGCGGCCTTGGCGCCAAGAAGCTGGTCCTCGTACACCTCGATCGGACCGATAACCACCTCGATCGTGTTGTCGGTCATGTCCATCCATGCCAGATCGCTGGCCCGATAGTCATCGCTCAAGAGCGCCTCGGCGCGAAGCTCGAGGTAGTTCCTCAACCCCGGGTCCTCCGCCAGCGCTGCGGCCTCACGCAACTTCGCCGCGGCCCTCCCCAGCGGTTCGGCAAACACCTCGTGGTACGGCTTGGCGACCAGCTTGCCGGCGTCGTCGCGTCGAACCAGCGTGTACAAGGACCGAAGGTCCGCGTCGCCCGCCGCCTCAATTTCTTCGCGCGTGGCGTCCGGTGGGTAGAGGTTGGCACCGGCAGGTTTGGCACCGGCTCCCGCCACGAACGGTGCGTTCGCATCGAGTCGATCCCAGGGACCGAAATTCAGCTCGGCGAATCGTCGCTCCGAGGGCGAGTGGAGTGATCCGAGCAGAGCGGCGCGATCGCCGTACGCCTGAACCCAGTAGATCTCGCCCACCGCCTGTGCGGCATCGATGAGCAAGCGCACGATCGCCCGTTGGTTGTCACTCAACCCTGACACGTCAGGCTCGAGACTGACCTCGATGTACTTGGCGAGGCCACGCTCTGCAGCGCTGGCTGGCTCTTGGATGGATGCTGCCGGATCGGCGGCGGGGGCGCATGCCAGACCGGCCATCATCATCAGGACGACGGTGTTGGCGCGAAGGGTCATCGCTTCCTCGCAATCAGTTAAGGACCGGCTGGTCATCGAGAGCCGCTTCGAGCAGCTGACCACGCGTGGCGGCGCAGCGCCCGTAAAGAGCACCCGGCAACGATTCCACCAGCTCGGTGACGGTCGATCGGTTGCGCAGGTCGGCCTCTGGGCCGGTGTCGGTAAGAACGCGCACGTAGTTGCCCGTCAAGCCGCTCCAGCGGCTGCCATCGCCGAAGGACTCGCTAGACTCCCACAGCACCTCGGCCACGCCGCCCAAGAGGCGTCGCCGGAATCTTGCCTCCAACTCGGCACCGAGCGCATGGAAACGGCGGCTGCGATCTTGCGCCACGACTGGATCCACCTGGGCAGACATGAGGGCTGCGGCTGTGCCAGCACGCGCCGAGTAGCGAAACACATGCAACCGCGAGAAGGCCATCGATTCGACGAACTCGATGGATTCCTCGAATTCCTCATCGGTCTCTCCGGGAAACCCAACAATGACATCGGTGCTGACGGCCAGGTCCGGAATCACGGCGTTGGCCGCCCGAACCAACCCCCTGAACTCTGCCTGGGTAGTGCGCCGAGACATGCGCCGCAGCGTGGCGTCACAACCGCTTTGCAGTGGCAGGTGCAGGTGCGGCTGCAGACGTGGATCACTCCATAGGTCAAACAGCTCGGTACGTATGTCCCAGGGTTCGAGCGACGACAGCCTCAGACGTGGAATCTCGGTACGCTCGAGGATCGCCGCGACCAGTCGCTCGAGACCGTGCCGATCGTCGCGATCGTGGCCGTATGAGCCCAGGTGTACGCCGGTCAGCACCGCCTCGCGGTATCCGAGCTCTGCCAAATGCCGGACCTGGGCCACTACCGACGCGACCGGCCGGCTCCGGCTGTCGCCGCGCGCCACCGTCACGATACAAAAGGTACAGCGATTGTCGCAGCCGTCCTGCACTTTGACGAAGGCGCGCGTTCGACCACCGGGGGCAGCGAACGGGGTCGCGTCGACTTCACCTATCGGGTCGGCGTCACGCAGCAAGCCGGCCTCGGCAAGCCGCTCGGCGAGCTGATCCTTGTCGCGATTGCCAACCACCATGTCGACCCCAAGGCGCTCGACCTCGGCCGCTGACAGGTCAGCGTAGCAACCGGTTGCCACGATGCCGGCATGCGGATGGTCGCGACGAATCTGACGCAAGATCTTGCGTGACTTTCGCCCCGCCACGTGAGTGACTGCGCAGGTATTGAAAACAAGCAGGTCGGCATCGTCACCCGGCCCCACGATGCGGTGCCCTTGCCCGGCCAGGGCCAGCGCCAGCTCCTCGATCTCACCGATGTTGAGTCGGCAACCGATCGAATCGAGACGAACGCGCACGTTTAACTCCCCGCCTGATCAGCCGAGCCAGTCTGCGTGGATGTGGAGCCCATCTGCGCCATACCCCGAGGTCATCCCGATTCTAGCAAGCCGTGACCATCACAGGTGGTTGGGGGCGAGCGCCAAGGGGCTACCAGAGGGAGTCCCACGAACTTGTCCGGGGACCTTCATGGCTCGTTCGACGCCTACCTCGTCAAGGACCAGGATATCGCGCCTCGCATGGACAATTCTGAGCTGCCTGTGGCTGGCGTTCTCTAGCGCCTGCCGGCGACCCGCGCTACCCGCCGAGTGGACCTTGGAGGCCGAGGAGATCCACACGCTCGGACAGGCACCGACCGGCGCCGCCGCTACGCTGGTCGATCCGGTCGCCCTGGGATTCGACGCTCGGGGGCGAATCTACGTGCTCGACCGTGGCAACCATCGAATGCTGGTGTTCTCTCCCGCCGGAGAGCTTCTCGCGTCGCGGGGCCGACGCGGTACGGGCTCGGGCGAAGTCAACCGTCCGCAAGGGATGTGGGTATACCCGAACGGTGAGATCCTGATCGCCGATACAGGAAATCGCCGCCTCGTGCGTTTCGGAGCCGGGA
>DASCOT010000017.1:0-9630 GCA_036012155.1 Acidobacteriota bacterium
CCGAACGGTGAGATCCTGATCGCCGATACAGGAAATCGCCGCCTCGTGCGTTTCGGAGCCGGGAGCGAGCCGCTCGAAGCCATTCCTGTCGACTATCTGCCTCTCGATGCCATCGGCACGGCCGAACATATCTTCGTGCTGCGGTTGCCCTCGCCCGCACTCGTGCTCGGTCCTGAGATCGAACCGCTGGTAAGCGTGCTGGATCGGGACGGCGAGGACCTCGCAAGGATCGTACCGGCGGTGCCGAACAAGGTAGGGGTTCTCTACGCCCTGACCAACAAACGGCGTATCGCGCCGGCGCCCGGTGGCGGGTTCGCCCTCGCACACACGCACGTCCGCAGTCGGGTGCAGATCTACGATCGACTCGGATCAACTACCGCGGCAATCGATGTCCTCTACAAGGGATCTGTATGGGCACCGCTGGGACGCCTGCCACGCCACATCAGCGACCGAAGCCTCGACCGCGTGGCCCGAACCTCCTCGGATATTTCCTGGGATGAGGGCCGCAGCCTCTATTGGGTACTAGCCGGGTACGTCGATCGGACCGCCGAAGGCGACTGGACGACCGGTACTGAGCTCTATCGCTATGACACCTCCGGTGCATACCGCGGCTCGGTCATGTTGCCGTATCCTGCGCGCGTCGTGGCCGCCGCCGCCGATCACACGATCTGGGTCATCGACGATATGGGCGTCGTCCGCCAGCATCGCCTGCGTGACCCGGATCTGGCTGGCGACGCAAACCGGTGACCCGCAGCGGCACAGCAGGTCTAGCGGCGCCGACGGAAACGCCACGTCGTCGTGCCGTGCTCGTCGCCCTGTGTAAGAACCAGCATGTCGCCGCTCGCTACCTCGTACCGGAAGGTGTAGCGCCGCACGGTGGCCACATCGTCGAACGCCCACCAGCGGCCCTCGACCTCGAGCGAACGCCCGCGGTCTGTCCAGCGAGCGCGCTCACGCACCTCGGCGTCAGCCCGCTGGAACTCACTAACCGCGCCGGCCCAACGATACGTCTGCACGTTCTGCTGCCCGTTCTCCGGTCGGAACTCGAACACGACCCGGTCGATCTGCTGGTCGATGCGATAGCGCTACCTCGCGCTCGCGCCACGCCTCTACCATCGGGTCGCTCGACTCCTCGTCGAACACCCACTCACCCGTCATGTCCACAACGGGCAGGTCCGAGATCCAAGGCGTCCACTCGAGCGAAGGCTGGTCTGCCACTGAGCTGTCCTCCTGGCTGGCTTCGAGCGTGGTGGCCACCCAGGGACACAAGGTAAGACCGAGCAAGAGGGCCGTGCTGATCACGCCTCTGCCACCGCGACAGCGGTGGCGTCGACTGCCGGCCTCGGTGCTACGAGCGACGAACGAGGAGGCGGCGGGCGGGATCGAACCGCCGAATCGCGGTTTTGCAGACCGCTGCCTTACCACTTGGCTACGCCGCCTCGTCAACGGTCGACGCCGGACTCGCCACGCAAGGCCGCGGGCGGCCGGAGATCCGGGCACACCGAAGTCAGCGCGCCAAGATTGGTTGGAGCGGGAAACGGGATTCGAACCCGCGACCTCAACGTTGGCAACGTTGCGCTCTACCAGCTGAGCTATTCCCGCTCCGGAATCAAAAGGATATCGGCGGCGTGAGATGCAGGCAAGAACCCTACAGTCCGTCGCCATGCCACAGGTCAACGCCTCACGGCGCTACCCTGGTACCCGTGGTGGCGGTCTTGGCAGGAGGTTGTGTCCGTGAGACTAGGATACCGCCGCCATTCATCGGAGCACGGTACGAGTCGCACCGCGACTGTGGGCCTGAAGAGCGGCCTCCGACTAGATACGAAATGCGTCGCGAACCCAGTCGGACACGAGGCTGCCTCGCCCGTCGGCCTGCAGCGATACCACGTCAAACCTGGCCGACCGGTATGGGCCGTCGTACTGGCGGAGAAACGCACCGGCAACCCGCCCCAGGCGCCGCTGTTTATGGAGGTCCACTGCCTCCAAGGGCGCCCCGTAGCGATCCGAGCACCGCGCCTTCACCTCAACGAAGACGAGCTCTCCGTCGTTGTCGAGCGCGATCAGGTCAATCTCGCCGCCGGCCCTGCGGAAGCGCCGCTCGATCACCCTGAGACCAGCCCGGGTGAGCAACTGCTCGGTATGGCGCTCGGCGGCGCGACCGAAACGGCTACGCCAGGCGCGGTGCTTTGCCATCTCCACACCTGGGAGACGGTCAGCGCTCCGCCGCACTCCCCGTCGGCAGGCGCCGCCAACGAGCCCCCTCAGCGGTATCTTCCACCTCCACGCCGAGCTCGCGGAGCTGTTCACGCAAAGCGTCAGAGGCCTCGAAATCGCGATCTATTCGGGCCTCGGCGCGTTTCACGATCAGCGCTTCGACGTCGGCCGGAAGCGCTGGCCCGCTGGCGCGAACCCGCGTCCCGTGGTGTTCGATAGTGACCTCGCGGCGCGCCTGGCGCGGCAGGACGCGCCACAACGAATCGACATCGGCGAGCCACTCGGTAACCGCCTCGAGGGTGCTCCGATCAGCCTCGTCACGGTCGAGGGCACTGTTGGCGTCTCGAATCAGGCCGAACACGTGCCCCAAAGAGCCGGAGCTATTGAGGTCATCGTCGATGGCCTCATCGAAGCCCCGCTGAGCATCGCCCAGCGCCGCACGCAACACCGAGGAGCGTTCGAGATCCTCGCTCGGCAGGCTCGGAGACCGCTCTTCGACTCGAGCCAAGAACTCGTGCACCCGAGCGATCGACGCCGAGGCTTGTTCGATGGCCTCGAAGGTGAAGTTGAGCGGACGACGGTAGTGAACCGAGGCAAGCAGGTAGCGAATCGCCATGGGATCGTGGCCGGCTTCGAGTAGTTGCGGCAGGGTGTAGAAGTTCCCCAGGGACTTGGACATCTTGGTGCCGTCAACAATCAGATGGCTGCAGTGCATCCAGTGGCGCACGAACTGCACCCCGGTGGCAGCCTCGCTCTGCGCGATCTCATTCTCGTGATGCGGGAAGATGAGGTCAGCGCCGCCCAAATGAATGTCGAAGGTCTCACCGAGATACTTCATGCTCATCGCCGAGCATTCCAAGTGCCATCCTGGCCGGCCCTCGCCGAACGGTGACGGCCACGACGGCTCGCCGGGCACAGAGGCCTTCCAGAGCGTGAAGTCTCGAGGATCCTCCTTCGCCAACCGGTCGCTTTCGACGCGCTCCGTCGACTTCATCGCCTCCGGATCGAGTCGAGCCAGCTGGCCATAGGACGCAAAAGACGCGACGCGAAAGAAGACGTTGCCATCGGCAACATAGGCATGATCGCTGGCGAGCAGGCGGGAGATCAGATCGATCATCTCGTTGACGTGGTCTGTTGCCCTCGGGTAGAGCTCCGCTGGGCGCACCCCGAGAACCTTCAGGCCGCTAAGAAACTGGTCGACGAACGACTCGGTGTGTTCTCGCAACGGCACGCCTGCCTGTAGTGCGCCGGCGATAGTACGGTCATCGATGTCAGTGATGTTCATCACCAGAGTCACGTCGTAACCACGCCACGTGAGGTACCGGTGGACGAGGTCGACCCAGACGAAGAACCGATAGTTGCCGATGTGCGGCACGTCATAGACGGTGGGGCCGCACGAGTAGATGCCCACTCGCGGTGGCGACGCTGGCTCCAACAATTCCTTGCGGCGTGTCGAGGTGTTGTAGAAGCGCGTTGGCACTGGGATCTCGTGCGTGGGCTGTTTAGTGCTCGTCGTGCCGCTGGGCCGGCGAGCTCGAGGAGCAGCGGCGTTCTGATGCCATTAGACGCGGCACGAGACGGTGTGCAGCTCAGCGCCCTCGGCGTCGGCACTGATGCTCACGTCGATACCTTCGGTGACCACCACCAACCGAGCACGAATAGCCGTGCCGGACGGATCACCGATGTCGTCGAGGGCCTGTCGAACGCCAGCTTCCAGTTGAGCGCTGTCGCACCCGCTCGCACCGGCTGCGGTCATGAAGCACTCGGCAGCTCCCACGACGAGACTGAGCATCTCGGAGGCCGTTCCTTCGAGGGTTACCTCTTCGCCAACCAGATCACCGTTCATGATTGCCGTGATCGCCTCGTATCACCGATGCACGTGGGGCCCGCAGTCCGAAAGGTGGCCAGTATAGCTCACCCCAACGATCGCATCGGGGCGCCCTACGAGACCGCTGAGCGGGTCTGGAAATACTGACGAGTTGCTTGTACGTCGTGCTGAATCTGAGCTGCCAGCGCCGCTCCATCAGGAAACTCGCGCTCCTCGCGGAGCATCCGCAACAGCGCGAGCTCGATCGTGCGGCCATAGATCGGCTCGATGAAATCCAGGAGATGAGCCTCGGCCACGAGGTCTCCGTCGGCCTCGAAAGTTGGCCGGCTGCCGACGTTGGCAACCGCCTGATGGGTCTCGCCATCGAGCGTCACCTCGGCCACGTACACCCCCCGGCGTGGCGTGCAAGCATTGCCAAGCGCGAGGTTCGCAGTGGGCGCTGCCAGTAGCCGCCCACGCCCCTTCCCGGAGACGACTTCCCCCGCCAAGGCATAGGGTCTACCGAGCAACGTTGCCGCGGCCTCGAGCTTCCCCTCGCCGATGAGCTCGCGAACGCGCGTCGACGAGGCCGGCTCGCCATCGACGACAACTGGCGCGACGCGCTCGACGCTGAAACCGGCGTCCTCCGCACGTCTTTCCAGGTAGGCCGCCCGCCCGGCGCGCTCGTGGCCAAACGAAAACCCCACGCTGACGTGCAGCGAGCCCACGTCGAGCTCGCCGAGGAGGAACTCGTCGACAAAGCGCTTTCTACCGATCGAGGCGATCTGCCGGTCGAACGGGATCACCACCGCCAAGTCGATGCCGACGGCCTCAATCGCCGCGATGCGTTGCTCCGTGGTCTGAAGAAGAGCCGGCGGATTGTCCGACAGCACTGCCATGGTGTGGGGGTCGAAGGTGCATACGACCGACTTGGCACCGCGTCGGCGAGCCGCATCGGCCGTGCGGCTCATGACTTCCTGGTGTCCGAGATGTACGCCGTCAAAGTTACCGATGGTCACGGCCGGGCGTTCGAGGTGAAGATCGAGATCGCGAAACCGACGAACTACGCGCATCGGGATCCCTCCGGCAGGGACATCTCGATCATCAGCTCGTCATAGGCAACGGCAACCCCGTCAGGGAGGCTCGCCTGTGTCGCCGCATGCTCCAGATCGTGGCTCATGTGAGTCAGGTAAGCCTGTCGTGGCTGCAGTCTCGCCACCTGCTCCAGGGCCTGTTCGACAGTGAAATGCGATCGGTGCGGCTTGCGCCGCAAGGCGTCGATGACAAGCACGTCAAGCCCACGCAGCCGCGCCTCGGCCGCGGCGGGAATCTCGCTGCAGTCGGTGGCATAGGCGAAGTCACCGATGCGGAAAGCCCGCACGGTACCCGGTCCGTGCGGTAGCGCGATCGCCTCCACCGTCAACCCGAACAACTCGAACCGGTCGCGTATCTCGATGGGTGTCAGCCGCGGCCCGGCGACAGCGTGCGGGTCGAAGGCGTACTTGAACATTCGCTGCAGCGCGGTAAGGGTTTCGGAGGCACCATAGAGAGGGATCGGCTGCCGGTAGACGAAGTTGAAGATTCTGAGCTCGTCGAGCCCTAGAACATGGTCCGCATGAGCGTGTGTGTACATCACCGCGTCGACCCGGTTGATACTCGCTCGCAGCGCCTGCTGACGGAGATCGGTAGAAGTGTCTACGAGGACCTTCACCACGTTCCCGTCGGCAGCTGCCCATTCCAGCAACAAGCTGGCCCGCAGGCGACTGTTGCGAGCCTCGGTAGACACGCAAACATCACAATCGCACGTGATGACGGGAATGCCGGCCGAGGTGCCAGTGCCCAGAAAGGTCACACGGAGTCCGTCAAGCATGATTAGGTGGAGATCGCGCGAAGGATGTCGGCGGGCGATGCCGCCGTACGAAGGCTGCGAACGGCCGCCGATTTTACCACGGAGCATGTCTCTCAACCGCGGGGCTCTCGAGTCGATGCCTGATCTGACATTGCTGCTCTACAGCCGCCCTGGCTGTCACCTCTGCGAGACTGCCAAGGAGGGGTTAGCTCCACTCGTGACGCGCTACGCGCTGCGCGTCGAGGAGCGCAACGTCGAAGATAATCCACGCTGGGAGCGCGACTACGGCATGGAGATCCCCGTAGGCGTGCTGGCCGGACGCAAGGTATTCAAGTTCCGGCTCGACTCCGGCCGTCTGGAACGCTCGATTCGAGCCTCGCTGGACGCCCCGCAGAGGCCTCGCACAGACACCACGTGACGATCGGCATAACGGCCACTGTGCTAACCTCGTAGTTCAGTTCTTGGAACGAATTGCACGGAGCAATTCCATGGGCATTCGGCGCAAGCAGGTCGTGATCGCCGGCCTGATCGTGGCATCGGCGCTCGGCTATCTGATCGTTACTGGCATGCGTGACACGATGGTGTTCTACTACACCGTCAGCGAGGTGAGCTCGCAGCGGGACACGCTGGGCGACGTACCGTTGCGTGTCGCCGGCAAGGTTGTCGCCGGCACGATTCAGGTATCGGAAACGGACCATCTCGACCGGCAGTTCGTTATCCAGGAGGGTGGCTTTCAGATCCCGGTCACCTACCACGGGATCACGCCGGATACCCTCGTTGACGGGGCCGACGCGGTAGTCGAGGGCAAGCTGAGCGCCGACGGCGTGTTCCACGCTACCTTCGTGATGGCCAAGTGCCCGTCCAAGTACGAGGGCGAGACCGACCTTTCCAAGTATCGCGAGGCCGGCGTCACGGCTCGCACCCAGACGTCGCCCTGATCGCGTACAGCGGAGCTTCCCGCAGTTGATTGCCCTAGGCCACAGTGCCCTGATCGCCGCGTTCGCCACCGCGGCCTACACAACGGCAGTGGCCTTGCTTGGCTCCCGGCGCCGGCAGCCCTCCCTTGTAGCCAGTGCGCGCAACGGTGTGTATGTCACCTCCGGGCTAATCCTCCTCGCCACCGGCTCGCTACTCTGGTTGATAGCCACCGATCAGTTCGTTGTCCGCTATGTCGCTGAGAACTCGCGTATCGAGCAGCCATTCGTATACAAGATGTCGGCTCTTTGGGGCGGGATGGCTGGTTCACTGCTGCTCTGGACATTCGTCCTCTGTGCCTACTCGACGCTGGCTGTGTGGACCAACCGACGGCGGCATCCGGAGCTCATGCCATACGTCTATGCCGTTTGCATGGTCACGGCCATGTTCTTTATCGCCCTGCAGTTGTTCGCCGCGGACCCGTTCGAGACCCTGCCCTTCACGCCGCTCGACGGGCGTGGCATGAACCCGCTCCTGCAGAACCCGGCGATGGCCATTCACCCCCCCAACCTGTATCTCGGCTACGTCGGCTTCACGATACCGTTCGCGTTCGCCATCGCGGCGCTGGCGAGCGGTCGGCTCGACACCTCGTGGCTGCACGCCATTCGCCGCTGGACCATCGTCGCCTGGTTCTTCCTGTCGATCGGCATCACGCTGGGAGCACAGTGGGCCTACGTCGAGCTCGGCTGGGGAGGTTATTGGGGCTGGGATCCCGTGGAGAACGCTTCGCTGATGCCCTGGCTCGTGGCTACCGCATACCTGCACTCGGTGATGATCGAAGAAAAGAAGCAGATGCTGCGAGTGTGGAACATGCTGATGGTCATCGCGACGTTCGCGCTATGCATCTTCGGCACATTCCTGACTCGCTCTGGAATTGTCTCCTCGGTGCACGCATTCACCACGTCAACTCTCGGTCCACTGTTCGCTATCTTCTTGGCGATCGTTCTCGCAGTCAGCCTGGGCTTGGTGGCGTGGCGGCTTCCCGAGCTCCGCAGCACCAACCAGCTCGAGTCGGTGCTGTCTCGCGAATCTTCGTTCCTGTTCAACAATCTCGTCCTGGTGGTGTCCTGTTTTGCGGTGCTCTGGGGCACCATGTTCCCGGTGATCAGCGAGGCGGTGAACGGCGTCAAGATCACCGTCGGCCCCCCATTTTTCAATCGCGTCAACGTACCTATCTTCCTCATGCTCCTGGCTCTGACCGGAGTCGGGCCGCTGATCGCCTGGCGCCGTGCCTCGTGGCCGAGTCTGCGTCGGGCGTTCGTGTGGCCGAGTGTTGCCGGCGTAGGCACGATGGTCGTGATGGTGATAATGCGTCTCGGAGGACCCTACACGCTCCTGTCGATCGGCTTGTCGGCATTCGTGGTAGGTACCGTTGTCCAGGAGTTCTGGCGTGGTACGCGGGCTCGGTCTTCGGCCAACAACGAATCGTGGCCGCAAGCGTTGGTCGGACTCACACTGCGCAACAAGCGGCGCTATGGCGGCTACGTCATCCACGTAGGGATCGTCCTGATGGCCATCGGCATCACCGGATCGAGCGTGTTCCAACGTGAGGTCGAGGCCACGCTGCGTCCCGGTGAGACTATCGATGTCGGCAGCTATAGGCTGCAATACGAGGAGCTTGACCACTTCCAAACAAGCGGGGTCGAGGTAAGCTCTTCGTCGTTGATTGCCTTCGATGGGACCCGCGCTCGGTTCCGCATGGTGCCGCAGCGGCACTTCCACCCAGGGCAGGAGAATCCCACCACAGAAGTGGCGATCTGGAGCAGCCTGCGCCATGACCTATACATCGTGCTGGCTGGCTGGGATGCGCAGCAAACGGCAACCTTCAAGGCCTATCTGACCCCGCTGGTGAAGTGGATCTGGATCGGACTGGGGGTTCTGGCGTTGGGTACGATTCTGGCGATGTTCCCCGACCGACAACACAGTCAGGTCGGGATCCCGAACTACTGATCAAGAGCCGCATCATGGGTACAGCACATCGCGTCGACGGGAACGGGACAGTGCTCCTGCTGACTGCCGTCGCCGCCGCTGCTCTCGGGTTGGGTGCAGCGTGGTGGATGGCGCAGCCCGACCATAGCATCGACCCGTTCACACGCCTGGCTGGTGAGATCGGGTGCCAGTGCGGCACTTGCCCCCTGAGGCCTATCGCCACCTGCGGCTGTGGCTTTGCCGACGGCATGCTTGCTGAGCTACACGAGCTGGTCGATTCGGGCCAATCCGATGAACAAATCATGGCCACCCTGGAGAGCCGCTACGATCCTTCCGTGCGCATCAAGCCTGACGGAGCCGGGTTCGGCCTCGCAGCTTGGGCAGCACCGATTCTGCTGTTGACGGTGGGCGCGGTGGCCGTCGGGGCCGTACTATCGCGCTTGACGCGCCGCGAGGACGACGACGGCGACGACGCGGCGGCCGACGTGGCGATGCGATCCGACGACGACGGCAGGTTGCGCGAGATCGTCGAGCGCGAACTGGGCTCGCTCGAAGACTGATGGACATTCTCATACCCGTGGCAGTGGCGTTGCTGGCGGCGTTGGCCCTGTTGTACCCGTTGGTGCGGCCGCCGCTGCTGGCGCTCGATGATGGCGCCGGCCCCTGGTCGCGGCTCGCCTCCCTGGAAGAGCGCAAGCTGGCTATCTATGGTGCCATCCGTGAGGCGAGCTTCGATTTCCGTACTGACAAGGTCGGCGAAGACGACTACCGCCGCGAGGTCGAGAGCCTAAAGCGTGAGGCGGTCCAGGTGATTGCGGAAATCGAGACGCTGCGGGGCCAGGCACCGCGCGCCACG
>DASCOT010000018.1:0-17031 GCA_036012155.1 Acidobacteriota bacterium
GGCTCCATCTGCAGATCGGGAATCCGCTCAAGGTATGGAAGAGGGGGCATGTTCATGATGGCCAGGCTCGGCACCCGCGCTGCGGCGATTCGCGCCATCAGCTCGCGAACCCCGGAGGCTCCGTATTGAGCCTCCTGCATGGCGAGCACCACCAGATCGAACGCCTCGGGGTCGACGTCTTCCGGTGCGCCGGCCAACAGCTCACCGTCACATGCCCGCGAGGCAACCTCGACCGGGGTCTCCCGACCGCGGATCGGCAACCGGACTATGGTCCCGTCGCCATTGATCAGCTCCGCGGTCGGTGGGGTGCATACCAGGGTGACCGAGTGCCCGGCCAACAGCGCCTTGGTCCCGAACAAGGAACCGTAGGAAGCGCCCAGAATGAGTACGTTGTATTTCACTACTGCACCCCCGAACTGTGGCACGGGAAACCCGATGGGCGCCGCAAACCCGCCTCAGATGGCGCCTTGCTGGCGCGCCGCCTCGATGTCGTCGTCATCGAGCCCAACGACAGTCTTGAGAATCTCTTCCGTGTGCTCGCCCAGCAATGGCGAGCGTTCGACCTGGGTGGGCGAGTCGGACAGCTTGATCGGGTTGCCCACGGTGAGGTACGGACCGCGTTCCGGGTGGTCAACCTCGACGACGGTTTCGGTCTGCCGCAGGGAGGGCTCCACCGCCAGCTCCTTCATCGACAGCACCGGGCCACATGGCACGTTCAGCGGGTTGAGCGTGTTCATGGCCTCCATCTTGTCCTTGGTCATCGTCCACTTCTCGATTTCCGCGAACATCTCTTCGAGCCTGGGTATGCGCGCGGCCGGAGTATTCCACTCCGCATCGTCGAGCCAGTCCTCACGGCCGATCGCCTTGGCCAGCCCTGAGAACGCCGCCGCTTGAGTAATCACGTAGATGTAGGCATCGGGATCGGTCTCCCATCCCTTGCACTTGAGAATCCAGCCCGGCTGGCCACCACCCGAGGCATTGCCGGCACGCGGCACTGCATCGCCGAACGTGCCGTTCGGGTACTGGGGATACTCCTTGAGCGGACCGTGGTCGAGGCGCTGTTGATCGCGCAGCTTCACGCGGCACAGATTCAAGACTGCATCCTGCATGGCGCAGGAGACACGCTGTCCCCTGCCCGACTTCTCCCTTTGCAGCAACGCCGCCAGGATGCCCGCCACCAGGTGCATCCCGGTGCCGGAGTCGCCGATCTGGGCGCCGGTAACCGTCGGCACGCGATCGATCTCGCCGGTCGTCGACGCGGCGCCACCGGTGCACTGCGCGACGTTCTCGTACACCTTGCACTCCTCGAACGGCCCGGGGCCGAATCCCTTTACGGAGGCGTAGATCAGACGCGGATTGAGCTCCTGGATCTTCTCCCACGGAAAGCCCATGCGGTCGATCGCACCAGGTGCGAAGTTCTCCACCAGGACGTCGCATTCCTCGATCAGCTTGGCGAAGATCCTGTTGCCCGCGTCGGTCTTGGGATTCAACGTGATGCTGCGCTTGTTGGCGTTGAGCATCGTGAAGTACAGGCTGTCGACGTCGGGAATATCGCGTAGCTGGCCACGGGTCGCATCGCCGGATCCCGGGCGCTCGACCTTGATCACGTCGGCGCCGAACCACGCCAGGATCTGGGTGCATGTCGGTCCCGACTGCACATGGGTCATATCGAGGATACGAACACCATCCAGAGCTCTTCCCACAGCTAGCCTCTTCTTCAGCGGGTATTTGGGGTTGCCCGTTGTCCGGGTGCTGCGGCGAGCCTGCCGCTCGGCCGCGGCCACGTCAAGCATTGCTGCTGGCCAACTGTCACGCTTAGATCAGCACAGCCGGCCGGCGGTCCGTCGGTGCTCGCCAACTATATATTGAACATGATATATATGGGCTGTGATCGATCCCTTCCCTATCGCCTCCATTCCGTTGCCTGGCGTTCCCCGCTAGCGAGCTCCGATGACAGACTCCGATCGTCCCCGACTCTCCGTGCCGGGATTCCACATCCTGCTGGCGCTGGCCGATGGTAGCCGCCACGGCTACGGCATCATGACCGAGGTGGAGGAGCGCTCGGAGGGGCGTTTTCGTCTGTGGCCCGCGACGCTGTACGGCGCCATCAAGCGCATGGTGGCAGAGGAGCTCATCGAGCCGCGGCAGGGCCCCGACGGCGAGGATACCCGTCGCAATTACTATCGGCTCACCGATCTGGGTCGAGAGGTCCTCGCCGAGGAGACGCGGCGCATGGACGACCTTGTCGAGCTCGCTCGAGCGAAGAAGGTGCTGTCCTGGAAGCAAAGCCGATGAGCAGGCTCCCGTTGCGGCAGGCGATCAGCGCGATCTACCAGCGCCTCGCTCGCTGCGCGCCGCGTGGCACCTACGCCGGGTACGAGAGCGAGATGCGACGCATACCTACGAGCTTGCGCGGCCGGCTTCGCCCGTCGCGGCCACACCGGCTTGGTGTGGGCTGTACTCCACGGCGCGCTCGACCTCTGGCGACAGAACGCCCGCGCCTGGGCGGGGCGGCTAACCGGCCGTTCGGAGCTCCTGGCTAGCGAATGGCGACTCCCGAGGCCGGGACCTGCCCGACCGCGACCGCCACGGCGGCGCCGGCGGTCCGTGCTTGTCGAGATCACCCAGGCATTGCGTGTTACCCGAGCACGCCCCGTGTACACGCTGGCAGTCGTCGGCACGCTGGCAGTAGTGATCGGCGCCAATACGGCTGTTTTCAGCGTTCTGCAGAGCGTGCTGCTGCAGCCTTTCCCGTACGAGGACGACGCCAGCCTGGTCGTCGCGTACCGCGACTGGTCCGACTTCAGCTGGCGGCGTGGGCCGATGTCGTTCCCGAACTTTCGCGATTGGCGTCGGGCGGACCTGGGATTAGTCGACCTGGCTGCCTTCAGCGAAGAAACCTACACTTACTTGGGCGAGACGTCGGCCGAGAGCTGGAAGGGAATCGAGATAACGACCAACCTTCTGCCGCTGCTTGCCGTGCAGCCGGCAATCGGCCAGTGGTTCGAGCATACGGACGACCTGTTGGCGGCGGAGCCGGTGGTGCTGCTCAGTCACGGCACCTGGCAGCGCGTGTTCGGCTCCGACCCGGGCGTTGTGGGGCGTGAGATCAGCCTCGGCGAGGCGCCGCGCACGATCGCCGGCGTGATGCCGGCCGAGTTCGCTTTCCCCTCATCCGGGGTGGATTTCTGGGTTCCCCTGCCGGACCACGACTACGTCTCAGAGCGAGGCACCGGCTTCCTCACCGCGGTAGGTCGCCTCGAGCCGGGGATGCAGGTCGAAACATACGCGCAACGACTTGCCGTCGCAGCACGCCGAATCGACATAGCCAACAGCCGAGGCAACCTCACACACGGAGTGTTCGTCGAATCGCTGCGTGATGCCGTCGTCGGCGACGTCCGCCGCATGTTCTGGGTGGCGATGGCTGCGGTGGCCGCGGTGTTTGCCATTGCCTGCGCCAACCTGACGAACCTGGCATTGGCGCAAGGCACACAGCGGGCGCGAGAGTTCACGATACGCGGCGCGTTGGGGGCGGGCCGCGCCGCTCTGCTTCGTCAGCTGACCGCAGAGAGCCTCATTGTCGCCTCCGTAGGCGGTCTGCTCGGCATCCCCCTGGCGCTGTGGACAACGCGCGCCTTCGTATCGCTGAGCCCGCCGGAGGTACCGCGGTTAGCGAACATCGCGGTCAACGGCCAGGCCCTTCTGTTCACGCTTGTCGTCACATTCGTTGCCGCTCTGGCGATCGGGTTGACACCGGCCGCCGCAACACTGCGTGACGATGCCGCATCGTCGCTGCGCGGCGCGACTCGCACGACACTAGGGCCGGGCGGGCGACGAATGCAGCAGGGGTTGGTGGTGGCCCAAATGGCGCTGACTACGGTCCTGCTGGCGACAGCAGGACTGCTGAGCCTGAGCTTCTACCGCATGGCCACGGTCGACCCGGGCCTGAGCCCAGGCCAGGTAATCGCCGCCGCGTTCGAGCTCGAAGGCGACGAGTACGAGAGCCGCGACGCGGTCGACGCCTTCTATCGGGAGCTCGGCGATCGTGTAGCCAACCATCCCGATGTGACCCGGTTGTCGTTCACATCATCGCCGCCGTTCTCCGGGACGAATCACTACACGCGGATTTCGCTTCTTGACCACGTCGTCGCCAACGACGAGGACGCGCCTCCGGTCCGAATGGCGACCGTCGATGAGAACTACTTCGGCATGCTCGGGGTTCGTGTCGCAGCCGGGCGAGCCTTTGACGGTCGGGAGCACCCCGGCGATCCGCCGACAACCGTGATCAACACGACGATGGCCCGTACCTTTTGGCCTGGGGAGAATCCGATCGGCAAGCAGTTCGAAGCGACGATCGACGATCCGGTACGGACTCTGACCGTGATCGGTGTCGTACACGACACGTTGCACGGCGAACTTGTGGAAGACCCGGCACCGATGTTCTACCGCAGCCGGCGCACCGACCCGGCAGCGCGTTACGGCTACCTGATGGTGGAGAGCACCGGCGATCCCGCCGATCTGGCACCCTCGATTCGGGCGGCGCTGGTGGCAACCGATCCGCGCTTGCCCGTGGCAGAGGTGAACATCCTTTCGAGGCTCGTCGACCGAACATTACGCGAGCCGCGCTTCCGCGCCGTGACCCTGGGGCTGTTCGCCCTGATGGCCGTGGTCATCGCCCTTGTCGGTGTGTACTCCTTACTTTCGTTCGTGGTCGGGCAACGGCGACACGAGATCGGCGTGCGGCTAGCCGTCGGCGCCAGCCAGGCAAACGTCTTTCGCCAAGTCGCCGGACACGGGCTCGGCCTCGCGGGTGGCGGCCTCGCGGTCGGCACGATGGGTGCCGTAGGCGCCACGCGCCTGCTCGACTCCCTCCTGTACGGAGTCACCCCGTACGACCCCGCAACCCTGATCGGTACGAACCTGATCCTGGCCGCTGTGGCGGTTTTGGCCTGTATCGGACCGGCGCGCCGCGCCAGCCGAGTGGCTCCGCAGGTCGCGCTGCGCGCCGAATGAGGTGGGGATCAGCGCGGCTCAGCCACGCGCGCTGAGCAGGTCGCGGATCTCGGTCAGCAAGGTTTCCTCGGCGGAAGGCGCCGGAGGCGCTGCGGGTGCCTCCTCTTCCTTCTGCTTCATCGAGTTGAAGCCGCGGATGACCATGAACAGGGCGACCGCGATGATCAGAAAGTTGACGATGGCATTGAGGAAGACGCCCCAGTTGAGCGTCACCGCACCGGCCTCCTTGGCAGCATCGAGGGTCGCATACGAGGCGCCACCGTCGGCCCCCGCCTTGAGGACCATGAAGAGGTTGCTGAAATCAGCCCCGTTCAGGGCCAGACCGACCATCGGCATGATGACGTCGCCGACCAGCGATCCGATAATCGTCGCAAAAGCGGCGCCGATCACAATGCCCACAGCCATATCGAGCATGTTGCCCTTGGCGGCGAACTTCTTGAACTCCTGGAGCATGAGAGCCCTCCGGCGATGCGGGCCAGCGGCAGGTCCGCGGCCCACGGAACGTAAGGGGAACGCAGGATCGCGCGCGTAGGGTACCCAATGCGACGTGGCGCGAAAACCGCGACCTGCGCTCGTCCACCAGCCCGCGACGAGCTCGAAGAACATCAGATTCTCGGAAAAACGTCGTCAATTTGCTTCCTATACAGGTAGCCCCGGCGATGCCCGGCTCCAACCATTCCTCAGCGCACCGGAGCAGCCATGCAGCCACGCATGTGCGTAATGGCGCTTCTCGCCGCCGCCTGCATAGCGGCGTCTGGATGCGGCCTCTTTCAGCTGACCGATCCGCGCGACAATCGGATGCGCACCCAAACGTTCCCGGTGTTGGCCAACCCGGGCAGCGCAGTGTTTCGCGTCGGCGCCGCCAAGGAGGACATCACGCCGCCGCCCGGCTACTCGACCCTCGGGTTCGGGCCGTCGGCGCGTTTCTCACGCGGCTTCTGGACACGGCTCTGGGCGCGGGCCGTGGTCCTCGAAGACGCACAGGGACATCGGGTGGCGATGGTGTCTTGCGATCTCGACATGGTTGCCGGCGGACTCACCGATCGAGTGCTGGAGATCTTGCAGTCGGACCCGGGGCCGGCCGCCAAGCTCGGCCGGCACGAGGTAGTGATCGCTGCCACGCACACCCACCACGGCCCGGCGAACTTCTCCAGCGCCTATACGTACAACTTCGGCGGCGGTCGCGTGGCGGGCTTCGATCCCGAGCTGTTCGAGTTTCTAGCGCGCAAGATCGCCCGTTCGATCGCCATGGCTCAACTGCGCGCCACGGAGGCTCGACTGTCGTGGCGCAGTGAGTGGCTCCCGGGGATGGTGCGCAACCGCAGCCTGGCGACGTTCCGGCTCAACCCCGAGGCCAACGAGATGCTGCGGGAGGGTCGCCGACGGGGGTTGTATGCGATGTCGAGTGTCGGTGGGTTGTTCACGCCGGCGTCGTATCTGGCCGTACGGCCCCGCCTGTTCGTGCTCGACGCACGAGCCCTCATCGATGGTCGACCCGGTGACGTCATCGCGCGGCTGGCGTTCTTTCCAGCGCATCCCACGGCGCTGCGATCCGACACCGAGCTATACGGCGCCGATTTCTTCGGCGTGGCCTCAGAGGTCGCCGAGCGCTCGCTGCGCGGCGGTGGAGTGGGCCACGACCAACGCTCGGGGGACTACGTCGGCCCGGTGGTGCCGATCTTCAACGGCGCGGAAGGCGACGTCCACGTTGCCTGGAACGTGCGCGATCGCCGCGAGACCCTGGGTTTCGGTCGGCGGCTTGCACGAGCGATCCTGCGCGAGGCGGAGCTGCGCAACATCACCGACCCAGACATCACCTGGATCGGTCGCCGCACGAGCCTCAAGCACAAGTGCCTCCCGCCGGGGCGCGCCGGACGGCCGGAGGGTGATCCGTTCGAGCGTTGCACGGCGGCGCGGGCACTGCCCGGCGTGGCCACGGTGGGTGGCGGCGTCGACGGCTACACAGTGCTCAACGAGGCCGGCTGGAAAGAAGGGGTGAAGGGAGACCGACGCAACGACCCGGAATGGCAAGGCCAGGGCGTGAAGCACCCCTCGCTCGACCTCAACTTCGACATCGGCCTGCGGTTGCCGGTACGCACATCGACCTTCGTGAAGGAGCGCGACGTGCCCGGGGAGGCATTGTTGGGCGTGTACCAGATCGGCCCCATTGCCTTCGCCACGTTGCCGGCCGAGCTCACCACTACGATGGGCTGGCGTATCGAGAAGCAGCTGTCGGAACGGCTCGAACGGCGCTCTCGTGGGGTCACGGACGTGGTGCTCATCGGCCTGGCGAACGAGTACATCTCGTACATCACCACCCCCGAGGAGTACGAGGCGCAGCGCTACGAGGCCGCATCGACCATGTACGGACCCTACTCGGGACCCGTCCTGCAGTACATGCTCGACAGGCTAGCCGAGGGCATCGGCGAAGCACCGCCGCCTCCCGTCGACCCGACACAACCACGCAATCTCGAGGAGCTCGAGTACTGGCCCGGCATCCCCCGGCGATTCACGCTGGCTGCCGCGGCGCACGGCCGACTGGCGCCACCGCCAGGTACGCCTACGGGTGGTTCGCAGCAACGGCACGAGCGTGGTGGTGCCTGCCGATGCTCCGGGCTGGACCGGCGACAGGGTGCCCGGAGCCTGACCCGGGAGCTGGTAACCACGACCTGCTAGGATGCCGTGCTCCAGGGAGCCGTCCTCGAGCAGGGGCAACGTTGATGACCGAAACCAATCGTGAGGTCCACCTCGCCTCGCAGTGAAGTGATGGCGTCGACGTCCGAAGTCGGCCCTGGCGTGTGGCTCGATCATTTCGTCGTAGCGATCGACGACCTCGAAACTGGCATCGAAGCCTTCGAGGCTCTGAGCGGAGTACGGCCCGTCTACGGCGGTGAACACCCGGCCCTGGGTACCCACAACGCGCTCGTCTCGCTCGGTCGGGATCATTACCTCGAGATCGTCGCCCCGCGGCCGGGTGCGCAGCTGGATCCCATGTTCGGCGCCGCCAGCGCGCACTCCACCCTAACCCCGATTCTCTGGGCGCTCGCCACCGACGACATCGGCAGCCTTCACGCCGTGGCGACCTCGACAGGCCTGGTGGCCAACGAGCCGGGGGCCGGATCGAGGCTGACCGACGACGGCGAGACGATACGGTGGACGATGTTCGTGATGGGCGACGTCGATCTGATCAACGCACCGTTCTTCCTCCAGTGGGATCCGGGCACCACGCATCCGGCGGCGAGCTCGCCCGCCGGATGTCGACTGCAATCGTTCGCCATCGCCACGCCGACGCGCGGCCGCCTCGAGCTCCTGCTCACCTCGGTGGGGTTCCCGCTAGAGGTAGATTCCGGCCCCGTCCGCATGATGATCTCGCTGGCGACTCCGCGAGGCATCGTGACCCTCGGTGGTTGAGCCATGACGATGAGCGCCGGCGGCTAGCCGTCGTCGGGCGCGCCGGGATCGGGACTCGGAATCGCCAGCACCAGAACGCAGGTCACCGTAATCGCCAGGCCGACGGCGAGGGCCGGCCAGCCGCTGCCATCGCGGAGAACTCCCGCCGCTCCGTAGAGTGCCACCGCGTTGCCAACGAAGTTGGCGATGAGCCCCCAGACCCGCCACGACAAAGGCCCGATGCGCCGCTCGAGATCGATCACACCCACCATCCCAATCGGTTGAAGACATAGAGAATGGCGACCGAGTTGAGCAGCGTTATCTGCAACAGAATGCCGAGATTCCACAAGTAGGAGCGCGAACGGTCGGCTCCGAGAACCCGAGGATCGTTCAACAGCAGGAAGAACGACCACCCGACGATGTTGTTGGAGAGCGCCAGAAACGCGCTGATGACGACGATCAGCCAGATCGGATTGGGAAACCACACGGCCAGAAATCCGACATGGGGCAGGAGCGCGCTGAGCCGCCATCGCCAGGATGCCGGATCCGGTTGCCATCCCATGGCAGCGTGGAGGCCCATGGCGGTGGCGATGCCCATCGCCACGGTGGTGGTAATCGGCACGGCGAGGAACCCGAGATAGAACAGCACGGGCGCCCAGGTCGGCCCCAGCAGCGGCATCAGCGCTGTGGCGAGCTCCTGGGCCGATTGCGGCTGCAGGCCTTGCCGGAAGAGCGTGGCCGCGAAGACGCTCGCGACAATGAAGTTCACCAGGACGAACGGCACGAACAGCCCGAGCGTGATGTCGAAGCGCGCCAGTGATTCGTGGCGCCGCCCCCAGCCGCGCGCCAGGCCCGCATAGTTGAAGAAGAACCAGTCCATCACCCCGATCGCCGCAGCCGAGGAAGCAATGAACAGGTCGAGGCCGGGGCCTCCCGGTGGCAGCCACGGAACGAATATCCCCCGCAACGCGGCACCCCAGTCGACGCCCACGACAAGGAGGCAGATCCCGAAGCACACCAACATGATCAAGATGCCGATCTTCATGGCCGATTCGACCCGGCGGGCGCCGCCGCCCGATCCTCGCCCGTAGCTGAGGATCAACCAGGTCGTCAGCGCCATGTAGAGCACCCAGTTGATCTGGCGAGGAAACTCGAACCCCAGGAGCGGCGTCAGCGACTCGATCAGGTGGGTCCCGAGGCTGTACTGGCCGAAGCTGAACACCACCCCGACGAACACGGTGCCCACCAGCGCTGTCATCATCGACCCGACGATCCAGCCGTGGTAGCGATTCTGAACCTCGACCACCGCGAAGCCACCGTGGCAGGTAAACCGCGCCATTGCCATCATCATGAAGACCCCGAGCCCCATCGACACCCAGGTCAGCCACATGAGGCGGTAACCGAACATCGACCCCGCCAGCATCGAGGCGGTCAGCGTGCCGGCACCAAGGGTCAGCGCGGCGTTCATGAATCCCGGACCGCCGAGCCGCAAGTAGCCGGCCAGGCGCAGCGGCAGCGGCCGGTCACGAAGCCGTTCGAGCCGGCGCACCTCGGCGTCGAGCACCTCGGTGGGGATTTCCTCCGCCAGCGGGTAACGGTGGGCTGGAGAGACGCGGTCGTCGCTCACCGGATCACGGGACGAGGACGACCTTGCCGAAGACCTCGCGGTCCTCCAGCAGGCGCTCGGCCTCGCGCGCCTCGGATAGCGGCAAGACCACGTCGATCGCCGGCACCAGCGTGCGTTGTGAGACGTGCTCGAGCAGTTCTTCGAGATCCTGCCGGGTCCAGCCGTCGGAGCCGAGGATGTTCTGCTCGAAAGTCCAGATGTAGCGCAGGTCGGTCTTCGGATCGAATCCGGCCGTGGCTCCACAGGTCACCAATCGCCCGCCCTTGGTAATGCACTTGAGCGATTGTGCCCAGGTGTCGCCGCCGGTGAAGTTGACCACCACGTCGACGCCGCCACCGCCACGCACGCGCGGCTTGCCACAGATACGGTAGATCTCCTTCCGGAAGTCGCTCTCCCGGTAGTTGATGAGGTGGTCGGCACCGAGCTCGCCCAGACGCTCGAGCTTGTCGTCGGAGCTGGCGCAAGCGATCACCTCACAGCCGGCAAGCTTCGCGATCAGAACGCACCCGGTCCCGACCCCACCGCTGGCACCGAGTACCAGGACCTTTTCACCGGCCTTGATCCCAGCGCGCGTCACCATCATTCGGTTGGCCGTGCCGTAGGCGAGCGGCAGGCTGGCGGCAGCCTCGAAGCTGACGTCGTCGGGCATTTGAATCAGCTTTGCGGCGGGCGCCGCGAGCAGCTCGGCGCGCCCGCCGGGTGAGGTCTCGCCCATCATGCCGGGCCGGTCGCTGTTCCAGTCGACCGGATCAACGAGCACGCGATCGCCCGCCTTCCACCCGTCGACCGCTGAGCCGACCTCGCGAACCTCACCGGCAATGTCGGAGCCGGTGATGAGCGGAAACTCGATGGTGATACCGGGCATGCCGCGGCGCGTGAAGATGTCGTGGAAGTTCACCGCCGTGGCCTTCACGGCCAGCAGCACCTCGTCGGCACCGATTTCCGGGTCGGGAACCTCCCGGTAGAGGATCTGCTCCCGATCGCCGTGCCCCTCGAGGATCGCCGCCTTCATTTGTGGCACCCGTGCGACGCTACGCAGGGCGGCGCGATCATTCGTCGACCCGGGAGCCGCGGCGCGACGCTCACTCGCCGGCCCCCAGGAAAGTGCCCCGGCCGATGGCCACCAGATCGCTGCTCGCGTCGCGGACCTCCATGTCGGCACGGCAGATCCGGCGGCCGATCTTCACGACCCGACCGATCGCGTTCAGGTCGCCCGCCCGGGCCGGCTTCAGGTAGTCGATGCGCAGGTCGATGGTCGCACCGCTCTCCTTACCTGCCGCGGTCAGCACCGCGAACGCGCCGGCGATGTCGGCCAGGGCCGAGATCACCCCGCCGTGGTACCAGTCCGAGTCCCCCATCCGCAGAAACTCCTCGCGAAAAGGAAGCCGTATCTCGACCATGCCCTCTTCGGAGCGCACCAACTCGGCGCCGAGAGCCCGCGCGTAGGGTGATTGGTCGAGCCTGATCTCCATGGCTGTATCACAGGCAGCAGGGAACGAATCGCTTGAAACGCGGGGGACGGTACCACGCCGCCCATGGGAACGAGAGTGGGCCAGCCATGCGGCCGGGATCGGTACGGCGGCCACTCTCAAGACGGCAGACGAGATTTGATTTAATAGATCAGAACTCGTACTGTCTTAGCATGAGAACACGCGTCACCGAACGAGGCCAGATCACGATTCCCAAACGACTCAGGCAGCGTCTGGGCATTCGTCCGGGGCAAGTTCTCGAGGTTCGCGAGGAAGAGGGGCGCATCGTGGCCGTCAAGGATTTGCAGGAGGACCCGTTGCTGAGTGTCACCGGAATCCTGCAAATCGGGCTTTCCACCGACGATCTGATGCGCGGCCTGAGAGGCGATCCGGATACGACATGATCACGGCGGTCGACACCAACGTGCTGCTCGACGTTTTCACCGCCGATCGCCAGTTCCTCGCCGACTCGCGACGTGCCCTACGGGCTTCAATGGCGGCGGGCAGCCTGATCGCCTGCGACGTGGTCTGGGCGGAGCTCGGCGCGTCGTTCCCGCGTACGTCGGAGGCGGCGAGCGCGATGCGTCGCATCGGCGTCGAGTTCGTGCCGCTCGATGAATCGTCGGGCCTCGAGGCCGGTGCAATGTGGCGGGAGTATCGACAACGTGGTGGAAGTCGCCGCCGCATGATCGCCGATTTCCTCATCGGCGCTCACGCCGCCACGACAGCGGACCGGCTACTCACCCGAGATCGTGGGTTCTACTCGTCGTATTTCTCCCAGCTGAGGCTCATCGACCCGGCGACAACGCTGCGCCACGACGCTTGATGGCGCTCGGCTAGCGAACGACGAGCACCTTCGCGCCGCGCACCCCGCCGCGCTTGAGGTCCTGCAAGGCGCGGTTGGCCTCGCCCAGCGGGTACGTCTGCACCTCGGGAACGATCGGGATCTCAGCAGCCAGCGTCAAGAATTCGGCAATGTCGGGGCCGGTTACATTGGCGACCGACTTGATCTCCTTCTCGAGCCACAAGTGTTCGTGATAGCTGAGATTCTGGAGATACGCCTTGTCGGCATCCTCCTTGCGAATCGCGTTGATGACCAGTCGCCCGCCAGGGCGCAGATTGGCCAGCGCCTCCACCACCGGCGTCCAGGCCGGAGTGGTGTCGATGATGGCGTGCAGTGGCTCGGGCGCTCCATCGGTAATATCACCGGCCCATGTAGCGCCCAGCCGTAGCGCGAAGGCGCGTGTGCTCTCGGTGCGGGCAAAGACGAATATTCGGGTGTCCGGCCACAGGTGTCGCGCCGCCTGCAGCACGATGTGCGCCGAGCCTCCGAAGCCCGTGAGGCCGAGACATTCCGAGTCGTTGATACCGCTGAGCTTGAGTGCCCGGTAACCGACTGCGCCGGCGCAAAGCAGCGGCGCAGCACCCTCGTCCGAGAACACCTCGGGAATCGGGTGCGCGTAGTCCTCGGATACGGTCATGTACTCGGCGTAGCCACCGTTCACGTCGCGCCCGGTGGCGCGGAACTGGTGGCTGGTGTTCTCGTCGGCCGCGCCAGACGACGAGTGGATCCAGCCGACGCCCACCCGGTCGCCAAGCTCAAACCTCACGGCTCCCGGCCCCAGCGCGTCGACGTCACCCACCACCTCATGGCCAACGACTATCGGCAGCTCGGGCGGCGGCGTACGGCCCTCGATCTCGTCGAGCTCGGTGTGGCAGACACCGCACACGGAGACTCTGATGCGCACCTCGCCGGATTTCGGCTCGGGCATCGGCAGCTCGGCCAGATCCAGCGGCGACGGCTCCTCGTCGAGCGAGGCGACCCGGCGCAGCAACATCGCCCTCATCGATTCCCCTTTCCCTTGTCAGACAGGGATCGCCGTCGGAGCCTGGTACACATCGCCATGCTATCGCTCCCCTACTCGACTGGCGATGCCGTCGTTGGCGAGCGGCGCCGACCTCGGCAACCCCCCTACCTGGCGCCCCCCTACCCGCGCCTCGGACTCGCCGGCCGCGCCAGCCTGGCGGGAAGCATCGGCGACTCCTAGACTGCCCCTATCGGACGCTATTGCCCCGCGAACCCAGGTGAACCCTCGCATGATGAAAGCCCTTGCACTTGTCGCTGCTTTGCAGATCGCCGCTCCGGCCCAGGAACTGGTCGTCAACGCGCGCTATGACCCGAGCATCCCGACGCTCGAGGACGTGGTCGGTCACGAGTTTCGCGAGGAGATCACTCCGCCCGACGAGATCCTTCTCTATATGGAGACGCTCGCCGCGGTCGCGCCGGATCGCACGCGCCTGATCGAGTACGCCGTAAGCTGGGAGGGGCGCCCGCTCGTCGTCATGGTGATCGGCTCGGCGGAGCGCATCGCTCGGCTCGACGAGATCAAGGCCGACCTGCGACAGCTCGCCTACCCCGGTGATCTTTCAGAGCCCGAGGCAACCGCGCTCATCGCTCGCTTGCCGGTGGTCACAGCGCTCATGCACGGCGTGCACGGCAACGAGATCAGCTCCAATGGCGCCGCCATGGCGGAGGCCTACCACCTGCTCGCGGCGCAGGGCGACGCCACCGTCGACCTGATCCTCGCGGAGTCATTGGTGCTCATCGACCCGGCGGAGAACCCCGACGGGCGCGCGCGTTTCGTTCAGCAGAACACCATGGGGCAGGCGCGCTGGCCCGATGCGGCGGCGTACTCTGCCGAGCACGACGAGCCCTGGCCCGGCGGGCGCGTCAACCACTACCTGTTCGACCTCAACCGCGACCTGTTCATCCAGAGCCAGCTGGAGACACGCGGCAAGGTGAAGATGTTCCTCGATTTCTGGCCGCAGATCGTCGCCGATCTACACGAGATGGGCGGCGACGCGACCTATTTCTTCCCGCCTACGGCGCCTCCATCCAATCCTTGGTACGGCGAGCGACAGATCGCCTTGATGGACGTGTTCGGGCGCGCCAACGCGACGGCGTTCGACCAACGCGGTTTCGCCTACTTCAGCCGCGACGTCTACGACCTGTTCTACCCCGGCTATGTCGACATGTGGCCGATGAGTCACGGAGCTCTCGGTATGACCTACGAGCAGGCCTCGGCTCGGTCGCTCGTGCTCAAGCGCTCCGACGGCGACCTGCTGACGTACGGCGACGGGGTACTGCACCACTTCACCGCGGCGATCGCTACCGCCGCGACCGCGGCGCGCAACCGCGAGAGAATCCTGAGCGATTATCTGGCCTTTCGACGCGAGGGTATCGAGCTTGGCCAGCAAGGCCCGGCCGAGCTCGTCCTGCACTCATCACACGATCCGGGGATGGCCGAGCGTCTGGCCCGCCTGCTGACTCGGAACGGAATCGAGGTGCGCGAGGCGACCGGCGCGGTCACCGTTGGTGACCGCACGCTGGCACAGAACGGCAGCTATATCGTGCCGATGGCACAGCCGGCACATCGCTTCGCCCACAGCTTGCTGGACGACCACGTCCCGATGGACGAGGACTTCATCCAGCGCCAGCTGGAGCTACGCGACCAGCGCAAGCGCGATGAGATCTACGATCTGACGGCGTGGAGCCAGCCGCTGCTTTGGGACGTCGAGATGCTCGAGGCGGACGCGGCAACCGGCGTGGCCGGCAGCATCGTGGCTGCCGATCCCCCGGCGACCGTGGGCGACACGACGCTGCCACCGGCGCAGGTCGGCTACCTGATTCCGTGGGGCACGAACGGCGCGGCAACCATCGCCGAGGCGCTGCGCGAGGGCATCCGCGTGCGCTCCGGTGGCGGCGAGTTCACCCTCGGCGACCGACACTACGACGTCGGAACGGCGATCATCCGTACGGTCGAGAACGGGCCGGATCTCAGGCAGCGCTTGGGGAGGATCGCCGCGGCGCACGGCGCCGAGGTGGTCGCGATCGACGATTCCTACGTAAGCGACGGCATGTCGCTCGGCAGCCGAAGGGTCTCGGCGCTGCGCGACCCGCGTGTGTTGCTTGTTTACGATGCACCCGGGCGATCCTACTCGGTGGGATGGGCCCGCTACGTGCTCGAACAACGGTACGGTGTGCGCACGACGGCGGTGCGAGCATCGAGCCTCGGTCGAGCCCCGCTGAGCGATTTCGACGTCATCATCTTCCCCAGCGGCAACTACGGGGGCTCGGTCAATTCCGGGATGCTCGATGCCATCCGTCGATGGATGCGAGAGGGCGGGACGGTCATCACGATTGCCGAGTCGACACGTTGGGCGTCGAACGCGAGACTGCTGGCAAGCACGGCGGAGCGACGTGGCGGCCGCGCCGAAGGTGAGGATCCACCTACCCAGGGCACCTCCGATCAACCCATCGAGTACCTCGACGAGATCGTGCCCGAGGACGAGTCGCCCGAGTCGGTGCCGGGCGCCATCCTGCGTGTGCTGCTCGACACCGAGCACTGGTTGGCTGCCGGCACGGATGGGGAGATCGGCGTGCTCGTCGAAGGCAACCGGGTGTTCCGGCCCGTCACGCTGGACAACGGAACCAATGTCGGTCGCTACGGCGAGCTCGACAACCTGGTGCTGAGCGGCATCGTCTGGGACGAGGGACAGCCTCAGCTCGCCAACAAGGCCTTCCTGATCCATCAGCCGGTAGGACGAGGGCAGATCGTCGCTTTCGCCGAGGATCCGAACTACCGGGCTTACACCGAGGCCACGCAGCTGCTGTTCATCAACGCCGTGCTGCTGGGTCCGGGACGTTAGACGGGCCGCTACGGAGATCATCAGGCGACTGACGCCGGCCGCGGGCGAACACTACCTGGTCACCATCCTCACCGGTTTCGGTCCAGCTGGCGAAGATGCGGCCGGCTCGACCGGCAGCGACGACGGGAAACGACACCGAGCCGACGCTGCCGGGGATCTCGGCCGGGGGTGATACCCGGCCCTCGGCCGACACCTCCACCAGATACGGACGCATGCGTCCCCAGCTGCCTGTCGCGTCGGGCTCACGCCCCTGAAAGACCAGCGCCGCACCGCCTTCCGGCACCGCCGAAAGATGCGGCCGTGTGGCATCGACGACGCCCGCGGAAGCTTCAAGCGCGTCCGAGAAGCTCCTGCCGCCGTCGGCGGAGAAGGCCAGGTGCACTCTGACCCGTTCGTCGGCGCCCATCGTGTACCAGGCAATGGCAAGACGATCGCCGTCGCTGACAATTCTGGGACCGACATCAGGGCACCCGTTGATCTGCCAGTTGTCCTCCGCAACGCGAACCGGCGGCTCGAACGAGGCG
This sequence comes from Acidobacteriota bacterium, assembly GCA_036012155.1. Classification (GTDB taxonomy): domain Bacteria; phylum Acidobacteriota; class UBA890; order UBA890; family WLXD01; genus DASCOT01. The sequence continues at coordinate 16,734 of DASCOT010000018.1, forward strand.
CCGCCGTCACGTGAGCTGCTGACCACGATGTCGCGGATATCGCCCTCGAACACCTTGCGCCAGGCAATGTGGATGCTGCCGTCATCGTCCATGGCAATGCTCGGTCGGCAGCAAACGCACATATGCTGTGCGACCAGCACGTCCTGGCCGAAGGCTTCGCCACCGTTGTCCGAGCGGCTGGCGAACTGACCTGACCCCCAAAAACGGATCCAGATGTAATCTCACGATCTGGGTCGAAGAAGGGAGGTCAGAATGCCGAGTAAGAGGCACAGCGCCGAGCAGATCGTACGCAAGCTCC
>DASCOT010000019.1:0-8429 GCA_036012155.1 Acidobacteriota bacterium
ACCCCGGCGACGTGCCCCATCAGCTGGCGCGTGGTGACGGGCCACTCCTTTTCGGGAAAGCTCGGCACGTAGTCTCGAACCGGCGCGTCGAGATCGAGTAGCCCGCGCTCGTGCAGCAGTCCGACGGCCGTTGCGGTCATCGGCATGGCGACGCTCCCGATGCGGAATCGGGTCTTGGGTGTCACCGGTCGCCGCGCGCCGATATCCGCCCAGCCGAAGCCCTCTGCCCAGACGACCTTTCCCGCCATACCCACAGCGAGCGACAGGCCGGGCAGGTTCTCCTCGACCATGAAGGCGCGAACGAGAGGGCGTGCCCACTCGACCGCGTCGATGTATTCCGTATCGGGCGGCTCGTCGATGTGAGACCGAACCGCCGACGGGTCGTCGCCGTGCACGATCGTGCAGGCGGCGAGGAGAGGTGCGGCCAGCAGGAGAAATGTGGTGGGCGGAAGCGGAGGGGCGCGGCCGAGATCAGGCGATGAGTTCTCCATACAATGAACTTTGTCATGCAAAGTAGATGGGGTCAAGCAGAATGTCGCTCTTGGAGGCCGGCGGCACTTCTGCTCTGCTGGCGCTCCAACGATCTCTTGCCAGCACCGATCCTATGAGTTACGAAGTGCCCTCAACGGTTGCGGCTGGTCGGTTTGATCCCGGAGTCCGCCCGATGGGCCGAGGGGGCCTTCCGGTCCCGCCGCCGCCGTGAACGCCTTGTGGAGGATGAGCAACGGTGAGACGTCGCGCCCAGCGACTGGGAGACGAAATGCGACCACGACAAGGAGGCCCTAGGGGAATGTCATTGGAAGTTCCACGAGTTGGCATGACCGCCATGATTCTCCTCGCACTGTCAGCGCTGTGCACCGTCGAACTGGCTGCTCAGTCGGTCGGTGAGCCGTTGCCATCCTGGACACCCGGTGCTCTCGACATTCACCAGATCAGCACCGGGCGAGGCAACGCAGCGTTGCTGATCTTCCCAGATGGCACCTCGATGCTGGTGGATTCAGGAGACGGAAGCCCGGAGCCCCCGCGTGGTGCCGCACCCGTGCCCGACGGGTCCCGCACCCCCGGCGAATGGATTGCTCGCTACGCCCAGCGGATGCTCGCCCACGACCCCGATCCGGCCATCGACTACGCCCTGATTACCCATTTTCACGGTGATCATATGGGCGGGTTCACCGACGTAGCGGAGTACATCCCGATCCGCACGATGCTCGATCGGGGGTGGCCCGACTACGACTACCCCCGGCCGCTCTCGCTGAGCGACTACCGAGCCTTTCTCGAGAAACAGCGCCTGCACGAAGGGATGGAGGTGGAGCGCCTGCAGCCTGGCCGCCACGACCAGATCGTGCTGCAGCGCGAGCCGGGGCTCTATCCGAGCTTCGAGGTAAGGAACGTGGCCGCCAACGGTGAGGTGTGGACCGGTCTCGATACCAACACCGAGGAACATTTTCCGGACCTTTTCCGGATACCGAGGGAGGACTGGCCCACCGAGAACCAATGCAGCCTGGCGATTCGAGTGAGCTACGGTCAGTTCGACTACTACACGGGGGGCGACATGCCGGGTGTGCCCGCTCCGGGTTATCCGGACTGGCAAGGCATTGAGACCCCGGTCGCCAGGGCGGTGGGAGCGGTGGACGCAGCCGTGCTCAACCACCATGGCCTCGGCAACGGGACGACAGAGTTCTTCGTGCGCTCGCTGCAAGCTCGTGTGTGGATCGTTCCGTCGAGATCAGCCGATCACCCGGGCCGTTACGTCATCGACCGGGTGACTTCCGCGCGGCTGTACGACGGCCCCCGGGATGTTTTCGCCGTCACCGTGGTCGAAGCCACCGAGCACGCCATCGGCCCACAACGATTCGCTCGGCTGGCGAGCGATCAGGGCCACATCGTCATTCGCGTAGACGAGGATGGCGAGTCGTATCGCGTCATTATTCTGGACGACTCGGCCGAGTCGTTTATCGTCAAGGCCGTGCATGGGCCCTACCAGGCCAAATGAACAGGTACGACGAGCGCGCCGACGAGGCTCAGCGGCTTGCTCTCGAAACGATCATCTCGGGTGAGGCGTGCGTCCCCCTCAGCAATCACTTCTCTGTCTTCGGGTCCTTGTGCTCGGAGTTTTCCGAGACCCTGTTCCTGCCGATCGATCTAGAGGTGAACCTCGAGCTTCGAACGGCGAAGGTCGACATTCCGGGTGTCATGAAGAGTGTCGGCCAGCCGATCATCAACGAGTTCAACGGTGAGCCGTTCCACATTGCAATCGCACGCCCGACCGGCAGCTTCGAGTTCACCTACGGGGAAATCGGACGAGGCACGACCTCGGTGACCGGCGACCTGGAGATGGCCTTCGAGGATTCTTGGGCGCTGTTTTGTGTTCATCACTACAACCAGGATGGCCTGGTCCGCGGCGAGTGATGCCATGGCAAGCGGCCCCGGTCGCCGAACGAGGTCGTTCGGGCGCGAGCCGCTCCAACCCGTCGAACCAGTTGGTGCCTTGGATACACACCAGGAAGCGCCTAACCGGATGCGATCAGGCTCATCACGAGGCTGCCGTTGGCGTTCGCCCGCACCTGCACGTCCTGCTGAAGGATGCGCTCGCCCGCAGCTGCCCAGGCCGTCAGCAGGTACGACCCCTCCGGGATGCCCTCGATGCGAAAGCTCCCGCGATGATTGGCGATCGCCGCATACGGGTGCGAGACCACGAGGATGAGTGCCTTCATTGCCGGGTGGATTTCGCAACGGACCGTGTAGGGACCCGTCTGCTCAACCCGGTACTCGATCTCGTCGTTGTGCCTCAGATCGGCGTTGACGACCACGGCTCCTGTGTCAGCGTGCGTCACGCGAACGTTGTGGTCGTTGTTGTCGCTATTGCCGAACCGCACCAGCTGACCGCGTACCGCGATCGCCAGCAGCGGATAGAAGGTGTAGGCGAACTGATCGATCACCACGGGTGGGGCTGCCGCCTCGCGTACCGGTGCCAGCATCGCGGCCTCCGCGTGCGGCGCCAGCGACACGATCGCCGGACCGAGCCCATCGGGGAGCGTGGCGAGCAGCGATGCTGCCGTATTGGGCGTAGGCGGTGCGTCGGGCTCCGGAGCGGCCGATTGCGAGCCACCGGGAGCACACGACGCCAGCACAAGGGCGATGACCGTCGACCCCGCCGCCGGTCGCCGTTGGTCGCCGCGGCAGCCTAAGCTCGAGATGCGCTGAAGACGCCGAGCGGCTGATAGTCGCCCTTGAGGATAGCCTCGGTATTGCTGTAGCCCATCCACTCGTCGATCACCGTGGCATAGACCCGTCGGAAGTCAGTGGTCATCTCGAGATTACCGTCGTCGAGGTCGGTGAGACTCGGTGTCTTACCGTAGAAGCCGCCCTCGAGGTTCTTCCCCACCACGAACATCGGTCCGGCGGTACCGTGATCGGTGCCGAGGCTGGCGTTCTCCTCGACTCGCCGGCCGAACTCCGAGAACAGGACCATCGCGACATCGTCGGCGCGGCCGAGGCGCTGCACATCCTCCATGAACCCACGTACCGCATCGGACATGTACATGAGCAGTCGGGCGTGGAGGTCGGCCTGGTGGACGTGGGTGTCGAAGGAGTTGCCGCTGAAGCTGACGTAGTAGACCCGAGTGGGCATATCGGCGGCGATCAGAGCTGCCACTTTGCGCAGATCGGCACCGCCGATGCCGTAGTCGACCGGGGTTTGATAACCGGACCAGGCCTGACGCACGAAGGCAGAGCTCTCAATGGCGTTCTCCGCTGTTCCGCGCAGAAACTCGAGCTCGCTGTTGCCGGTCGCGTGGGCACCAGAGAGTCGAGCAAGAGCGGCGATCTCGTCTTCCTCTCCCTGGCGTTGGAAGCGACCGGGATCGTTGAAGACCAGCGGCGAGTTCACCCTTCCGCGCACCGCCAGTGATTGCGAGTTGGCGATGTTGACGATCAAGTTGCGCTTACCGTCGGGGGTGTGCGCGTCGGCGAATCGACCCACCCAACCGAGCGTCTCGCCACCATTGGGGACGCCGGTGTGCCAGAAACCCATCGAGGTGAAGTGCGACAAGCTGGGGTTGGGATAGCCACAGCCTTCGACGACGGCCAACAGGCCGTCTTTGTAGAGCCGCTCGAAACCGACCAGGGACGGGTGGAGCCCCACTCCATCGGTGATCGGCAGGAGGTCGTTCCTGGGGATTCCGAGTTTCGGACGCGCGCGGTAGTAGGCGTCGTCGCCGAATGGCACCACGGTATTGAGACCGTCATTGCCGCCGGACAGCTCGACGACGACGAGGATTCGCTGCGGGTGCTGTTCGGCGGATCCTCCGAGCGCTTGAGCCGCCAGAGCCGCCGAGGTGCGATTCAGAACCATCGGTAGTCCGGCGGTCACTCCCAGGCCGTAAAGGCCACGACGCAGGAAGTCGCGCCGCGAGTAGGGGCAATCGATGCGTGCCTGTCCGAAACGTGGTCGTCTCATGACGTTACCCCAGTTGGTACTCAGGAGTGCTCAAGACCAGGTAGAGGACCGCCCGCAGAGCGTCCTCCCTGCCGCCGACTGATGACCCGCTCTCGGCGAGGCGCTCTTCTAGGAAGGCGACTAGATCCGCTTGCGCATCGGGCTCGAGAGAGATGTGCAGAAACCGGCGAGCCAGGCGATCGATCACTTCGGCGCTGGTTTCCGCGCCCTCAGCCGCGAGCATCCCCACGAGGTCGAGCTCGATGGCGTGGCGAGGAACGAGCTTGACCCTTTCGTAGGCCATGACGTAGCCGCGGTAGCCGCCATAGCGAGTGTTGTAGTCCTCATCGGCGTCGACCATCATGTTGGACGCCGAGTCGCCGACCTGGGTCGCGGAGGTGATGTTGGCTCCCTCCGCCAGACGGCGCCCCACCCGTGCGTAGATCCCGGGCATGCGGCGGTCGGGTGCCCCGTAGGACTCGAGATCGGGCGGGAACAGGATGCTGCGCATCAGGTTGCCGCGCTCCAGCAGGGTCGCCGGAGTGATCCAGGTCCGGCCGCCGGCCCATCCCGCAACGTTGGGTGGATAAAAGAGGGATTGACCGAGGCTCGCGGTGAGCCCGTTGAAATCTGGAACCGTCGGCAGCTTCTCGAGTCCGAGCTTGCGATAGGTCGAGACCACCAGGTGCACCGGGCTCTTGATCTGCGTGGCGAAGGATCTGGGGCCGTAGAAATCACGCGACAGGAAGATCCTCTCGAGCACCGGACGGAGCTCGTACCCCGACTCGCGAAAGAGTGCCGCGAGCTCGGCGAGGATAGCCGGCGGCGCCTCCTCGGCGACGAAGAAGCGATAGAGCTTCGCGGCAATGAAGTCGGCTGTCGCCGGCTGCTCGAGGATGATGTCGATGATCTCGTCGCCGTCGAACGCCCCCTTCCTGCCCAGGAACTCCTTTTCTCCATAGTCGTGCAGCTTGCCGTCGAAGCGGAACTCGAGGACATCGTTGGTCCAACCCGTAAAGGCACGCGATGCCTCTCGAATGTCGTGCTCGCTGTAGTTGCCGTCTCCCATGGTGAAGAGCTCGAGCAGCTCGCGGCCGAAGTTTTCGTTGGGGTGGTCCTTGACGTTCTCGCCGTTGTCGAGGAAGACGAGCATCGCCGGGTCTTTCATGATCGCCAGCAACATGTCGCGGAAGTTGCCGTTGGCGTGCCGGCGCAACGTTTGGTTCTGGACCAGCATCATGCGGTAGTCGCGGACCTTGACGTCGGATGTGGCGAAGTGGCCGTGCCAGAAGAACGTGAGCTTTTCCTCGAGCGGCCGCTCGCTCTTCAGCATGCGCTCGCCCCACCACAGGCCGAGTCGAAGCGCCTCGAGGCGGTCGGCCCGGAGGCCATAGAAGAACTTGTCGACCACCGGCTGAAGGCGCCGTGACGACCCTTCCGGAAGGATGTCGACTCCGAGCGCGCGCCCTTTTTCCCTGCCGATGCGGACTGCTTCGGCTCGGCTCGGCGGAAACGGGTCCATACCCTCGTCGAAGATCCCGGAATGCTCGAACGGGCCCACCGCGGGATTAGCGGTCGATCCGTAGTCGACCAGAAGTTGCACGACCTGCCGGGGATCCGCTTTGGCCAGAAGCTCGATCTCTTCCGGCGTCGCACCGAAGCCGGCACGCTCCATCAGATGAGCGGCACGCTCGTAGCTCCAATCGGCGGGCTCGATAGGGTCGAGGTCGCCGATCCATTCGGCAGGTGCGGCGCCGGTGCCGTTGCCGGTTGCCTCGAGACCCGGGGCGGCGAGGGATGCACAGAGTAGCGAGAAGGCGAGCAGGATCCGGGGAGGGCGTGGTCGACGTATCGGCGTCTGCGTGGTCACGGTGTTGTCGTCGTCCGGGTGGCGCACGCTCTCTCCTTTCAGGGCTCGAGTTCGGGAGCCAAGCATACGGGAGTGTGCCCGAAACGTGCCTGCGAGGAAACCGACCAGTGCCAACTAGCACGAAGTCGTTCGGAGGGTCGTGGGGCATCCGATCGTGGACTGTGTGAGGGAGTATAGTTGCGTGGCTCTCGAAGGCCTGCCTGCGTTCGGAGAAGTGATGACCACCAGCATCTGGAGGGCTCTGTTGCTCGCCGCCTCGCTCCCGACGGAGCCGGCTCCACTATCCGCGCACTCATGGGTCACGCTTCTCCACTGCGCTGGGACGCCATGAGGGAGGGCTCGGAGTACAGGGCGACTAACACAGTGGTGCTGGCGACCGTTGCCGCTCTCGCGCTGTTGGCGGTGCCGGTGGCCTCGGCGCAGAATCCGGCGGCCCCTGATCGAGTGACCGGCGAGGGGCCGTTCGGGCGTCTTATCCTCCGTACGGCGACCCTGATCGACGGAACCGGCGCGCCGCCGCGCGGGCCTGTCGACGTCGTTGTCGAGGGCAATTGCATCGTCGAGATCCGTAACGTCGGTGTGCCGGGTGCCGCCATCGATGAGTCGAACCGGCCGCAGGCGGGCGCCGGCGACCGCGTGCTCGAGCTCGGGGGAGCCTACGTGCTCCCGGGCTTCGTCGATCTGCACGGCCATCTTTCGGGCCCGGAAACTCCCGCCGAGTACATTCTCAAGCTGTGGATGGGGCACGGCATCACGACGAGCGCCGATCCCGGCAGCCAGAACGGCGTCCGATGGATGCTGGAGCACCAGACGCGCAGCCAGATGAACGAGATCACGGCGCCGCGTCTCTACCCTTCCGTTTCGTTTGGGCAGGGACACGATGGTCCGATCGCGACTCCGCAGCAGGCTCGAGCCTGGGTCGCGGAAATGGCGGACATGGGAGCACACGGGATCAAGTTTTTCGGAGCGCGGCCCGACATCATGGAAGCGGCGCTCGACGAGGCTCACCGGCGAGGCCTCTACTCCACGATGCACCACGCGCAGCTCGACGTGGCTTGGATGAACGTGCTCGACTCGGCGCGGCTCGGGCTCACCTCGATGCAGCACTGGTACGGCCTACCGGAGGCGCTGTTCGAAGACCGCGCTATCCAGGACTTCCGCCTCGACTACAACTACAACGACGAGCAGCATCGGTTCGGCGAAGCCGGAAAGCTCTGGCAGCAGGCGGCGGCGCCTTACACGCCCCGCTGGAATGCCGTGATGGATGAGTTGCTCGAACTCGACTTCACGCTCGTGCCGACCTTCGTTGCCTACGAAACGACGCGTGATTTCATGCGTATGGCGCGTGCCGAATGGCACGAAGAACACACGCTGCCCTCGCTGTGGCGATTCTACCTGCCCAACCGGGTCGCCCACGCTTCGTACTGGTTCTACTGGGGCACCGAAGAGGAGGTTGCGTGGAAGCGCAACTTCCAGCTGTGGATGACGTTCATCAACGAATACAAGAACCGCGGCGGCCGGGTTGCCATCGGCACCGACTCCGGCTACTCGTACAATCTCTACGGCTTCTCGTTCGTGCGTGAGATGGAGCTCTTGCGCGAAGCAGGATTCCATCCACTGGAGGTAGTTCGCGCTGCCACGCTCGAGGGTGCGCAAGCACTGGGGGTTGCCGACGAGGTCGGATCAATCGAGGTCGGCAAGATGGCCGACTTCGTTGTGGTGGATGAGAATCCCTTGCAGAACCTGAAGGTGCTCTACGGAATCGGCACGGTAAAACTGCTCGATGACAACACCGTTACCCGTGTCGGCGCCATCAAGTACACCATCAAGGATGGCGTCATCTTCGACGCGCCGGCGTTGCTTGCCGACGTCCGCCGCATGGTGCGTGCGGCCAAGGACCGCGAAGGCTTCGAGATCACCCAGCCGGGTAGGGGACCTTTCCAGTAGCACCCGTGCTCAGCGAGGACATAGAACGGTTGACCGATAGCTCAGGCCGACGCGGCGATCGAGCGGCAAGGTGCCAGGACACGGAATCTTGACCGATCAACAGATCGTTCTCACCGGTGTTGGTCTCTATCTGCTTGGCATGCTGGTGATCGGCGCTGTGGCTGCCCGCCGGGT
>DASCOT010000020.1:0-3795 GCA_036012155.1 Acidobacteriota bacterium
GAACAGGGTAAGGACTTCCTTTGGGTAGTCGCTGGCGGTGGGTCGTCGCTCGCTCATCAGGTCGTCTCCTCGATGCTTGGGTGAGCCTCGGCCGCCGACGATCGACTCATGTTGACAGCGTCGGGTTGTCGTCCCACGATCATTTGGTCACTCGAGCCGGCAGCAAACGGTATCGCAAGACTCGACCGCACCGCCAACCAGGAGTTGACGGCCATGCGCACCAGCCTGCCAGCGCTAGTCGGCGCTGTCGCATTGATGTCTGGCGTTGCCATCCAGAGCAACGACAACCGTGCCGCTAGCGACCTGGTCACCCACAGCTCGGTCGTCATCGATGCTGCCGCATCAGAGGTGTGGCCCCACATCGTTGACCCGAGCACCTGGAAAGAAGCGCTCCCCCTGCGCCACCATGCCGGGCAGCCCGGCGCCGTCGGGGAGGTCTTTGCTGCGTTCGATCCCGCAGCTCCGGAGACAATCGCGTATCTGGTCGTGAACGTCGAGCTCGTGGCCAACCAGCGACGCTCGATCAAGCTCACCTTTCCTGGCCGTGGGCCGTTGATCGGCTACGCCACCTGGACTCTGACCGAGCATGATGGCAGCACCGTGGTGACCTACGACGTCTACACGGAGACGGTGCTTGCCTCGGAAGATGGGTCGCGGCTGACGGAGGAGGAGATCGCCGAGCTGACACGTGAGGCGTACGCGACCAACAAGCCTCGCTTCGACCGCGAACTGGTCGCCTTGAAGAAACTCGTCGAGCGCGGCGCGGAGTAGCTGCCTCGATCTCGAATCAATCAAGGGAGGAGACCCATGCCGCAGATCATCTTGGCAAGCCTGTTGCTGCTTGCGGCAGTTGGCGCGGTGCCCCGGTCGCAACGCGACACCGGCTTCCTCGATCGCTCGGTGCATGTGAACGGCGTGGACTACCCCTACCAGGTGTACCTTCCCGCCGGCTATGACTCGCGCGCCGACTGGCCGGTGATTCTGTTTCTGCACGGCGCAGGCGAGCGCGGCAGCGACGGGCTGGCGCAGACCGAAGTGGGTATCGGGAGCGCGATCCGCCGCGACCGGGACCTGTACCAGGCCGTGGTGGTGTTTCCTCAGGTTCCGGATGAGCAGCGGTGGCCGGGCGATCCGGCCGAGGCCGCGATGGCGGCGCTCGAAGTGACTCTCGACGAGTACTCGGTCGATCGCGACCGCGTGTACCTGACCGGGTTATCGCTCGGTGGTAACGGCACCTGGTATGTGGCGTACCAGAACCCCGACACGTTTGCCGCAATCGTATCCATCTGCGGCTGGGTGGCTTGGCGTGAGCAGGTCCCTGAGTGGGTAGTTGCGGGCAGCCCCCGTGAGGCGGTTGCCGAGGTGGCCGAGCGGCTCCAAGGGCTGCCGATCTGGGTGTTCCACGGTGAGATTGACACGGTGGTTCCGGTCGAGGGCTCGCGGGGAATCGTCGAGGCGCTGCGCGAGCGGGGCGCCGACGTCCGTTACACGGAGCTGCCGGGCACGGGCCACAACGCCTGGGATCCGGCCTATCGCTTGCCGGATTTGGCCGCCTGGCTCCTGTCACAGAAACGCCGATGATGATCAGAGGTCATCGGCCTGGAGCAGATGAGCGGTCCCGGGACATCAGCGTTGAGTGGGCCTGAAGCGTCGTGCCGGCGTTTGCGGCTGTCCAGGCGGGATTGTCAACGAATCTGTCGCCGCCGGCGCCACGGATCTGGCGGCGAGCGTCGGACCGCTAACCTTCTCGAGGTAGGCGTTGGGCTCGTGAACGAGCGCGCCGGGCGGGAGGTAATCCCAGAGCGGCCCCAGGTCGCTGCGGATGCGGTTCACGAAGAACTCCGGGAGCTCGTCGGTTTCCCGCTCGTAGTAGCGTCGCAGCGGGCGATCCTCCCGCAGACGTCGTCGCAGCTCGGTGTAGTAGCGGATGCGCCCATATCCCTCCGACGAGATTGCTCGCACGACGTTCAGCCAGGTTGCGAAACCGCGTTGCGAGGCCCGGGCCCGCCGCATGATCCGCCGCGGCGAGAATGTGTAGCGGGTCAGGTCGATCACATGGTCGTAGAACTCGCCCCACTCGTAGTTGATCGGCTTGACGTTCATCGCATGGTTGTTGTTCAGGAAGTGGAAGGGGAACGGCAGCACGCGTCCGGCGCGCTGCAGGTCGAGGTTCAGCGGCGCTGCTTCGCCGAACGCCGATAGCAGCGAATAGCCGGGGAACGTGCCCGGCGTCTGATCGATGAACCGCTTGGTGAGCTCGAACGGCTCTGCTCCTTCGTTATCGTCGAGGCCGAGCACGAAGTTGGTCTGCACGTACGGGACATAGTCGAGAATCATGTTGATGTGCTCAGATACCTGCCGGACCTTGTCCATCCCGGACTTGAGTCCGGTACTCGATTTTCCGCCGAGCTCGTACCAGGACTCGATGCCCGGCAACAGGGCCCTGAAGCCGGCATCGCGTAGGCGCTGCATATTCGGCTCGGAGAGCAGCGACAGGCTGCTCTCGGCTGCAAACCGGATGGTGCCCCGGGGCACCGCCTCCTCAATGGTGGTCAGGTAGTCGTCGAAGCGCACGCCGAAGTTCGGGTCGTGCCAGCCGACGGTGGGATTGGGCATTACCTTCACCAGAAAGCGCAAATCGTCGCGGATCTGCTCGTAGTCGAGTGCCTGGTAGTCGACCTCGGCGTCGATGCAGAAACTGCAGGCGTACGGACACCCGACGCTGCCTAGCATGGGGACCATCTTGATGCTCTTCGGCACGTGGCGAAGCGTCGGCTCGATGTGCTTCCAGCGTTGCCGAACGCTCGGCAGCTCCTGTGGCTGTGTCTTTGCTGCCAGGTGCACGCCCAGCGGTCGATGCGGTTGGCAATCGGAGAGGATCTCGCCGACGACCTCGCGATCGGTGAAGCCGACGACGTAGTCGAAGTAGCGGAGCGCGTCGTCCGGGTAGCAGCGTGCGTGTGGACCGCCGAGAACCGTTACCGCGCCGCGGCTGCGGAGGAGGTTGCTGAGGGCGTACGAAAGTTGCGCCGCCTGCGAGAACGCGCCGATGAACACCAGATCCACGTCCTCGGGAAGCTCCTCGAGGAGGTTCTCCGCTCCGGTGTAGCAGACCAGATTGACGTCGTGGCCGGCTTCCTCGCACCAGACCGCGATCACCTGCGGCATGACACTTGCGAGGTTGGCGTTCATCACCCGAGCGTAGAGCGCCTTGGTGGGTGCGCGCGCCACGAGATCCAGTACGCCGATTCGAAGCTGTGCCACGTCTTCCTCCGATCAGAGCGACGTCTGGCTCTGGCTGTCTGACGGCCGTGGCACGTCGTACACAGCGGAGGGCGAGCGCCGGGGGCTGCTCAGTTCACCTCTTGGCGAGGTGGGCGGATGCTAGGGCATCGGCCCACCGGCCCGCAACCAGCGAGGCCCATCCAGCACGGAAGAGGGCGTTGGTGGAACACCTCTTGTCCCAGCGTACGAGTCGGGTCTAGGGTCGTGGCCGTGGGCACGGTACGTCGAGAATGGCCCGCTGTTGGGCAGGGGGGACGGTGCAAAGTTCGATGAGGATTCGGGATTGGCCTTTGACAACTGGGTTGCTAGTAGTCCTGGGTGGGGTCGGGTCGCAAACGCTGCACGCCACGCAAGACGAGCTGTATACGGCACAGGCGGCGTCGGCGCTCGAAGCCGGCTCGCGCCAGGAGATGTACGAGCGCTACCTGGATTTCCCGTCTCTCATCAAGGGTGCCTCCGCCAGGCCACATTGGCTCGCCGACGGCCGCGGCTTCTGGTATGCGGAGGGCG
>DASCOT010000021.1:0-5785 GCA_036012155.1 Acidobacteriota bacterium
CCTGGTAAGCGCGCACTACGGCAACTGGGAGTTGGTGGGTGTTGCTCTCGCAAAGATGGGGGTGCCGCTGGTATCGATCGCCAGGCCGCTGGATGATCGCCGACTCGACCGCCTGGTAACGCAACTACGATCCTGTACCGGTGCGCGCGTGCTACCCAAACGCAACGCTTTTAGGCCAGCCCTGCGCGCCCTACGGGAGGGCTGCGCACTCGCCATCTTGGCCGATCAGAACACGCTCCCGCCCGAAGCCGTATTCGTTCCGTACTTCGATCGCCTGGCGGCCACCACCCCGGCCGTGGCGCAATTCCATCTCCGATCCGGCGCGCCGATTCTGCCGGTGTTCGGGATGCCGAGTGGCGATCACTATCGGCTGGCAATCGATCCACCGATCGAGACGCCGGCGTCGACGCATGCGGAGCCCGTGCTCAAGATCACGACCTCTATCACGGCGCGCATCGAGCACTACGTGCGCGCTTGCCCCGAGGCGTGGCTGTGGATGCACGACCGCTGGAGAGAGCGTCCCGCCTAGGGCGCCAGCAAGAGAGGAATCCAAGAAGATGCGCGGGCGCTGGATCGTGCGGTTACCCACCTGGCTCGGGGATACCGTCATGGCCGTACCTACCATCCGAGCGCTGGGGCGCACGGTGGACGAGCTCGTGCTTTGGGGACCTGAGTCCCATGGGCGTCTGCTGCAGGCAACTGGCGTTCGGGGCCGCGTGCTGCCACATCTCCCGCGTTCCGGCATCGGCCGTCTTCTCGGTCTCCGCCGCGCCGTCAACGATGTCGCGCGGCTCGCTCCCACAGGTGCTCTGCTGTTGCCCAATGCGTTCGAGCCGGCTCTCGTTTCGGCCTTGGCCAACGTCCGTCGCCGTATCGGCTATGCCACGGAACTGCGCGGCTTCTTGCTGACCGAGGCGGTGTCGCCCACCGACGCTCTCGCACCGATCCATGACGCCTCCCGCTACGCTCGCCTTCTCGAGCCATTGAAGGCGGCGCCACCAAGACCTGAAGACGTGCTCCTGGCGCCGCCAGCAAACAGCCGGGATCGTGTCCGACGGTTGATCGAGGCGAAGCAGCCCGTTCTTGGAATCGTGCCGGGTTGCGCCAACGGCCCCGCGAAGCGCTGGCCGGCGGCCTCCTACGGCGCGTTGGCGAGTGCGGCCGCGCAGCGCTGGGGGGCGCTCCCGGTAATCCTCGGCGGCCCTCAGGATGTCGGCGTCGCCGCGCAAGTCGACAGCAGCTGCGACGATCACTGCGTGAACCTCGCCGGCCGCACGGACCTGATCGACCTGGCGGCGTTGCTGAGTCATTGCCGCGCGGTGGTTAGCAACGATACCGGCGCGGCACACCTGGCGGCCGCCCTGAGCACGCCGACGCTGGTATTGTTCGGGCCCACCGATCCGCGCCGCACACGTCCGCTCGGACCCCACCTTCAGATCGCCAGCGTAGCCGCGTTCTGTCAGCCTTGCCTGGCAAAGAACTGCCCCATCGACCACCGTTGCATGACCGGCCTGACCACCGAGCAGGCGCTCGACGGGCTCGAGCCGCTATGGGGGGGGTAGGCGTGGCCACGCGACCAGTGCTTCTTAGTTGACGCTCCGACGCGACCACGGTTAAGTTAGCGAGCGCCTACCCGCTCGCCGCCCACGGCGGCATCGCTTCGGTTCACCCGATGGTCACCCAAGATCACAGGAAGCTTCTTGCCGATCTGCGCCCCTGGGTGGAGGCATTCCGCGGCCGGCGCGTAGTCGTCTGGGGCGATCTGGTTGCCGACCGCTTTCTCTGGGGCTCGACGACACGAGTTTCGCGTGAGGCCCCCGCGCTGGTCCTGCGCTACGAGGGCGAAGATGTACGCCCAGGCGCGGCGGGCAACGCTGCCCTCAATGTTGCCGCGCTGGGCGCCGATGTGAGGGTATTCGGCCACGTCGGCGACGACGACGCCGGGCGATCGCTTGCGGGCGCCCTCGCCGACGCCGGCATCGACATCAGTGCCGTGGATCGACGCGACGATGGAACAACGCCGGTAAAGACGCGGGTCATGGCGGGCGGATCCGACACGGTACGGCAGCAAGTCCTGCGTATCGATGATGAGCACGCCTGGCGCGAGCGTCCCGCGAACGATGATGTCGAACACCTCACTGCGATGCTCGCCACGGCCGACGCGCTGTTGGTGTCTGACTACGGTCTGGGTACCGTCTCGGCCGCCGACTACAAGAGGTTGCAGGCGGCCGCCGCAGCGTCGAATGTGCCCGTCACCGTAGACTCGCGGCATCGCCTACTCGACTTCCCGGGAGCCACCGCCGTTACACCCAACGAGTCCGAGGTGGAGGGCGTGCTGCGTGTCCATCTCAATCACGATCGTGAAGCGATCGAGCGCGCCGGGGCCGAGCTGCTCGAGCGACTGGACTGCGAACACGTGCTGATCACCCGCGGTTCGCAGGGCATGGCGATCTTCCAGAGGCACGAGCTTCCGGTTCACCTACCGATCCATGGTACCGACGAGATCGCCGATGTCACCGGCGCCGGCGATACGGTGATCGCCACGCTGACTCTCGCGCTGGCGTCCGGTGCTGACGTCGTTGCGGCGTCGTGGTTGGCCTCCGTAGCTGCGGGCCTGGTGGTGCTCAAGCACGGCACTGCTGCGGTCCCTCATCCCGAGCTCATCGCGGCACTCGACGGCGACTCGTGAACGTCGACGCACCTGTGCTGGAGCTACCGGCGGCATCGGAATGGGCGCTGCGCCGCCGCCAGCTGGGAGCCAGCGTCGCGCTCGCCAACGGCTGTTTCGACCTGCTACACGTAGGACACGTTCGCTACCTCGTTGCCGCAGCTGCCGAGGCCGATGCATTGGTGGTGGGGATCAATGACGACGCGACGGTCGCGTTGCTCAAGGGGCCGTCTCGCCCACTGTTGCCGGCAGCGGTACGCGCAGAAATGGTGGCCGCGCTGCGATGCGTCGACATGGTAACGATATTCGGTGACCGGACTGCTGACCGCTTGATCCGCGAGTTACGCCCCGATGTCCATTGCAAGGGGACCGACTACGTGCACGGCGTCCCTGAGGCACCGACCGTCGAATCCGTGGGAGGTCGTATCGCGATCGTTGGCGACGCCAAGCGTCACAGCACCGGCGAGCTGATCGATCGCCTACGTCCAACCGACCCTTGAGCCCGCCCGAGAGCGTGCTGATCGTGCGGTTGAGCTCGATCGGTGACGTGGTTCACACGATCCCGGCCTATGCGGCGCTGCGCAGATCCTGGCCATCGACCCGATTCGGCTGGGTGGTGGAGCGCGCCGCGGCCGAGCTGGTGCGCCGCCTACCCGGGCCGCTACAGGTACACGAGCTCGATATCCAGTCGTGGCGCCGGCGCTGGGTCAGCCCGGCGAATCTGTCGACCCTTCGCAAACAAGTGGGCGCTCTGCGCCAGCCACGCTATCAGCTGGCGATCGACTTCCAAGGGTTGTTGAAGTCGGCCTTCGTCGCCCGCCTCGGAGCGTTCCGCACGCTCGGATGGTCTGCCGACTCAGCGCGCGAGCCTTGGGCAGCCCGCTTGTACCATCGCACCGCCGTCGCCCCGAGCGATCTGCACGTCGTACACCGTTACCTGCACCTCGCCAAGCAGGCGGGTGCCGCGGAAACCGGCATCGAGTGGCCGCGGATAGCGAACTCCGACGACGAGGAGTACATCGACACATACTTGACGGGACTCGACACGAGATCCCCGATCGTGCTGCACCCAGCCGCTAACTGGCCCAGCAAGCGTTACGAGCCTCAGCGCTTGGTGAGCGCTGCCCGCGAGTTGCATGCGGAGACACGCCGGCCGGTAATCTGGATCTGGGGACCCGGAGAACAGGCGACCGCACGTTCCCTTGCCGAAGCAGCGGGCATCGGCAACCACCCCTCGGTACCGACCACACTGCCGCAGCTCAGCGCGCTGCTCGAACGCGCCGCGCTTTTCATCGGAGGAGACAGCGCCCCGCTGCATCTCGCGGTAGCCTGTGGAGCGCCGTCCGTGGCGGTGTTCGGACCCACCAATCCTTCTCGACTCGGTCCCCTGACACCCACCGACAAGGTAGTTTGCGAGCACTTGGAGTGCTCGCACTGTCACAAACGGAGCTGCCCGCTAGGCACCAACGCCTGCCTCGATGCGATCTCCGCCCAGCAGATCGTCGCGGCCGGACTCTCGCGACTACAACGGGACCAATAGGCCATGCGCCTGATAGAACGCTGGCGAGCATGGGCCTCGCACCACCGTGTACACGCCGGCATTTTGTTCGCGCTTCTGTACGTTGCGCTCAGTCGCACGTCAGAAGATCGATTCGTGCTCGGAGCTCTCTTCGTCGTTCTTGGCGAGGCGATCAGATTGTGGGCCTGCGGCCATCTCGTCCGGAACGTCGAGCTCACGCGGCACGGTCCGTACCACTACGTCCGCAATCCACTGTACCTGGGTAGCCTATTCATCGGGCTCGGGCTAGCGCTGCTAGCCGTGCGCGCTCCGATCTGGCTGGGCGGGTTCGCGTTGATGTATCTCGGGTTCTACGTACCGACGATGCACGTAGAGGAGTTGCGTCTGCAGTCGCTGTTCGGGGCCGAGTACAAAGAATACGTCGACCAGGTACCGCGCCTGCTCCCTGGCGCCCGCCGCAGCGAGGATTGGCCCGACGCTACCGCCGAGCCCTTGCCGTTCTCGTGGCACCAAGCGCGACAGAACCGCGAGCTACGCACTGTGGCGGTAATGGCCGCGCTGCTGGTCGTGCAGGCGTTGAAGCTGCTGTGAGCGGCTGCCCGACTTCTCGTCCGATGGCGTCAGCGTTTCCGTAGGCACAATGCGCAGCCGGTTGACCACCTGCTGCACACCGGACACGCGACTGGCGTGGCGCAGGGCGCGCCGCGCTTCATCTGTAGAAGCCACCACGCCGACGAGAATCACCACGCCATGGCGCGAATCTACACGAATGGTCTCGGCGTCGATGCGCTCGTCGTCAAGCAGCGAGGTGCGGACGTCGATGCGAATCTGGGTGTCGTCGATCGGCGCCAGATGAGGATGGGTCGTAGCACAGGCGATGGCTATTGCCGACAGCAAGCCGGCGAACGTTATGGTGACGGTGCGACGCCCTGGGAGAGGTATCATGGCCGCAGGATAAACAAGCAACCGGGAATGTCCAGCGGTACGATGGGGAGATCCTGACCAACCTCGCCTGGGAGGACTGGTGTCAGAACGAACGAGGAAGCCGGGAGGCTTCGTCGAGCAGGTTGTCTACTTACCGAGCCGCCTGTGGGCACGTGTAGAGGACGTTTGCGAGCAATCCGTCAAGGAGCCCAGCGAGGTCATTGCTGACGCGCTGAGGCTAATGTTGTCGGGCGGGGTACCGACCGCGCCGGCGTCGGTGGGCGGTACGACGCCGACCACCAGCAGGTTGGCTGACCAGGAAGAGCAACCCAATGCGATCGACGCCGACTCGACAGAGGAGCTGCTCGCTCAACTCGCCGACGAGGCTCTTGACAGTCCGGAACTTCGCGCGCGCCTCGAGGAGATCATGACTCGAGTCGAAGAACGCGACAGCTTCGTCGAAAGCCACTCCCTAGCCGTGGCAGAGCTCGCGCGGAAGTCGGCGCAGCAGCACGAGCTAGATGACTTGGAAACGGCGCGCATCGAGATCGCAGCGCTCGTACACGACATCGGCAAGTTGCGGGTGCCGGAATCCGTGCTCAACAAACGCGGCAAGCTGACACCGGAGGAATGGACGCTGGTCAAGCAGTACCCGGAGTTCGGTGCCGAGATTC